>JAZOOX010000045.1:0-59820 GCA_045655245.1 Clostridia bacterium | reverse complement strand
AATAAAAGCACTCAATATGAGTGCTTTTATTTTTGGAGGCGCCACCCAGATTTGAACTGGGGATAAAGGTGTTGCAGACCTCTGCCTTACCACTTGGCTATGGCGCCATATATGAAAAGGCGTAATATATATACGCCTTTTGTTTGGAGCGGAAGACGAGATTCGAACTCGCGACGTTCACCTTGGCAAGGTGACGCTCTACCACTGAGCCACTCCCGCATAAAAACTTAATAGTGGTGCCTCCGGGCGGAATCGAACCACCGACACGGGGATTTTCAGTCCCCTGCTCTACCGACTGAGCTACAGAGGCATATTGGCGACCCGGAAGAGACTCGAACTCTCGACCTCTAGCGTGACAGGCTAGCGTTCTAACCAACTGAACTACCGGGCCGTGTGGTGGGCACAATAGGGCTCGAACCTATGACCCTCTGCTTGTAAGGCAGATGCTCTCCCAGCTGAGCTATGCGCCCACGGCGTCCTGACGACAGAACCTATTATACATAAAAAGGTCTGCCTTGTCAATAACTTTTTTCATTTTTTTCAAAAATTTTTTCAGGCACCTAATTTCCCAATTCTTTCTTTGCTTTTTGGGCAGCCGCAACGGCTAAACGATCGCATCTTTCGTTCTGCGGGTGCTCGTTGTGCCCCTTTACCCAAACGAACGAAACATCGTGTTCTTCCATCAAAACAAGAAGCTCCATCCAAAGTTCGGGGTTCAGCACCGGTTCCTTGTTTGACCGTCTCCAGTCGTTTGCTTCCCATGTATAGAGCCAATTTTTGTTAATGGCATCAACAACATATTTGGAATCACTGTAAACGGTCACCTCGCAGGGTTCTTTTAATGCCTTTAACCCATTAATTACTGCCAAAATTTCCATTCTGTTGTTCGTGGTTTCTGAAAACCCTTCTGACAGTTCCTTTTCCTTTCCGTTGTAAGACAAAATAATCCCATACCCCCCGGGGCCGGGGTTTCCCGAGCAGGCACCGTCGGTATATAAATCAACGTGTTTCATAGTTCCTCCTGGTTTAGTCTGCCAAAAGAGCAAAATGATCTGCTGTGCTCTCGAGCACCAGTTGACCATAAGTACACCCTAGATGCTTTCCGATTTCATAGATCATTTCGTCGCTGGCAAATAAATAAAAGTTCCCACACACTTCTTCGTTGCTATTTGCATTCTCGGCAGGGTCAATCACAAGTCTGATATAAAACGATTCGTATTCGTCGAATATGCCGCACACAACCCCGTTTTGTTGAAATACCTCTTCGGAAAACGGGATTTTATCAACCGTTTTTATCGGTGTTTCCTCCAGTGTATCGTTGCATTGAAACAGAGACCCTTTTGAAGAAGTAACATCATAGAACGCTTTTTTAAGGTTTGAGAGAGGGATTTCGTATTGGAAGTGCAAAACTTTTTGGTGGAACGGAGCCTTCCCTCGTAACCTCTTTTCCAGTAACGTGAAGTACATTATATTCTCCTTGCGTACTTTTCAGATTTTTCCCGACGGAATGCGTCAAACCGGTCTTCCAGGATAGCTTTGCGGATTTCTTCCATTAAATGATTATAGAAGTAAAGGTTATGCATAACGCAAAGGCGGAGAGCAAGTAATTCTTTCGCTTTTAGCAAATGTCGCAAATAGGCCCTGCTGTGATTACGGCAGGTTGGGCATTGACAGGTCGGATCGATGGGTGAATCGTCCGTCTCGTACTTTGCATTGAATAGGTTGATGATGCCATCTTCGGTAAACAAATTTCCGTGCCGCGCATTTCTGCTGGGCATTACACAGTCGAAAAAGTCGATGCCGCGTGCCACCGCTTCGATGATATTGGAAGGGGTACCGACGCCCATCAGATAGCGTGGCTTTCCTTCGGGATAGTAAGGATGTAAAACATCGAGGATATGATACATCACCTCGGTCGGCTCCCCTACTGCAAGACCGCCGACGGCATACCCCGGTAAATCCAGTTCCGAAATCCGTTTCATATGTTCGACACGCAAATCGTCAAAGGTACATCCCTGATTGATACCGAAAAGCAGTTGGTGGGGATTGACACAGCCTTCCTCGTTATTATATTTTTCGAGTGCAATTTTGCATCGCTCCAGCCAACGGGTAGTACGTTCGCAGGACGCCTTGGAATAGTCGTATCCTGCAGGATTTTCGACACACTCATCAAAAGCCATTGCAATGGTTGAGCCTAGGTTGGATTGGATGCGCATGCTTTCCTCGGGACCCATAAAGATTCTTCTGCCGTCAATGTGAGATGCGAAACTTACACCTTCTTCGGTGATTTTTCTAAGCGAAGCAAGGGAAAAGACCTGGAAGCCGCCGCTGTCGGTTAAAATCGGCCGGTCCCAGTTCATAAAGCGATGCAAACCACCCATCTTTTTGATTACCTCGTCTCCAGGACGCAAATGTAAATGATAGGTGTTTGACAGTTCAACTTGGCAACCCAAATCAACTAAGTCGGGCGCCGAAACACCACCTTTGATGGCGGCGGCGGTACCCACATTCATAAAGACGGGAGTTTGGATGTCTCCGTGAACGGTGTGGAAAGTTCCTAATCTTGCTCCACCGTTTGTTTTATGTATTTTGAACATTTTGACCTCCTTCGATGAACATGGCGTCTCCAAAACTAAAGAACCGATAGCTTTGCTCAATGGCTTCTTCATATGCTTTAAAGACATATTCTTTCGTTGCAAATGCGCTGATGAGCATTAATAGTGTGGAACAAGGCAGGTGAAAATTGGTGACGATGGCATCAACGATCTTGTATCGATAACCGGGGTAGATAAAAATCCCCGTCCAGCCCGAAGATTCGGTCACTTTCCCGTCTACAGTCGCAACCGTTTCGAGTGTACGGACGCTTGTGGTGCCCACGGCAATTATCCGTCCGCCTTTTTCTTTACAGGCGTTGATCTTATCGGCACTCTCCTGTGGCAAGACATAAAATTCCTCGTGCATTTTGTGGTCTTCGATACGGTCGACTTTCACGGGTCTAAAGGTTCCTAAACCGACGTGAAGGGTCACTGGAGCAATGGCGGCGCCTTTTTTCTCAATTGCGTCTAAAAGTTCGGGTGTAAAATGTAGACCTGCAGTAGGAGCCGCAGCAGAACCGGAATGCTTTGCATAAACCGTCTGATAACGTTCGGCATCATCTAATTTTTCGGTGATATAGGGCGGTAAAGGAACTTCACCGAGACGGTCTAAAATCTCTTCAAATACACCGTCGTATTCAAAGCGCACCAATCGGTTTCCTTCGTTTACGATATCAACCACTTCAGCCTTTAACAGTCCGTCGCCGAAAGTGAAACGCTTTCCGATTTTAGCGCGTTTGCCGGGCTTTAAGATAACCTCCCAAAGCGCTCCACTACGATGCAATAATACGAATTCGATCGGACTGCCCGTATCCTCTCTTTGTCCGTATAACCGTGCGGGGATAACACGCGTATTGTTGATAACAAGACAGTCGTTGGGCTGGATGTAGTCCAATAAGTCGCTAAAATGTCGGTGGGCGGTTTCGCCCGTCTGACTATCGAGATGAAGCAGCTTGGAACTGCTTCTGTCTGCAAGGGGGTGTTGTGCAATCAATTCTTGCGGTAAATTATAGTAAAACTCGTTTAATTCCATTCTGTCTACTCCTCGGTATGTATTTCCGTTCCGGTAAAATAATGGGTCAAAATCTGGTCATACGTAAATCCTGCTTCAGCCATTCCCCTCGCGCCCCATTGGCTCATTCCGACGCCGTGACCGTAGCCTCTGCCTTTGAAAGTCAATTCGGTGTAATTAGGTGAAAATTGTTTGACACCGTTTTTTCCTAACATCGCCGAAACGGTTATGCTTTTTATAATGCCGTCTTCTCCCATGACGGCAATTCTCTCGCTTCCTTTTTGGGTCGTATTGGCCGAAAGAACGTGATAGGGTTCACCACCGCTTTTTTCGATGGTAAAATAGGTTCCTTTAATGAGCGAATTGCCGACTAAAGTTCTGAATTCAGTCGCTTTTAAATCAATTGTTTTGGAAGTGCCGATAATCCGTAAAGTCTTGACGCGTTCTCCGTCGGTTGTGGATGTGACAGCAACGTCTTTTACCATACCAACATCGTAATTGCTGAGTTGACTGCTCAACTTTTCGAAAGTGGTTTTGTAATTCCATGTGGCAGAAGGAATTTCTTCGGTTTTTTCATAGGTGTCTTCTACGCTTACCAGATAAGGAAACGAAGATCCCCATACATCCTTGACGTTCTCCGTACGTCCTCCGCTGCTTGAAAAATAAAAGGTCTGAGCGGGTTTCCCGTTGTAATACAGATAAACGCCAGCGGTTTCTTTTACGGCACGGGTGCAATCATCGGCATGTCCGGCAACCCCGCGATAAACCTGACAGTGGGTGGTGTTGCACAAGTCAAAGCCGTTTAACTTATGCTTATTTAAATTGTTTACCACATAGTTCCGCGCCGCAACTGCCTGCGCTTTCAAGGCCTCTAATGGCCAGCCACTGCTCATTTCATAGGGCAGAACGCCGCAAAGATAGGGTTCGATGTCCAAACGGTTGATGACGGAAAGTGAATCACCTGTTTCGCGGCGAACCAAAAGCTTTCCGTCGTATTCTTTGCCGTTCAGTAATATGCGATAATCGGAAAAATCCTGCACCCCTACCCCGTCGGGCAAGTCGAATACGGCAACGGTCTGGCCGTCAATGCTAACACGAATAGCGGAATTCGTCAACGGGATGGTCAGGGTAAATTGGCTTTCGTCAACAAGTTTATACGTGCCTGCGCTGTTCACCATTACCGGAAAGTGTTCTTCGGCATCTTCGTCCGATAGATAGGAAGCAAAGACCGTTCCGGCAGTTTCAGCCGTTAGCATATAGTGGGAAGATTCTGGAATTTGCGGAATGCTGAACGAAAGTTCTTCGCCCGAAACGCTAAGCGATTCCAATGCACTATCACCGTAAAACAAGCCGACGTTTACTTTCTCGGTTGCGGAAACAGAGTATGTATACAGAACAGTTAATGTTAGGATCAAGGAAAAGAAGACAAGCGTTTTTTTCATATCATCACCCCTATTTAATTAATTTCGACAAAAACTTCTCATTTCCTTTAAACAAAAAGCAAAAAACAATTGACACATCTTAATAATAATGTTACTATATACATAGATAGAGGTGCATTGTGCCAAAAGTATTCGCGGCGAGGTTCTGACTAATCTGTGAACCGTGAAAAAAGGGGCGGATGCCGAAGAGGGAACCGAGTCAGCGTTTCTTATCTGGGTGTGCAGCGAATAACTGTACGCTTGTCATCCAAGTTGGATGGAGCGCTATCGGTATTGTAGTAGCAAACCGGTTTCTGCGCTTTAGAAACCGGATTTTTTAATGGAGGGATTTACGATTATGAAACAGTACAAAATCGCAATTGTCGGCGCCACCGGCATGGTCGGAAGAACCTTTTTACAGGTATTAGGGGAAGAAAAACTTCCCATCAGTGAATTATACCTGTTTGCTTCTGCACGTTCTGCAGGACAAACGATTACTTTCAACGGGAAAGAGTATACCGTTGAAGAACTGACTGAAAACTCTTTCGATCGCGGAATTGACATTGCGCTCTTCTCTGCAGGGGCAGGTATCAGTGAAAAGTTTGCTCCCATTGCCGCTTCGAAAGGCTGTGTTGTTGTCGATAACAGCAGCTGCTGGAGAATGGATCCTGAAGTTCCTCTGGTTGTTCCGGAAGTGAACCCCCAGGATATTTTAAAGCACAAGGGTATTATCGCAAACCCCAACTGCTCGACCATTCAGGCAATGGTTGCTTTAAAGCCTTTACACGATCACTACAAGATCAAACGTATCGTTTATTCTACTTATCAGGCCGTCTCCGGTGCAGGTGTTGCAGGTGTTACCGATTTGGAAGAGGGATACAAAGGCGTTGCTCCTAAAAAGTTCCCCTATCCTATCGTAGGAAACTGCATTCCGCACATTGACGTTTTCTTGCCTAACGGCTATACAAAAGAAGAAATGAAGATGGTAAACGAAACCCACAAAATCCTGGGTGACGACTCCATCCGCATTACCGCTACTGCAGTCCGTGTTCCTGTTGTCAACGGACATAGCGAGTCGATTAATGTTGAGTTTGAAAAGCCTTTCGAATTAGATGAGCTGAAAGAGGTTCTCTTTAACGCTCCCGGCGTAACGCTGCAGGATAGCACGGCTAACAATGTCTATCCGATGGCGATTACTGCAACCGGAAAGAATGATACCTTCATCGGGCGTGTTCGCCGTGACGAAAGTGTTGAAAGTGGTGTTAACCTTTGGGTTGTTGCCGATAACATCCGTAAAGGCGCAGCAACCAACACGGTACAGATCGCAGAAAAACTGATTGAGTATTGGGAAGCCGAATAAAACCAGGAGGTTCTTCTATGAAAAAAACACTTTTTACCGGTTCGTGTGTCGCAATTGTCACTCCGATGAACGAAAACGGTGTTGATTTTGACTCTTTCGGTAAACTGTTGGAGTTCCACATTGCCAATAAGACCGATGCTGTTGTTGTTTGCGGAACCACGGGCGAAGCATCTACTATGCCTGATGCCGAGCACCTTTCCTGCATCGAGTATGCGGTTAAGAAAGTGAACCACCGCATCCCCGTAATTGCCGGAACGGGAAGTAACGATACCCCCCACGCAATTCATCTTTCCCAGTCTGCCGAGGCTTTAGGTGTCGATGGTCTGCTTCTCGTTACTCCTTACTACAACAAGGCTACTCAAAAGGGGTTGATTAAGCATTTTAACGCTATTGCAAACAGTGTTAAAATCCCCTGCTTATTGTACAACGTCCCCGGTCGTACGGGTATGAATATTACCCCCGAAACTGCTTTGGAACTTTCCAAGACCGAAAACATCGTCGGCATTAAAGAAGCTAGCGGAAACATTGCCCTGACCGCAAAAATTGCTGCAATCTGTCCCGAGGACTTTGCCATCTATTCGGGTAACGACGATATGATCGTCCCCATCCTCTCTTTGGGCGGAAAGGGTGTTATCTCTGTTCTGGCAAACGTTCTTCCCAGGGAAACTCATGACATGGTTGAGTTTTATCTGAACGGCAATACCAAAGAAAGCACTGCATTGCAGCTGAAGTATCTGGATTTGGTGAACAGTCTGTTCATCGAAGTCAACCCCATCCCTGTCAAAACCGCATTAAATTTGATGGGTATGAATGCAGGCATCTTGCGGATGCCCCTTTGTGAAATGGAAGACAAGAACCTTGAAACCTTAAAGTCTTCGATGAAGAAAGTTGGTTTATTAGGCTAATCAAAGGTGGGATACTGATGATAAATGTTATTTTAAACGGTTGCAACGGCAGAATGGGCCGTGTCTTGACCGCAATGATTGCCGCACATCCGCTGTGTCAAGTAGTATGCGGCTTTGATATCTCTGTCCCGGGCGATTCCGACTATCCTGTTTATACCAACCCTTGGGATTATGACGGCCCCGCAGATGTCTTGATTGATTTTTCAAATCCCAAAGCATTAGAGAACCTTTTGCCTTATGTAAAAGAACGAGAAATTCCTACTGTTTTTGCAACTACGGGCTTATCCGAGGCGCAAATCAGCGATTTGCACGAGGCATCCTCCTCTATCCCCGTTTTCTTTTCAGCGAATATGTCCATCGGCATCAACTTGCTGATTGATCTTGCTCAAAAAGCCGCAAAGTTTTTGGATACGGGATTCGATGTCGAGATTATCGAAAAGCACCACAACCAAAAACTGGACGCTCCCAGCGGCACCGCTATTGCGATTGCCGATGCACTGGCTGAGGTGCGTGATGAAACTCACTACACCTACGACCGCCACGCAGTTCGAAAAAAACGCGACTCTGCCGAAATCGGTATCCACTCGATTCGTGGCGGCACCATCGTTGGTGAACACGAAGTTATCTTTGCGGGTCGGGATGAGATCATCACCGTCGGACACCGCGCTGATTCCCGCGAGATCTTTGCTAACGGTGCTTTGAAAGCAGCACTCTACTTAACCAAACAACCTGCCGGGATGTACAGCATGAAAGATCTGATTAACGAATAATTAAAAGGAGCACATTTGTGCTCCTTTTAATTTTGTTTTTTAACAATTTGATACTCGTCACCAAATCGAAAATATGGGCAAGTTCGTTTGGTATATGAAAATTGTTGTATTTCGTCTTCATCCAGGGACATAACACAGGAATATGCCTCTAATTCGTCATCCCATTCGTAATACATGCACTGCTCGCAAAGATTATCCATTGTACGCCTCCTCGCTTGGGATCCGTCTTAAAAAATCTTTAACCAGTTTCGAAAAGTCAACCGAGATCTTTGCGGCGGTTTCTTTTACTTCGTCGTGGGATAACGGCGTTTTTGAAATCCCCGAAGCCATGTTGGTGATACAACTGATTCCACATACATAAAGCCCCATATGCTTAGCGGCAATTGCTTCGCAGGCAGTACTCATGCCGACCGCGTCGGCGCCCAGGATTCGGTATGCCGAAATTTCAGACGGTGTCTCGTATTGCGGTCCGCTGACCTGCAGATAAACACCCTTTTTTAGTGAAAGACCAAGATGTTCTGCTGATGTTTCGATCAAACGGCAAAGTCCTTCAGAATAAATATTGGACATATCGGGAAACCGCGGTCCTAATTCTTCCGAATTCTCCCCTCGTAACGGCGATGGAACAAATGACGCTATATGGTCACGAATCAACATCAGATCCCCCTGGACAAAATTGGTGTTGATTCCACCTGCGGCGTTCGTAAGAACAATCGTTTTAGCGCCCAAAAGCCCCATTAAGCGAATCGGCATAACAACGTCGTCAATGTCATATCCTTCGTAGTAATGAACACGTCCTTGCATTGCAACAACGCTTTTTTTGCCGATATAACCGAATATAAACCGGCCCCGATGTCCACTAACGGTGGATTTTGGAAATTGCGGGATTTCATCATAATTAACCGTTAAAACGGTTTTAATTTCGTCGGCAAAATTCCCCAACCCCGAACCTAATACCAGTCCGATTTCGGGCCTAAAAGCTGTTTTAGAGCGAATGAAGTCCAAACTTTCTTGTAATTTAGTGTATGTAGCGTTCATAAACATTCCTGCTCATCCTATGGTGTCCAAAACCACATCTTGAAGATGGCAGAAGCATAGTTCACCTTCATTACAACGACGAACCAACTCTTCTGCTTGCTCCCGTTCCGAAAACACATCGGTAAAAGCGGCAACCTCTTTTCCGTCCCCACTTGTGGCTCTGATGCCATAAGATATTCTTCCGTTTTTCTTTTCCTCAACTAACGAGTAGGTGCAGATCATAGCAGTCATCCTTACTTTTTTAGGATTTTAACGCGTTGTTTGAGGAGAGCTCTCTTACGGTTTTTATTATATCGCAATCATTCGACATTTTCAAGCATAAATCTTCGATGTATTTCGACATAATTCGACAAATCCACCAAATTTTTCCAAAACCAGTTCCGCCTTTGATCAGGGTTCGCCTGGCTTTTTTGAAAAAGAAAACAAGCACCTACTTTCGTAAGTGCTTGTTTGGTACACCATCACGGGCTCGAACCGTAATTTTAAAAGCCGAGAGTATTGGAGTTCCTTATTATACTTATTCTAATCTGTAAAGCACCAGACGCATTTGTTTGGTTTGGAATCCCATGCAGAATCAGAGTATAAAACCTCATCTTTGGATCTGATTTCATGGTTCGAAGCCTCTTTCAACTTACGGCAGTTAGAATCTGTATGATATATTGGTGGTCTTTTGCCAAAAGCACTTGAATATCCTTCAACGACAAATACAACGTTTTCACGATACATCTGCAATTCTGATGCCAGTTCATTGATTTTGAGTTCATTCACGATATTGATGGTTAATAGAATTAAAGAAAACAAAGACAAAATCAGTATCCAAACCATACTGTCGGCTAAACCTTTAAAATACTGCTTTCCGCATTGTGAGCACTTTTTATTTTCATCTATTTCTCCACCACACATCTTACAAAAGCGTTTCGGTGATATTCCTAGTTGGCTTTTGGTATTAGAATCTCCCGATGTTCCTTTTTCTGGCACAACATTTTGAGCCAATTGCTCGTTTTCGTGTTCGTGTTTATGCATCAACAGAATTTGCTCCTGAGAAAGATTTTTAGCCTCACATTCTTTTTCTATGCTTCCGCCGAATTCGCGATTATCTTCATCTTCCAAAACAAATCCTTTTGGTGCTTTTTTTGCGACATGTCCATAAGGACAAAGATATAATACTGCATACTCTTCCCCATAAAGATAAAGAGTATAACAATCAACCCCATTTACAATTACGCCATGTACTTCGACTTCATAGTACGCTCCTGTTCTTGCCCAAAAAAGAGGCTCTTTGTCAGCGGTTCTCAAACGAGAAAGATAACTCGAACTATCAAAAACCGTTGAAGTAATAATGGGGTTTTCTATGCAAAATCCGTAATTTTCTTCATCTGGTTTTTGTCTTTCATAAAGAATATTTCTTCTTTCCGCAGATTCTTTCAGCTTCTCAAAAATTTCTTTTCGTTCATCAGCATTCAAACTTTCCGATCTCTTTATCAAAGCACGAATTATAGGATCTTCAAGTTCTTCGATTTTTACCGAAGGAGAAACTATTTGTTGTCCACAATATTGGCAAAACTTGCTCCCTTCAGGTAAAATGCTATCACATTTTGTACACTTCATTTTATTTCCTCCGGTGTAATAATCTTTGTTCCACATTTTTGGCAGAAAGAACTATTTCCCAAAAGTTTTGTGCCACATTCTCGACAAAAGAGGATGGGTTTTCCGTGGTTTTCAGCCGAGAGAAGTCGTGGCGTTTTAAACTCCTCAAAAAGAATTCGGGATTCTAAATCAGTAATACTCTTATTTTTCACGCAAGCTTTTAAATAGTCTTTCACTTCTGCTACATTTCCGCGAACGGAATTGCAGTATTCGATAACGCTTTCAGGAACATCATTTGCTATAAATTCAAAAGGAGTTTTTCCAGCCTTTTGTGCTTCTTTTAAAACTGTGTGTTGTTTCCATGCATACCATGTTTTATCTGCACAAAACCACACCAACAGATAGAGAAGAGCTGTGGGAAGAGCGCCTAAAAGTACGCCAATATTTTTGAAGATTACCTGAATACAAACAAGACAAAAGAACCACAAGCAATAAATCAGAACTTTCATAACAACACCCCTCTTATACTTTTTCACCGCAATGATGACAGAAGTCGCTTTCTTTTGGAACACTTTGTTTACAACAAGGGCACTTTTTCATCTTGTAAATGGAATGTTTTTTCGCTAGATTCCGTTTGGCTATTATCAATATTGTAATACAAAGGGAAAATGTGATCAACAAAAGCACAAGAACAAATAGTGTGCCCGATGTATCTGTTTTGTTCTTAGAAATGGAGTGAGAAGTAGAGGTTTTCGGTTTCGTGTATGACGATGTAGTCTTCTTTGTAAAAGAAAAGCTATCCAACATATTTTGAAGTTCTATTGAGTTCTGTTGCGTAAGTTTCCCGTTGTAAGAACTTCCCCAAAGATAGACATCCCAACCATTCGCTACAGTTGTATATCTAATAATATCCGCAGGGGTGCTGGAATCGGAAACGGGTTGCAAATAAGTCAATTTAACCCATGTTATATCATCTCTTTCAACCAACTCATAAGTTTTTGCGCCAAACCCCTTTTGCAGTCCCTCGGCGAATGAAGAAACCACATCTATGCTTTGAGAATTTAAATTATTTGAGCCAAAACCTGTTTTTTTGAGTTTTAGCATAACTTCCATGTTTCCATCGGGCGAAACTGCCAAAAATTCAGAACCATATGCATTTAAATAAGTTACAAGGTCATCCTTTGCTATATTCATCCGCCTTAATTCTTCGGAATTCTCATCAATACTTCTTGTGAAAAGCGTATAGCCTTTCGGGATAACGATTTGAGAGTCAGGCGAGTTCGCGTGGTACACAATTCGGTTGGCGTTTTCAGCAAATGCCTCTAAAGCAAAAGAATAAGTTAAAAATAACAAAAGTCCAAAAAAACAAAACAGCGTTTTCTTCTTTGCTTTCATAGTCATCCTCTCCCTTCGGTTTTATCATACACAATATGTCGACAAAAGTCAAGAAGGTCGCCAGTTCCTGCACTTTCAACATGTGTAAGGTCTTGTTTATCAAATACAACTCATTCAGGTGAGTATGTACTATGCCACTTCCTTATTTGCTATTACCTATCACTTTCCAAAATCTAAAAGACATTTTAAAGAATAGTGAAGAGGCAATAAGTAAAAATCCCCGTTCGTAAGAACGGGGATTTTTGGTACACCATCACGGGCTCGAACCGTGGACACCCTGATTAAGAGTCAGGTGCTCTACCAACTGAGCTAATGGTGCATATGGAGCTGATGAGCAGATTTGAACTGCTGACCTCATCCTTACCAAGGATGCGCTCTACCTACTGAGCTACACCAGCAAATGGCGACCCGGAAGAGACTCGAACTCTCGACCTCTAGCGTGACAGGCTAGCGTTCTAACCAACTGAACTACCGGGCCACATTGACGCCCGTCCTGTCATGGAATCTTTCGGCGACATCACTTATTATACGAAAAGAATTGGCATTTGTCAACACTTTTTTTGATTTTTATTAAACTTTTTTTGCGAAAGTTTTTTGGCGACGATCAGAGTGATAAAATGCGGTTTGTGGTAATGAAGTCAACACCCCATTCGGCAAACTTTTTAGCGGTTGCCAAGTCATCCACCGTCCATACATTAATCAAAATGCCGCTTTCTTTTAGCTTGGAAGCAATTTCTTGATCTAATGCGGGATAATAGATATCCAAATCCAAACAGTACTCTGAGAGGCGGCTGATAAGTGAATCGGTGTACTCCCCTGTCAGGTATTGCATGGGCATATCGGGAGCGAGTTTTCGAAGCAACACCAAATTGTCAAAAGTGAAGTCGATAATGATGATATTTTTGTCCATACCCGTTTCTTTAACGATGTTTAATATTTCTTGCGCCAGCGTATGGGTCAACCGAATTTTAATTTCAAGAACAGCGGTTTTACGATAATACTTACAAATTGACAAGTATTCTTCCAAAGACGGAATACGCAGATGGGTATGGGTCTCTCCCGTCATACGCGGCAAGTCTTTTAAACGCAAATCTTGCAGTTCGGCAATGGTGGTGTCGGCAACCACCAAGTTTGTATTGGCGATTCGCTCTGTTTGATGATCGTGAAGAAGCACGAATTTTCCATCGGCGGTTTGGCGCAGATCGGTCTCGATACCAAAATAATCTTGATTTCCTGCGGCGATAAAGGCGGCGGCAGTATTTTCACATTCAAAGCCACTTAATCCACGGTGGGCAATAAGTTTGGTTTTTGTAATCGGTCTTATGTTTGATCTCCCCTTTTTCTGCAATACCAAAGCGGTCATTTATGTTGCTTTCAAAAATTACGGCACTATAAATTATATGCTCTTCCTTGCAATAAAAGGCGTATCAAATTTTTAACAATTATTTTGACGGCAATTTTATCATACAGCTTTCTGGATATACAGGTTTTAGATAAAGAAACCCGCACATAACGTGCGGGTTTTGGCGTCCCCAGTAGGACTCGAACCTACATCTAGATCTTAGGAGGATCCTATTCTATCCCTTGAACTATGGAGACAAAAGGCATGACATTAGTTTACACCAACGCCATGCCTTTTGTCAATATATTACCTTAATACTGCTTGTTCTGATTATCGTTTTTCTCGTTCTGTTTCTTGTCCTGCAGATTGTTCTTAGAATCCTGCTTTACGTTTTTGGAATCCTGAAACTTCTGCTCGGAACGGTTTTGCTGGTTGTTCTTTTCTTGATTGTTCATAATAAAACTCCTTTCAAAATTTGTTGCAGTCTTATTATGTTTCGCAATCAGAAAAATATTCACTTCTTTTTTCGCAGAAAAGTATGGGGTTCAATCGGACGGTCACAAGGCATATAAAAAAGCATCTGCGGATGAGGAACAGTATCAATTTGGTTTCCGTCAGCATCTTTTAGCCAGTTTACCTTCTGCATGAACGCAGAACCCTTAAAAGGTAAAAATTCAACTTCGTCTCCTTTAAAAAAACGGTTCCGTTGTTCGATGGTTGCAACGCCGTCACGGTAGTCAATAACCATACCAACAACCTCGTAGTCACGAATGTACGAAGATGTGCCGTAAATCTGACCGTTATGATCGGGTTTTCGTTCAAAGAATCCCGATCCGTAAGCGCGGTGGCTGACGGTTTTAAGTTCTTCAAGCCATTCTTGTTTGAGTTCAAACGTTGCCGGGTCGTCAAAATAAGCATCAATTGCCTCGCGGTATACTTTAACCACACTGGCAACATAATACTCGCTTTTAACTCGTCCTTCAATCTTCAAAGAAGAAACTCCGGAACGCACAATTTGCTCCAAAAAAGGAAGTAAATTCAAATCACGGGAGTTAAAAATATATGTTCCTCGTTCATCCTCGAATACCGGAAAAAACTCATTGGGGCGTTTTTCTTCTACCAGACTGTAGTTCCAGCGGCAGGGTTGCGCGCAGGCACCTTTGTTGCTGTCACGGTCAGCCATATAATTGCTGAGCAAACATCTACCCGAATACGATATGCACATTGCACCATGCACGAACATTTCTAATTCACAAGTTTCGGGAACTTCTTTTCGGATGGAACAAATCTCATCGAAGGAAAGTTCGCGGGCAAGAACCACACGCTTTGCTCCTAACGAATGCCACATTTTAACGGTTTCGGCATTGACGTTGTTTGCCTGTGTGCTGATGTGTATTTCTAATTTGGGAGCCAATTTTTTAATGGCAGAGAATAAACCCAAATCAGAAACAATAACAGCATCAATCCCGGCGTTTTTCCAAACCGTCACTGCGTTGGGAAGGAAAGCGAAGTCTGCTTGATGCGGAAAAATGTTTGCGGCAAGATAGACTTTCACGCCATGTTCGTGGGCAAAACGGACTCCTTCCTGCAAATCATGTTCATTAAAGTTCTTTGCTGCTGCCCGAAGACTGAAAAACTCGTCTCCAACATAAACAGCGTCGGCACCGTAACGAACCGCCGCTTTTAGCTTTTCCAAATCCCCCGCAGGAGCTAATAATTCAGGTTTCTTCATCCCGACCATCCTTTCGATAGGAAATTGCAACACCGTCTCCGACCGACAAAACAGCAGTCGTCAATCGATCATCTGTTGATAGTTGCTTCAGATATTTTTGCAATCGCTTAACGATGGTAATCTTGCGGCGAATCAATAATGCTCGCGATGCAACCATTCCGCGGTATAAAACATTATCGCTAAAGATAACGCCCCCTTTTTCTAACAGCCGCATGCTGGCTTTGTAAAATTCCAAATATTGCCCCTTTGCTGCATCCAGGAAAATAAAATCAAAAGGCCCCTCAACACTATTTAGCGTTTCAACTGCATTCCCTCTAACAATTTTGATTCGGCCCTCTTTTCCTGCTTTGCGAAAGTTATCTTCGGCAATATCTGCCCATTCCTCTCGCAGTTCCAAAGTAACTATTTCTGCATCAGGGGCGGCGACACTCATCAATAATCCGGAATAACCGATTGCTGTTCCGATCTCTAAAATCCGTTTGGGCTTCTTCATTTCAACGACCGTTGACAATAACTGTCCTACTTCGGGAGAAACGATCGGAACATGGTTCTCGGATGCAAAATCCTCCAGCTCTTTCAATAACCCTGTATGTTCGGGAATCAGATTGCGAACGAACTCGGTGATATAGGGTTGTACAATATTTCCGTCCATCTGTGACACCTCGCATAAATGATAATATCATCGTAACATAAAACGCAAAAAAACACAAGTAAAAAAGGGGCAGTGCCCCTTATCTTCTTTTGGCGATATTATTAACGCACCAGATTGCGCGGTCAATGTCCGATAGTGTAGTGAAATATGATGGGCTTAAGCGTACACTTCCCCCGCAATCAAAACTTCCTACCGTCTGGTGTGCCAAGGGAGCACAGTGCAGACCCGTTCGTCCGCAAATCCCAAACTCATCTTCCAAAACCGACCCTAACAGATTACAGTCCCAACCTTCTATATTAAATGCAACGGCATCCGCCCGTTTGGATGCATCTGTAGGTCCGTAAAAAATCACCTTATCAATGTTTAAAAGACCTTCTATTAAACGGTTTACAAGAAACGTCTTTTTCGCGCAAATTTCTTTAACACCAATTTTTTTAATAAATTGTACCGCGACCGATAAACCCGCAATTCCGCATCCGTTAAGCGTCCCGCTTTCATAACGGTCAGGTAGAAACAGGGGTTGATTCACGTCTTCCGATACACTTCCCGTCCCGCCAAACTGTAAAGGTCTTGGCCTTTTTTTGTTTCCGAGGATTAAGACCCCGGTGCCCTGCGGGCCCATCAGGCCTTTATGCCCTGAAAATGCAAGGTAATCGATGTTGGTTGCGGACATTGAAAGCGGAATAACGCCTGCGCTTTGTGCCGCATCCACTAAAACATCGGTACCGTTGGTTCTTGCTAACGATGCGAGTTCCTCGATGTTTTGAACCGTTCCGCATACATTCGATGCGTGTGTCAAAACAAGCAGTTTGGTTGACGGTCTTAAAGCACTTTTTAAGGTTGAAGGACTAATAAACCCTTTTCGATCTGCTTTTACAACTGTATAATCCACCCCGCTCTCGACCAAGGGGCGGATGACCGCATTGTGGTCCATTGAAGTACAAACAATATGCGTTTTTTCATTTACGTTACCAAGAATGGCGAGATTCAATGCCTCGGTTCCGTTTTTGGTAAAAATGACATTTTCAGGTGCAGGGGCTTCGAATAAATCACAAATCGTCTCTCTGCAAGAATAAATACGCTGGGCGGTATCTAACGAAAGCTTATGTCCGCCTCGTCCTGCGTTGCCCATAGCCTCTGTCATTGCTTTGGAAACGCCTTCAGGTTTAATTAGCGTCGTTGCACTGTTGTCAAGGTAAATCATAATAAGCGACTCGCTTCGCCATCAAAACCGATGGAAAATAAGGCAAGTGGTTTGGCATTTTGGAAAGTTGCTTCCTGATAAATATAACGCGCGTATTCTTCAGAATCAACACGAAGCGAATAGCCGCACCCGCCAATCGCAAATTCTGCGGGGGTGCGTACAATAGTGCTGCGTTTGCCGATTTGTTTTGTTCTTTTTTCAAGCCGCATCGCGTGCGTGATGGATGAAAAAACAATATAATAATATTTCACTTGGTTCATCTCCCGTAATTTTCAAACATTCTTCCCTATCAGTTTATGTGTGATAAAAATTTTGGTGAAAATAAAAAAGGGCGGCATTCGCCACCCTTCTCCCTCAAAAGAGAAAAAGAAAAAAGAGACCCCGAACGGAGTCTCCTTTTTGTTATTATTTGGACAGATCCGAGAAGTGCTGATATTTTTCCTTTGCAGATTTTTCTGCTTCGGTAAAGAGTTCTTCAGCGCGTTCAGGGAACTTGCGTGCCAAGGAGCTGTAACGAACTTCGTTCATGATAAAGTCACGGTACGAAGCATCAGGCTCCTTAGAATCCATTTGGAAAGGATTCTTGCCTTCTGCCGCCAACATCGGGTCAAAGCGGAAGGTATGCCAGTAACCTGCCTTAACAGCGTTCTTGATGATTCTCTGGGTATCAGTCATGCCGCCCTTGATACCATGGTTGATACAAGGTGCATAACCGATAATGATGGAAGGACCGTGGTAAGCTTCGGCTTCCTTGATTGCCTTAACGGTCTGAGCCATATCATAACCCAGTGCAACCTGTGCAACATAAACATAGCCGTAAGACATTGCAATGTCAGAAAGGCTCTTCTTTTTAATCGGCTTACCGCCTGCAGCAAACTGAGCAACTGCACCGGTAGGAGTAGCCTTGGATGCCTGGCCGCCGGTGTTAGAGTAAACTTCGGTATCAAATACCATAATGTTGATATCCTCGCCGGAAGCGATTACGTGATCTAAGCCGCCGAAGCCGATATCGTATGCCCAACCGTCACCACCAAAGATCCAAACAGCCTTCTTGGACAGGTATTCCTTCATTTCCAGAACAGCCTTTGCTTCTTCAGAACCACAAGCTTCCAAAGCAGCGATAAGAGCCTCGGTGGGTTTTTCGTTTTCAGCACCGTTGTTGTAAGTTTCTTTCCAAAGAGCAGCAGCTTCCTTAACGCCGGCACAGTCGATGGCGTCGATCTGATCTCTTAAACGCTCACGTAACTGCTTAGCGGCGATAGCCATACCCAAACCATGCTCAGCATTATCCTCGAACAAGGAGTTTGCCCAAGCGGGACCGTGACCCTTATGGTTTACGGTATAAGGTGTGGAAGGAGCACTGCCACCCCAGATGGAAGAACAACCGGTAGCATTGGAGATATAAGCGCGGTCACCGCAGATCTGGGTGATCAGCTTAGCATAAGGGGTTTCACCGCAACCTGCACAAGCGCCGGAGAACTCCAGTAAGGGCTGACGGAACTGAGAGGTCTTAACAGTGATAGGACCAGCCAATACATCTTCCTTAACGGAAACGTTTCTTGCGTAGTCATAGCACTGTTGTTGGTCGCGCTGAGTATCCAGAGGTTTCATGACCAAAGCTTTTTCCTTAGCGGGACATACTTTTGCACAGTTGCCGCAACCGGTACAGTCAAGAACAGTGATGGCCATGGTGAACTCGTAGTTTTCCATACCCTTGCCAATCATTTTCTTGTGCTTTAAGTTAGCGGGTGCGTTTGCAACTTCTTCTGCATTCATAACGATAGGACGAATGACAGCGTGGGGGCAAACGATGGAACATTGGTTACACTGGATGCAGTTTTCGGGAATCCATTCGGGAACCTCAACGGCGATGCCGCGTTTTTCGTAAGCAGCCATACCCTGAGGCAGATGGCCGTCAACACGGTCGGTGAAAGTGGAAACGGGAATCTTGTCACCTTTCTGTGCGTTGCAGGGCTCCAGAATATTCTTAACATATGCGGGAACTTCTGCTGCAGCGGCAGGAGCGTCCTCGGCGGTTGCCCATTCTGCGGGAACGTCGATCTTGTTAATGTTCTTTTCGCCTTCTGCAATTGCAGCATGGTTCATAGCAACAATCTTTTCACCCTTGGCACCAAAGGACTTAACAACGGCATCTTTCATATAACCAACAGCATCTTCGAAAGGAATTACGTTGGCGATCTTGAAGAATGCAGACTGTAAAACGATGGAAGTCTTGTTGCCCAGACCCAGGTCTTTTGCGATGCCGATAGCATCAATGGTGTAGAGAGAAATGTTGTTTTCAGCGATGAAACGTTTCATCTTGGCGGGCAGTCTCTTGGACAGTTCTTCCACATCCCAAGCACAGTTCAGCAGGAAGCTACCGCCGGGAACCAAATCTTCAACCATATCGTACTTATCGACGTAGGACGGGTTGTGGCAAGCAACGAAGTTTGCTTTGTTAATCAGGTAGGTGGACTTGATAGCCTTCTTACCGAATCTCAGGTGGGAAACGGTAATACCGCCGGACTTTTTGGAGTCGTAGGAGAAATAAGCCTGAGCAAACAGGTCGGTGTGGTCACCGATAATCTTGATGGAGTTCTTGTTTGCACCAACGGTACCGTCAGACCCCAGACCCCAGAACTTACAAGAGGTGTTGCCGACTGCAGAAGTGTCGGGGTTTTCAACTCTGGGCAGAGACAGGTGAGTAACATCGTCCTCGATGGAAAGGGTAAAGCCTTTAACGGGGTTGGCACTGTCCAGATTGCGGTATGCAGCAATGATGTCTGCAGGGATGGTGTCCTTAGAACCAAGGCCGTAACGACCGCCAATAATCATCGGAACGTCGGTCTTGCCGTTGTAGCAAGCGCAAACATCAAGATACAGAGGTTCGCCGATAGAACCGGGTTCCTTGGTACGATCCAGAACGGCAATCTTCTTACAAGTAGCAGGAACTGCATTCAAGAACGCTTCTACGGGGAAGGGACGATACAGGCGAATCTTGATCAAACCGACCTTTTCGCCCTTGTCCAACATATAATCGATGGTTTCTTCGATGGTTTCGCAAACAGAACCCATAGCAACCAGAACTTTTTCTGCATCGGGTGCACCATAGTAATCAACCAGGTGATAGTTGGTGCCGATCATTGCGTTAACTTTGTTCATATATTCTTCTACAACAGCAGGAACGTTGTTGTAGTAGGTGTTACAAGCTTCGCGGTTCTGGAAGAAGATGTCGGGGTTCTGAGCGCTACCACGTAGAACGGGGCGTTCGGGATTCAAGGCGTTAGCACGGAATTCACGAACTGCATCCATATCAACCAAAGACTTCAGATCATCATAGTCCCAGCATTCAATCTTGTCAATCTCGTGAGAGGTTCTGAAACCGTCAAAGAAATGCAGGAAAGGCACCTTGCCTTTAATCGCAGCCAGGTGGGCAATCGCACCCAGGTCCATAACCTCTTGAGGGCTGTTGGAACACAAGAGGGCATAACCGGTCTGACGGCAAGCCATAACGTCAGAGTGATCACCGAAAATGTTCAGTGCATGAGAAGCAACACAACGAGCACTTACATGGATAACCGAAGGCAACAGCTCGCCAGCCATCTTGTACATATTCGGAATCATCAGGAGCAGACCCTGGGAAGCCGTATAAGTGGTGGTCAGAGCACCTGCGGCCAAAGAGCCGTGAACTGCACCGGCAGCACCAGCTTCAGACTGCATTTCAACAACCTTGACGGGTTGTCCGAAAATATTCTTTCTCTGGTCAACCGCCCATTCGTCAGTTACTTCTGCCATGACCGAAGACGGCGTAATGGGATAAATAGCCGCAACGTCGGTAAATGCATAAGACGCCCAAGCGGCAGCATTGTTACCGTCCATGGTCTTCATTTTTCTCGCCATGTAAACAACCTCCTAAATATTAAAATAATTATTTATCTAATTAAAAAGTATAGCACCTATAACCTTGCTTTGTCAAGGTTTTTTGGTATTATTTGAGACAAATCTCTACATTATGTATTGCGGAATAAAAAGTTCTGTGATAAACTGATAAAAACGATTGAGAGGTGGTAATTTTGGAAGATTTGGCACCAATTCTTTTCCTTCAGCAATTTTCTTCTCCCGTGCTCGATGCAATTGCAATTCTTCTTGCGAATTTTACTGACTTATTTTTCATCATTGCAGTTACCATGGTTTATTGGTGCATTAATAAAGAAAAGGGTGAAAACTTAGGATATATCGCCGTTACCAACATGCTTTTCAGCACCTTTTTAAAAGACTGTATCCGACTCCCCCGCCCCTTTGGACGGGAAGGTGTTGTTTCGTTGGCTACAGAAAGCGCCCCCGGCTATTCATTCCCCAGCATGCATACGCAGGTTGTGTCTAACCTCACGGTTACGCTGGGCCATTATTTCAAAAATCTATGCCTGATATTATCTTTATGTCTCCTGACCATCCTGATGGGTGCCTCGCGTGTTTATCTTGGAGTCCACTATCTGACCGATGTGCTTGGAGGAATGTTTTTCGGCGCTTTCACCTCGGTCGTATGCATTTACGTTTTAAGACTTTGCAAAAACAAAGTTTTCGTTTATATCGTGACAATTTTACTGTCTTCGCTTTTTTTAATCACCCACCCTTCTGACGAATATGTGATGCTTTTTTCAGGGCTCTGTTCGTTTGTGTTGGGAACTTGGTTCGAGAAACGGTTTGTGCAGTTTGAGATCCCGGCCACTATGACCCGGAAAGCATTGCGGCTGATGCTGGGGATCTCGTTCCTGCTTGCTATCTACATCGGTTTTAAACTGTTGACTATCCCCGCACTTCTCTGCGATACGTTGCGTTATTCCCTTATTGTCTTTAGCGCGGTAGGATTTCTCCCCTATTGTTTTAAAAAGTTGAAAATATAATACGAAAAATGTTGAAATTTGTCGGATGGTTTGTTAAAATACATTTATAGGTGGTGAGTAAATGGATTTAGACAAATTTTCCGTTCCGGTTGTTTTGTATGCAAATGATGAAATTATACTCGACGAGAATAGTCTGGCATTACAAATCAACAATGGTGTTTCTTCTAAAGGGAAACACGTATCCGTTTTGACGGGCGCACTTGTTTACACGCATACTTCCCGTGTCATAATGTCTAACGGTGAACTTATGGTGATGGAGCTGGTTCCGTTGCCGAACCATGAACGCATCGGTGGCATTGTGCAAATCGAACATGAGTTGTCTGCCCCTATCCTTCAGTTGCAAACCCGATTGGACAAGATTGCTTTTCCTGAAGAAGAAAGCGCATTTTTCCAAACCGTATTTACCACTTTTAAAAAGAAACTGCAGTCAATCACACTGGAGATGAGTTTTCGTAACGGGGTAATGGAACTTAATGCGAAGCCCTGTTGTGATCTTCCTCAGATGCTCGCCCTTTTGACAAAGAGTATCAACCTTTACTACGAGCAAGAGATCGTTGTTTTGGATGTGCATTCGCCCTTTGCATCCGTGAAGTGTGATGAAAACAAGATTCTTTTCGCACTATTGCAGTTGATCAACAATGGGATAAAAATGACGCCGGTGGAAAGAACGCCCAAAATCATTCTTTCACTCATCGAAGAAAAAGACGCTGTTTTGCTCCGCGTAACCGATAACGGTGTTGGTTTTTCTACACCCAACCCATATCATCTGACGGATGCCTATGTGCAAGGTGAAAATCCGTTGAATAAACCCGTGCAAGGATTGGGCATCGGGTTGTATCTGGTTCGTAAAATTGTAGAATTACACGGCGGGGTTTTAAGCTTAGAAAACAACGTCGATTTGGGTGCAACCGTTACGTTTTCGATACCCAAAGACGAAGAATCGAAAAACATCCTTAATGCTCCGCGGTTGACCTCCGGTTTTGAAGAAATAAAAGAGCGTGTAGCCTTTATACTGGTAGATGTTCCTATTGAAAAAAGAGACGAATGATTCGTCTCTTTTTTCAATACCCAAGGGCCTCGTTGACCAGGATAATTTTAATCCGTTTAGGGAATCTATAACCGTTATGAATAATCGAGGTCATGTTACAAATGCGCTCTTTGCTGTTGCAATTGTGACAAACACCGTCAACAACACAGGGTGTTGCACGATTTAACCGTTTGGCGTTTAAGGGCGCAACGCGGCGGATTCGTTCCAAACCTGCAGTCACATCCGGAACAATCTTGTTTTTGCCAATTACAATTAAAACGTTCTGTGTGCCGTAAATCAGCGGGGCGACACGGTTCCCCGTTCCGTCAACATTAATGATCTCGCCGTCTTCGGTAATGGCGTTGGAACTTGTCACCAGCCAGTCGGCAGTCAGCCCCCGTTTGAAACATTCGGTGCGTTCTGCATCACTCAATTCGGCGTAACGATCAAGAAGTTTAAAACCTTCGGTACGAAACATTGTTACCAATTCCATTTGGTCTAAAGTGACCGAACCTCCCAAAGAAATACTTTCGGTTTTCGGAATCAAAGTTTTAACAAGCTCCGCGCATTTTTCTTTGTTTTCTGCAAGATAGACCTCATAATCCAATTGCTCCCAGCGTTTTTTAAAATTTTCGAACATCTTCAAGCACCTCTTTCCTTATTTTTAATTATATAACCGCTGTACCATACTGTCAAGGATTGCTTGACATTTTGTGGTTGATTGTGTTAAAATAACTATATATTGTGTCTGCAAATTTATGCAAAGGGTGAAAAAAATGGCAGCAAAAACCAACAACACATACGATGATAAAAGTATTATTCTGTTAAAAGACGCCGAACGAGTCCGTACCCGTCCTGCGGTTATCTTCGGTTCCGACAGCCTGGAAGGTTGCAAACATGCAATGTTCGAAATCCTGTCCAACTCCATCGACGAAGCCAGAGATGGATACGGAAAACGGATCGAAGTGGTTCGCTTTTTAGACCATTCGATCGAAGTGACCGATAACGGCCGCGGAATCCCCGTTGATTATAATCCGAATGAAGACCGTTATAACTGGGAACTTGTTTTCTGCGAACTCTACGCTGGCGGTAAATATAAGAAAAACACCAGCGAGACCTATGAATACAGTCTTGGAACCAATGGTTTGGGTACTTGTGCAACACAATATGCCTCTGAATATATGGACGCTGTAATTGTACGCAACGGGTTTCGTTATACCTTGCATTTTGAAAAGGGCTATAATGTCGGCGGACTCCAAAAAGAAGAAACCAACTCCAAAAAGACCGGGACTTCTATTCGCTGGTTGCCCGATAAAACTGTTTTTAAAGAGATCGATATTCCCTTGGAATACTATCTCGATGTATTGGAAAAACAATCGATTGTCAATGCGGGGGTTACCTTGGTATTGCGCAACGAAACGGCGCCCGGGAAATTTGATCAGTACGAGTTCTGTTATCCCAACGGCATTCAAGACTATCTAAAAAAGCGTTGCGGTGACGAGACCTTAACCTTCCCCGTATATTACGAAACCGAAGACAAGGGGCGAGATTCCGAAGATCGTCCCGAATATAAGGCTAAAATTTCGGTTTGCTTTTGCTTTACCAATACCGCCGCCTTCACGGAATATTACCACAATTCCAGCTTCCTGGAACATTTAGGTTCTTCGGAAAAAGCTGTACGAAGTGCCTTCGTTTCTGCTGTTGACGCTTACTTAAAGCAAAACGGGAAGTACAATAAAAAGGAAAGTAAGATCACATTCGAAGACATCAGTGATTCTTTGGCTTTGGTCAGCAACACCTTCTCCAGTGAGGCGAGCTACGAAAACCAAACCAAAAAGTCCTTTGATAACAAATTCATTCAGGATTGCATGACCGCTTTCCTCCGCCGTAATCTCGAGGTTTTCTTTATCGAAAACAAAGCGGATGCCGAGCGGATTGCCAACCAGGTGTTGATCAACAAACGAAGCAGAGAATCAGCGGAACGCGCTCGTGTCGAAAGCAAAAAGAAATTCAAAGAAAGCATTACCCTGACCAACCGTGTGCAAAAGTTCGTCGATTGCCGAACCAAAGATATCACAAAGCGCGAGCTGTTTATTGTAGAGGGCGACTCTGCAAAAGGCTCCTGTCAGCAGGCAAGAGACGCGGAATTCCAGGCGATCATGCCGATTCGGGGTAAAATCTTAAACTGCTTAAAAGCGGATTATCACAAAATTTTTCAAAGCGAAATCATTACTGACTTGATCAAAGTATTGGGTTGCGGTGTCGAGATACGGAATAAGCATAGCAAGAACATCAATGAGTTTGACATCAATTCTCTGCGCTGGAGTAAAGTAATAATTTGTACCGATGCGGATGTTGACGGATTCCAGATTCGCACCTTGGTTTTGACAATGCTTTACCGTTTGGTACCAACGTTGATTGAACAGCGAAAGGTCTTTATTGCCGAGACTCCCCTCTTTGAAATTACCACCAAGCAAAAAACATATTTTGCTTATAACGAGCGCGAGAAAACCGAGATTTTAGAAGCCTTGGGTGATACCAAGTATACCATCCAGCGTTCGAAAGGTCTTGGCGAGAATGACCCCGAGATGATGTCTCTTACCACCATGCATCCTAAAACACGCCGCCTTATCAGCGTTCTTCCTTCCGATGCAGTTGCCGCGCAGGAAATGTTTGAGCTTCTTTTGGGCGACAATATCCAAGGCAGAAAAGAAATGATTGCCGAACGCGGCAAGGACTATCTTGATTTGGCTGATATTTCCTAATAGGAGGCTTTAATATGTTAGAACAAGAATTGGGTCAGGTTATCGAGCAACCGATTACCGAAACCCTTGAAACAAACTATATGCCCTATGCCATCAGTGTCATCGTGTCCCGTGCTATTCCCGGTATTGATGGGTTTAAGCCCTCTCATCGGAAATTGCTTTACACGATGTACACCATGGGATTGTTAAACGGTGCCCGTACCAAATCGGCCAATGTTGTCGGCACTACTATGAAGTTAAACCCTCACGGTGATGCTGCTATCTACGAAACGATGGTTCGTCTGACCCGCGGTAACGAGTCACTCCTCTACCCGTTGGTTGATTCTAAGGGTAACTTTGGTAAAAAGTACTCCCGGGATATGGCTTTTGCCGCCGCCCGTTATACCGAAGTCAAATTGGAATCCATTGCCAGTGAGCTTTTCCATCAAATTGACAAAAACACCGTTGATTTGGTGGACAACTATGACGGAACATTAAAAGAACCGACTTTGCTTCCCGTAACCTTTCCCAATATCTTAATCAACCCCAATCAGGGTATCGCAGTCGGTATGACCAGCAACATCTGCAGTTATAATTTGACCGAGATCTGTGAAGCAACCATTGCGCTCTTAAAAAACGAAAAAGCGGATATTTACGAATACGTAAAAGGTCCTGACTTTCCTACGGGCGGCCAGCTGATTTTTGACGAAAAAGAGCACCGTAGCATTATGGAAACCGGTCTCGGTACCTATAAACTCCGCGGAAAATATCGTTATGATAAAAAGCAAAGCTGTATCGATATCACCGAGATCCCTTATACCACAACCATCGAAGCAATCATTGATAAGATTTCCTTGTTGGCAAAAACGGGTAAACTGCGTGAAATTAACGAGGCACGGGATGAAAGTGATATTGCGGGCCTTAAACTTTCCCTGGAAATCAAACGCGGTACCGATCCTGAAAAATTGATGAGTAAACTGCTGAAAATGACCGAACTGCAGACTACCTTCAGTTGTAACTTTAATGTTTTAATTGACGGTTCTCCCTATGTTTTGGGTGTTCGCGATATTTTAAACCATTTTATCAGATTTCGTATTGATTGCATTAGACGTGCTTCCGTTTTCGATGTCAATCAAAAGGAACGCCGACTCCACTTGCTACGCGGCTTGGAAAAAATTTTGCTGGATATTGACAAGGCCATTGCTATCATCCGTAATACCGCGTTAGAGAGCGATGTTATTCCCAATCTAATGCGGGGGTTTGATATCGACCAACAACAGGCAGAGTATATTGCTGAAATCAAATTACGGAACTTAAATCAGGAATATATAATCAAGCGTACTGCCGATATCGAAAAACTGATCGAGGAGATTGCCGCTTTAAAGAAACTGATTGAAAGTGACCGCGAAATCAAAAAGCAGATTGCTGCAGAACAAAAAGCGATCATCAAAAAGTATGGTAAACCGCGTAAGACGGAAATCATTTATGAGGATTACGCGGTTGAATATAACGAGGCAGTATTTGTTGAAGACTATCCGTTAAAGCTTTTCTTTACGAAGGAAAACTATTTTAAAAAAATTCCGTTGACCTCCCTGCGCTCCGCCGGTGAGCAAAAGCTAAAAGACGGTGATAGCATCTTGCAAAGCTGGGAATGCAATAACGTTGATGAGGTTCTCTTCTTCACCGACAAGCAAACGGTTTATAAGGCACGGATCGCAGATCTGCCAGACTGTAAGGCAAGTAGCCTCGGCGAGTACCTCCCCAACCTGTTGAAAATGCAACCGGACGAGTTGGTTAAGTTTGTGCTTCCTACAAAAGACTACCACGGTCATTTGCTTTTTGCATTCGAAAATGGCAAGGTCTCGAAAGTTCCTTTAAGTGCCTACGCAACAAAATCCAACCGAAAACAACTGATTAACGCATATGGCGGTGCATCGCCGTTGGTGAACGTTATTTACATTGAGCAGGATACCGATCTTTTACTGACCAGCAACAACGAAAAACTTCTGTTGGTAAATTCATCTTTAATTCCCGAAAAGACGACGAAAAGCACGATCGGTGTTCAGGTAATGACCCTGAAGAAGAACCTTTTAATCACTGAGATGAAGGTCCCTGATGCGGATCAGTTTACTGATTTGGAATACTACCGCGGTCGGACCATCCCTGTATCAGGACGTTTTTTGACTGATGAGGATCGCGGCTTGCATCAATTAGGTTTCTTCTCTGCTGAAAGCGAATAAAAAAAGAACCTCGCATTGCGAGGTTCTTTTTTTACGGTTTAACCCTTTCCCACTTGCCGTCTTGGTTTTTCTTCAAGATCGGCTTATACCCGCCATTGGGGCGGCTAAAATAAATCATGGTGTCATCTTTGCCCAGAGACAACGTAAAGGTATCATTTGCGCCAAGACGACTGTTGATTCCGCCAAAGGTTGAATAAAAGGTTAGGTAATGCGGCTTTACGCCGCCGCCATTGTCTTTGTATCCTCTTACATATCCGGCAGAAGACAGGACTGAAACTTTCAAAGCGATTTCGGTCCCATCGGCCGAAACTGCATAATTGTCCAAAACAACATCGTGTCGCTGCATCAAGCCACTGACAACTCCGTTAATAACAACCACCAAGAGCAGGATGGCCGCAATAATCCATAGGACCGTTTTGAGCGAATTTGTTTTCATAGGACCTCCTTATATACTGAAGTCCTCTGCCTTAAACTTCGACTTTTTATCGTTGATACTGCGTTTCCTTGCAGGCGGTTTAATGGAAAGCAAATTTAAATCAAATTTTTTACATTTTCCTCCCGCGGATACCACACCGCGCTTTTCACAAAGCACTTCTGCGGAACTGTGTGCCAAAACAGTTGCAAATTTACAATATCGGCATTCTACAAATTCATCGTACATTGGGGCTCCTCCTATCGAATATTCGAAACAAAAGGTTCGGAAAACAGTAAATTACCAAAGATTTCGCGAGTTTTCCCGTTAATTAAAAACTGTACCTTGTCAATCCCCTCCAGAGCGGTAAGGGTGTTTACAACCGAGTACACAGTCAGAATTTCTCCCGTCGAACCACCGACGTGCTTTTCTACAAACGCTGGAGAAAAATCTACATAACAAACGCCGTTTTTTACATCGGCAGAAAGGATCTTCGTTCCTGACGGAATGGTCCCAACCAACTGTTTTGTTGCGGGTCCGCCAATCAATTCTTGCAGAATTGCAAACGCGACCGTTTCAGCGCTTTTGACCGAAACCTCCCGCTCTTCCGCTACTAGATTTTGCCCTGTGGAATCTGCGAAGTATAAAATCGCCTTTACTTTTTTTTGTTCGGTAGATACAGCGTCGAAAAACGTATCGTCAACACTCATCATTCCCAGCCCGTTCCCGTAGTTATCATAAAGGGGCTCGCCGTCGACGGTCAATCGTACATATGCAAATTGATCCGAAAGTTCGCAAACCGTTTTTACAATAGAATAACGCGTCAAAAGACGGTCAACATCATTATCAACCGCTAATAGTTGTTGGGAGAAATCGATCAAAACGCAATCGTTATCAATACTTACTGATTTCAGTTGTGTCCCTTTTGGAATTAAGCCCACACATTCAGAAGACGGAGACGGCCCGATGATGAGTGCCTCTAAAGCACGATTCAACAACTCTTCTTCCGTTTCATATGCGATCTCCCTAAGCTCTGCTTTTAAAGTTCCACGGTTTAAATCAGCGAAGTATAGCGTGGTTTTATTATCATTTCGCTGTGCCAAAAACACGGCGAAAAAGATGCTGAATGCCAAAAGTGCAACTATTATTGTAATAATAACGATCCGCTTTTTCATTCGGTTTCCTCCGTTTTCGCGTTGGGAATATACACTTTAAAGACGCTTCCTACGCCCACTTCGCTTTCTACTTCAATACGTCCGCCGCACATTTCGATCGAGTTTTTGGCAATCGAAAGGCCAAGGCCCGTACCGCCCGTATCACGGGACCGCGCCTTGTCTACACGATGAAAACGGTCGAAAATCTTGCCAAGTTCGTCTTGCGGGATCCCTACGCCGTTATCCGAAACCATCACCACAGCACCGTCGTCGGTAGGCTGTAGCTGGACCAAAACCATTCCGCTTTCATCGGCATACTTGATACCGTTATCAACGATATTAAAAACCGTATGCCATATCCGGTTATAATCGCTGATTACCTCAAGACTCCCCTCGCTCTCAAGGTGAAGGGCAATCTTTTTTTCTTGGGCAACAGGGAGCAAAATCTTCATGATCCCTTTTAATAACTCATTCAAATCAAGGGGTTTAGCCGCCGACGGAGATAAAGTGGAATCCATTTTCGTCAGTTCAAAAAGGTCATCGATGATCTTCGTCAAGCGGTCAATCTCGTTGGTCATATCCGACATGAATTCACGGACGATATCACCATCCAACTCGGGCATTTGAAGAATAGAGTCAGCAAAGAGTTTCATTGAAGTCAGTGGTGTCTTTAACTCATGAGATGCATTTGAAACAAAGGTGCTGCGACGTAAATCAGTATCGTTCTGGCGTTCGGCCATTTCATTAAAGCTCTGGCTTAAGGCGACAATTTCAGAACTTCCGTGCAAAGCAATTGTTTCTATTGTACCGCCGCGATATTCCTTCATTTTTTTGGTCAACGAAACAAGCGGACGTGTCAACCAATTCGCAAAAATTGCAGATAGCAACACCAACAGAAGACAGACGGCAATTCCCATCAAAATGATAGACTGTTGTGTGCTGGCAATCAGCACGCCGCTGTCTGTGTCAAACACCGTTAAGTATATCACACCGTAAATCTCATCGCCTGTACGAATGGGTACGGCGGCAAATGTCTGCCACCGATGTTCTTCACGGAAATCGGTATAGGAGCTTTCTTGTCCTTTCAAGGCAGAAAGAATGACCGGCTCTAAAAGCACTTTTCCGATTAACGGTGCTGTTTCGGAAGAATCGTATATAATGCGGCACTCGCGATTTAAAACCATTACATGCGGCGTGCCTCGCATACTCCCCAAAGATGCTAAATCTTTAGGGAGAGAACTATAGTTCCCGTTTCGAACACTTTCTACGGATAAAACTGACAGGAAATTGGCGTTTTTTAGGCTTTCGTCATTGTTTCGTGTTACCAGTCGGCTTTGGATTCCGCCGGTGGTATAAATCAGCATAAACGCCAAACAGAGCACAAAAATCAAAGCGTAAGTGAAAATAATCTGACTGCGTAGACTGCTTTTGGAAAAGAGTCGCAACTTATTCACTGAAATAATAGCCAACACCCCATTTGGTCATAATGTAGATCGGTTCGGCGGGATTGGGCTCGATTTTTTCTCTTAACCGTCTCACATGCACATCCACCGTTCTGATGTCGCCGGGGTAATCGTACCCCCAAACAATATCCAGTAACTGTTCTCGGCTGTATACGCGCCCGATGTTGGTCATAAACAAATCCAAAAGATCAAATTCTTTCGCTGTCAGTTCAACGTCTTTGCCATCCATTTTAACCTTCCTGGAATTGTAATCCAGCAAAATCCCTTTTGCTTCAACTTGTCTTGATTTAACATCTTCCAGCTGGTTTTGGTTACTCCGCCGCAAAATCGCCTTGATTCGCGCTTTCAGTTCCAAAATATTAAAAGGCTTGGTCAGATAATCGTCTGCTCCGTATTCCAATCCCATAATCTTATCCATATCCTCGCTTTTGGCGGTGAGCATAATAATCGGCACGTTGGAAAACTCGCGAACACTTTGGCAAACGGTCAATCCATCGACTTTCGGGAGCATCAGGTCCAAAACGATTACATCAATGGTCTTATCACGTGCCATTTTAATCGCTTCTTCGCCGTCATAGGCAACCTCAACCTGATATCCTTCCTGTTCAAAATTAAATTTAATTGCTTTCGCTAACAATTTTTCATCGTCAACAATCAAAATTTTCATCTATAACACTCCCTTATAATAACATCATACAATAAATTAAAAAGAATATCAAATGTTTTTTAAAAACTTGTAGCCTTTTCTAAAAAAATATTGTATAATAGTGTCGAAAGAGAAAGGGGCTTTTTATGAGAAAGAAGTTCATACCAATCATTATCGCCATAGTACTCCTTGTTACTGCAATCAATCCCATATCAAATGCGGAAGAACTCCCCGACCTCGCATCGACGGTTTATCTGGCGATGGTTCCTGCAACAGGGCAGATTGTACTCTCTGCCAATGCTGACCAAGCCTTTCCGATTGCAGAACAACTTACGGTTTTTGCCTTGGCAACTATTGTCAAAGGCGCAGACATGGAACGGGAAATCACAGTACCCGAAAATCTGCCGCTGCCCAACAACTCTCTCCAGTTAAAGTCGGGAGACGTCTATACCGTTCGTGATTTGGTCGAAATGACCGCACTGAATTCTTCGACACAAAGTTTATATGCACTTGTAACCGGCCTTTACGATTCCGTAGAATCCTTTTTCGCCGCCGTTGAACAAGAACTTACTGCCCTCGGTTGTAAGGGCACGCAACTGAAGAGTCTTAGCTACAGTGACCCTGACAATGTCACGACGGCGCACGACCTCGCAATCTTCGGCTGTGAATACGCCAATGACGAGTTACTGTCCGGCGTTTCTAAAACGGTTTACAAGGAATTTTGCGCCCGTAACGAAGGTGCTGTCCCTTACGCTGTCTATTGTACCAACTCGTTGGTCAGCAATTATCGGCATACATCCTATCTTTACCGATATGCCTACGGGATTAAAGAAGCATACTGGTCGGCCGATAATACCAATCATATCGTAACGCTGTTAAAAAACGGCGATCGCGAACTTATCCTCGTTCTTGCAAATGCAAAGCAGAACGAAAATGCAATTACCGCGTATAACGATGTTCAAGAATTGGGAAATTTCTTATTTGAACGCTTTTCAACGAAAGTGCTTCTCTCGGCAGATGAACCCATAACCGAACGTCTCATTGATAATGCGCCGAAGGGAACGCATATCATTCTAAAAGCATCAGAGCAAAAGACTGCCTTTCTCCCCTCTGACATTTCAGCGGAGGAGATCGAGAAAAAGATCAAATGTTCCGAAACATTACGTGCCCCTATTTCAAAAGGTGATATTCTTGGCGAGGTATCCTTTTATTTCCAAGGAAATCTTTTGGGTACATCTCCCCTTTACAGTGACCGCTCGGTGGCGTATCGCCCTACTGTTTCGGGCGCAGGGGTCGCCTTTCGGATTCTGACACATCCTGTTACCATCATCGTGATCCTTGGTTTTATTGCCTTGTTTGTAATACTTTTTCTCCGTCAACTGGAAATTTCACGAAAAAAAGCAAGAAAAAAAGCAAAAAAGCGGTAACTCTTTTTGGAAAACACTTGAAATAGTCACTAAAAAAAGGTACAATGTTTAGAGTTATAAAATATCAGGAGGCCAATATGAAAGTAGCGAAATTCGGAGGTTCTTCCCTCGCAAGTGCAGAACAGATTAAAAAAGTTGCTCAGATCGTTCTTTCCGACGAGGAACGCCGCGTAGTTGTCGTTTCTGCGCCCGGTAAACGTAACGATTCTGATACCAAAGTCACCGATTTATTAATCGAGTGCGCAAAAGCCTTTATCAAAACCGGTTCTGCCGACCGTGAAATTGAAACGGTGGTAGAACGCTATGCAGATATTATCAACGGGCTGGGCGTATCTAAAGACTTAATCGAGACCATTCGCAAAGATTTGTATTCCCGTCTTGAGATTGGCGCCGACCATCCCGACCAATTGACCGACGCCCTAAAAGCGGCAGGTGAAGACAACAATGCAAAGGTCGTTGCCGCATACCTCACCTCGCTGGGCAAAGAGGCGGAATATGTCAACCCTAAGGAGGCGGGGATGATTCTGAGTGACGAACCCGGTAATGCTCAGATTCTTGAAACCTCTTATGAACTCTTAAAATGCTTAAAGAACCGCAAGGCAATCGTTGTTTTCCCCGGCTTCTTTGGTTATACCACCGATGGCGTACTGGTCACCTTCCCTCGTGGTGGTTCCGACATTACCGGAGCTATCCTGGCTGCCGCAGTAGATGCTGATTTGTACGAAAACTTTACCGACGTTGACTCCGTATTTGCTGCCAACCCTAAGATCATCGAAAATCCGAAACCGATTTTAGAATTGACCTATCGCGAAATGCGCGAGCTCTCTTCCAGCGGATTCTCCGTCCTGCAGGAAGAAACCCTCGTTCCTGTATTTAAAGCAAAGATCCCCGTTTGCATCCGCAACACCAACAACCCTGCCGCCCCTGGTACAATGATTTGGCCCGTTCGTGCCAGCATCTCCAGAAGTGTTTCGGGTATCGCCAGCGAGAGTGGTTTCTGTACCCTGCAAATCAGTAAATACCTGATGAACCGCGAGGTTGGATTTATCCGTAAGTTACTTGCCATTCTTGAAGATTTTCACATTTCCTGTGAGCATATTCCCTCGGGCATTGATGACATCTCCGTCATTCTTCGAAAAAAGAACATCACCGAGGCAACTTTAAATAAGGTTATCAAGCGCATAGAAAGCGAGCTTCATACCGATAGCATTGATGTTCACCAAAATATTGCACTCATCATGCTGGTCGGTGAAGGTATGAAAAACTCGGTCGGTACCGCTGCAAAAGCAACTCGTGCTCTTGCCGACGCCAATATCAACCTCGAAATGATTAATCAGGGTTCTTCTGAAATCAGCATGATGTTCGGTGTTCGTGCACACGAAGAAAAGAAAGCGGTTACCGCATTGTACAACGCGTTGATTCATTGATTTGTTAATAAAAAAGACAGGAGCATCGCTCCTGTCTTTTTTATTGTTTTATGCGTTTTGCCAAGGCCAGCAAGGCGTCCTTCTCATTTGCCGTTCGTTCTTCAATCACTTCATTCAATAAAATGTCCAGTAACTCGCCCAAACGCGGACCGGGCGTCACACCGAGTTCGATTAAGTCCTTGCCGTTGACAGCAAGATTTTTTAGTGAAAAGCATTCGTTTTCAGCAACTATTTCCCCGGAAATTTTTTGTATTCTTTCGTATACCGAAAGTCGGTCCCGATGATCGGGGTGTTGAGCGAGATTATCGGCGCGTTTTACTTTTAACAGCGCATTAAGCCCTTCCGGAGTTAAATGATTTAATACTCGTTTAATGGCCCTTTTATCAGGCTCAATCCAGTGGTCGTGCCACTTTACTAACTGAAGTACGCGTTCCACGGTCACGTTGTCTAAGCGTAAGCGGCCCATTATCTTCTTGCTCAGCACAACACTGACAACGGCATGTCCATAGAAATGACCAACCCCCTTTTCGTCCAAACTGAAAGTGCGGGGTTTTCCCATATCATGAAGCAAAACCGCCAAACGCAATTCAGGAGTCGCTTCGACGTTTTCAAGTGCTACAGCGGTATGCTCCAGTACGTCGAAAATATGATGGGGATTCCTTTGGTCAAAGTTTTTTATCTCGAGAAGTTCGGGGATTATAACGGCTAAAACCGCAGTTGCATCCAATAAAATCCGCTTGATATTTGCGCCACAGAGCATTTTTAAGAGTTCAACCGTAATTCTTTCAGATGAAACTTGCAAAAGCCCGTCACGAAGCAAAAACGCGGCATTCATCGTGTCTTTATCAATGCTGAAATTAAGCGTTGAAGCGAAACGTAATGCTCGCATTATACGGAGCGCGTCTTCTTGAAAACGTTTTTGGGGATTCCCAACGCAACGGATGATTTTGTTTTCTAGGTCAGTCGCACCGCCGAAGAGATCCACAAGACCATGTCGCGGCGAATACGCCATCGCATTAATGGTAAAGTCGCGGCGCTTAAGGTCTTCTTCTAAAGAGGCAGTGAAAGAAACTTCGGTTGGATGTCTGGAGTCACAGTACTCCCCATCGATTCGGAAGGTTGTCACTTCAACCACGGTGTCTTCGAGGCAAAGCCCTACTGTTCCGTGGGCAATGCCGATGTCGACTGTTTTAGTGTCCGAAAACACCGATTTAATTTCTTGCGGCGTTGCTGAAGTGGTTATGTCGTAATCGGTCGGCATAAGTGATAAGAGGTGGTCGCGTACACATCCGCCGACAACATATGCTTCAAACCCGGCATCTTCCAGGCGTCGAAGTATTTCGTTCACATAGGACGGAAGGTTCGTAACGACCACCTCCAATTTTACAGTTTATTTCTTTGAATCTTTCCGCTAACCGTCTTGGGCAGGCTGTCACGGAATACGACAATTCTGGGATATTTATAGGGTGCGGTACGATCTTTTACATAGGTCTGAATTTCTTTTTTCAGTTCCTCTGTGGGTTCAGTACCTGCAACCAAAACAATACTTGCCTTAACAATTTGTCCACGAACCTCGTCGGGTACTGCGGAAACACCGCATTCCAAAACATAGGGCAGTTCCATAATGACGCTTTCGATTTCAAAAGGTCCGATGCGGTAGCCTGACGATTTGATTACATCATCAATTCTGCCTTCGTACCAGTAGAAACCGTCCTCGTCTCGCCAAGCAACATCACCGGTATGGTAATAGCCATCGTGCCAAACTTCCTTAGTCTTTTCTTCGGCGTTATAATAACCCGTAAACAGGCCGCAGGGAGCACCGTTTTTAACATTGATAACGATTTCTCCCGCTTCGTTATTGGTGATTAGGTTTCCGTCGCCATCCATCAATGCAACATCGTAAATCGGGGCAGGCTTGCCCATTGCGCCGATTTTATGCGGCTTCCCAACCAGATTACCGATGATCATTGTGCTCTCGGTCTGACCAAACCCCTCCTTAATTTGAAGGCCGGTTGCCTTTTCAAACTGGCGGTAAACTTCGGGATTTAAAGCCTCCCCTGCCGTGGTCATATGACGGACAGAAGAAAAGTCGTATTTTGAAATATCCTGTTTAATCATCATACGAAGCATGGTGGGCGGTGCACAGAACGTGGTAATGTGATGTTCTGCAAACATCGGCAAAATATCTGCAGCATCAAAACGATCGAAATCGTATACAAAAGTCGCGGCTTCGCACAGCCATTGACCGTACAGTTTCCCCCACATCGCCTTTGCCCAGCCGGTGTCGGATATGGTAAAATGCAAGCCGTCAGGGTCAACATTATGCCAATACTTAGCAGTATGGAAATGTCCCAAGGGGTACTTGTAGTTATGTGCCGCAATTTTGGGATAACCCGAAGTGCCGGAAGTGAAATACATCAGCATGGTATCGTCGCCGCAGGGGGATTCCTCCGTCCGCGCAAAATGAGTGCTGAAACGTTTAAATTCTTCATCAAAATTGCGCCATCCCTCACGGGTATCACCGACCATGATTTTATTTACCAAAGAAGGTGCTTTTTCGGCCGCAATATCAACCTGTTTCGATGCTTCACCATCCGAAGTACAAATGATGGTGCTGACTCCAGCTGCGTTGAAACGATATTCAAAATCGTGTTCTTGCAACTGATCAACCGCAGGAATGGCAATCGCACCCAACTTGTTCAGACCGAGCATTGCGATCCAGAATTGGTAATGTCTCTTCAGTACCAGCATAACCCGATCGCCTTTTTTAATGCCTAACGATGCAAAATAGTTTGCACACTGGTTGGACATCTTCTTCATATCGGTAAAGGTAAACCGCCGAACAGTCTTATCTTTCGCAACGTGTAACATTGCCAGTTTCTTCGGTTCACGTTCGGACAGTTTGTCCACTAAATCAAATGCAAAATTAAAACGATCTTCGTTTTTGAAAGTAATCGAAGTCGGAGTGCCGTCCTCGTCTTCAACGATATCGATAAATTCGTGATAGATACGTTCTTTTGTATCCCGCAAAACTGTGCCGATAATCTTTTCAGGGATGATTTCGCTACCGACGGCAGATTCGGTTTCTACATTGGAGCGCAAAACAATGGCGTAAAAATGACAGTCTGCACCGTTTACGGCAATCATACCGTGAGGCGTGTCGCTATTATAGTAAATGCTGTCTCCGGGCCCCAACACTTCCTTGTGCGCACCAATCTGAACCATCAGATGTCCGTCAATGACAATATCGCATTCTTGCCCTTCATGGGTCGTTAATTCGATATCACGGGTCTGTGCCGCTTCGTCATAAACGCTATGAACGAACAACGGCTCGGCAATACGATTTTTGAATGCAAACGCCAGGTTGTGATAGGTCATGCCGTGTGCTTTTGCGATTTCCTGACCCGCCCCGGAACGGGTTACGGTATAGGATTTCAGTTTCGGGCTATAACCCTCGATAATATCTGTTACGTTGACACGCAAAGCAGATGCACAACGGTAAATAAACGCAAAATTCAGATCGCTTTTTCCGTTTTCACAACGCAGGTATTCTTCTGCAGTTACACCGGTCTTTTGTGCCATTTCTTCGGGGGAATATCCTTCAATTTCGCGCAGTTCCCGGATACGCCACGCCATCTCTTTGATTTTCAGGCCAACATCCTTAAAATTTTCCATATTCTTTCCTCCGTTCAAGGGCGAAAAAAAACTCGCCCCAAAGCCATTTACTTTGAGACGAGCGTTTGCACACCCGCGGTACCACTCAAATTGCGATAAAATCGCCACTCTCAGGGCCTAACAACCCGTATGCATTAACGCAGCAATCACGGAAAGGTTCTACTCACCTGACGGCTTTCTTCCTTTCGGCTCAGAAACTACAAACACGAAAATCTCCTCTATGGCTTGCACCAACCGCCATTTCTCTGAAGATTCGATAGACGCGCCCTCTTCGTCACAGCCTTTAATTCCTACATAATTATATCACAAATCGAAAATATGTCAAGTGCTTTTACAAAAAACCCATCATGCCAACGCTAAAACGGCTTCAAAATTATCGTCAATCAGGATATAATCCACCCTTGCCGTTTCACAGCGTTCCTTTATCGCGCGATTTTCTTCCAGTGCATTCTCCATTGTGTATTCGCTATCATCCAGTCGGCTTTCAATCACACTTGCAAACCTCTTTATTGCATCAAAATTCGTTTTTATATAGTTTTCACTCATTACGAGACAATATCCCCGAATATTTTGAAGATAATCCTCTGTAAAATCTTTTTTCCAGTCTATGGGGATATAACAACCTTCAATAACCAGGTGTTGCTTATTTTCGATCGCAGTTTTTACAATTTCTCGTAGGACGGGCCAAAGATATGCCGTCAGCTTTTCGTCATCATACACCGTTAAATTTGTCATTCCGCTACGAATCAGTCCCATCTTAAGATGGTCAATTGAGAGATATGGGTAATGGTGTCTTTCTAAAATCTTTTGGGCAAGAACGGTTTTTCCGCAGTGGGATGCACCGCTTATCAGTATAATCATTTTTATTCCTCCGATATCGCCAAAGCATCGGTGCTATACATTACTTTTGCATGGTTCTCGCGAATGCACCTCTCCCATACGATTTCTTCCGTATCACGGTTAGTACACTTTCTAAATACACTTCCTTTTCTGTATACAACCCCGTCCTTCCGAACAAACCGTTCGTTTTCCGTCCGGATTTCATACTGATATTCGGGAAGCTCACATGCACGAAGTTCTCCTTCCAACTCCTGTTCACTTACCTGAATACAGAGTTGAAAAACATTGTCGGTTGTGTTTTTAAACCGATAGTCCAGATAATTGTACGTAATGGACGTTCCTGTCCCAAAAGGCACCTTACGATTGTAATCAGGGAATAAATCAAATCCGTCGTGATGGTGATGTTCCACGATTTCAAGAGGAGAATGCAAAACCATCCAATGAATCAGGTTGCTCAGTTGGCACATCCCACCCCCGATTCCGGAAAAAACTTTTCCGTTGGAAATGGTAACGCCTTCCCTATATCCCATCGAAGCCTTGCACGGTCCCACCAGCTTCCAAAGCGAAAACACCTCACCGGGATATATCAAAACGCCGTCGATTTTAGGTGCCGCCAAGGAAAGGTTTTTTGCCTTGTTTTCCTGTAGAGTCATATCAACGCCACCCAAAACCCGCCTGATTGTTGAACGATGCTCAAATACCTTGACTGGTAATTTCTTTTTCGCTTTTTGACGAGCAAATTTTTGTTTACTAAATAGGTCCTTGACATTGCGCAACAGAATATTCTTTTGTACCGATATCCAATAGGTCAACGGTGAAATTTCGCAAAACAGTTTTCTGCCCATCCATATCACACTCGTTCTTACTTATTTTTTTGCAATTATAATGTTCTCCATTCTTCAGCGTATAAACTTCTCTTTAATTATAGGGATTTCAAGTAATTTTCCCAATGCGCTTAAAGGAGCCTTTTCGGCAAAACATACCTCTCTGTCAATTTGAAGGCTTTGATTATAGCCTAACCATTCAAGGCCGTACGTGATAATAAAAGGTTCTGACAAGTCCCCTTCTTTACCACTCGACGACCGCTTCCCCTCTACCAACTCTGTAACTTTTTTCTTGATTTCAGAATTCAGCTTTTCGCTCAAAACATCTACAAGGAAAAATTCCGTTTTATCAATACGGTAATCATAATCAGTTACAAGCCTGACTTGTCCGTTTGGATATACTTTTATATAACTGCCTGCGCTGTCAGAACGATTGTCTCGAACATCAACAACATACCCATCGTCCAGATAAGAGCCGCTGATGTTTTCAACCCATCCTTTCATATGTAAGAAGACCTTATTGAAAGTTTCTTTCACTTCGGTAATTTTTCGTCGGGGCACGTTTAGATATAAGGTGTATTCGCCATCGCAATCCAACAAATCACTTAGAAGTATATCAAAGATTTGAGCCTCGCCGTAATGAGGGACGACACTTTCGTAGTCAATGCATAAAACATCATCTTGATATGTTTGAATGAATTTTGTCATCCTTTGCCTATGCACATCACCCGATACGGTTTCCATCATCTTCGTAAATGCTTTGGTTTCAGACATTTCCGAAGAAATAACTAACTTTTGATATACACCATCCAGTTTCCTAAGCAATTTTTCTTTCGTATGATTGATGTTCAATATAATCACCTCTTTTTTGAATTTATTATAACATAATGATAACGATATTTCAAGCAAACAAAAAGCAGACCTTGTTGTAAAGGTCTGCTTTTTTGGTGGAGGCGAGGGGAGTTGAACCCCTGTCCAAAAACCAATTCACACAAACTTCTCCGGGTGCAGAATGTGTTTTAGAATTCCATCAAAGACCCATACACAAACAAACGAGTCGTATCAGTAGCTTCATTGTTCATGGTGCGCTCAAAGCTTTGCGCACGCACGTTCACCGCTTAGATGATGCACTTTCCGCCGGAGCGGTTACCACGCGGAGGTGCAAGCCGCATTACGCAGCTACAGCTAAGTTTTTGTTAGCGTCTAATTTAAGGTGTCGGTTTTAAAGTTGTCCAACGCAACTACCCGCTTTTCATGCTTCATGATCCCTGTCGAAACCAATTACGCCCCCCTATGCGTTTTTAAAGATTTCTTTGATACTTCGTTCTGTATCACGGCGCTCTGCCTTTTCTGCCAGAGTGTCGCGCTTGTCATAGAGCTTTTTACCCCGTGCCAGAGCAAGTTCCAACTTTACATACTGTCCCGAAAAGTAAAGTGACAAGGGAATCAGGGAAAAACCTTTTTCTTTTACTTTTCCAAACAGGCGGTTAATCTCACTACGGTGCATCAAGAGTTTCCGTTCCCGTAAGGGGTCGGTATTGAAGATATTGCCCTTTTCATAAGGACTGATATGAACACCGATAGCGATCAATTCGCCGTCTTTGATCGTTACATAAGAATCTTTTAAATTGACTCTCCCCTGCCGCAAGGATTTTACCTCGGTGCCCGTAAGCACAACGCCGGCTTCGTAGACTTCTTCGATAAAGTAGTCATGGCGCGCTTTTCTGTTTTGAGCAATTGTGCGCTTTTCCTGGCCCATAAGGTCTCCTTTCAAAAACAGTTTATGCAAAGTCAACGAAAACTATTATACGTTACGATTGGATAAAAGTCAATGGTAAATACGCTCACCAAAAATACTTCGCCCGATACGGATCACATTCGCACCTTCTAAAATCGCCTGGGCAAAGTCGTTGGACATTCCCATCGAAAGCATATCCAGCGGTGCAGATGAAAAATATTCATTCGACAAGCGTTCATAAAGTTTGCGCGTTTTTTCAAAAATCGGTCGTGTCTCCTCTGCTGTATCCGTTTTGGGGGCTATTGTCATCAGTCCACGAATTCTGATATTGGAAAATGTAAGGACCCCCTCCGTCAAAGCAAACAGCCCATCAGGCGAAACACCGAATTTGGATTCTTCGCCGCTGGTATTGACCTGCAATAAAATCTGCACAGTTTTCCCTGTCGCAAATGCTTGTTTTTGGATCTCCTTTGCAAGATGCAAAGAATCCACCGAGTGGATAAAATCCGCATATTGAACCGCGTTTTTGACCTTATTGGTTTGCAAATGTCCTATCAAATGAAAGGTGGGACGGGGCAACAAAAGGTCTGCTTTGATCGAAAGTTCCTGGACGCGGTTTTCGCCCACATCGGTGATCCCCAAAGCCAGTGCTTCGTTAATACGTTCGGTCTCGATCGTTTTTGTCACTGCAACCAGACGAAGCGTATCGTCCGTCTTTCCGGCTTTTTGGCAGGCATCGGCAATTTGTTCCCGTACTCTTTGGATGTTCTCAGCAATCATCGTACCAACATCCCTTCTTCGACATTTCCTGAAGTGATAATTTCATCATAGAGTTTAATTCCACCCGTAGTAGACGTACTCACCAGAATAAACGTATCTTCCTGAAGCAAAATTTCAATCGGTACAAAACGGGCAATATTATCCCTTACTACATATACGCCTTTTTGACCTTCCCGCATACGCAAGGCTTCGGAGGGAATCTTATATCCGTTACGAGAAGAAACAACGACTTGCACCTTTAAGTGGCGGTGATCAAAAATGCCCGTTAATGTTCTGGAACACGAAATCACCAAGCAACACCTGTCGTCTTCGAAGTTGATCGAATATATCGTTGCAGGAATATCTTCTCCGCCCAGTTCGGGAATGCGAATCGCAACCGAACTACCAACAGAAAGGTTTTTGCACTCCTCTGCAGCGGTTTCCAAAGCTAAAAACCATTCGCTGTTATCGATAATTTTAATATAGTCGGTTTTGTTTTTAACAGGAACAGTATCCTGTAAAACAGAAGGGGTCAAGGTTTTTAACATCTTGATGGGGAGGACGTCTTCGTATCCGTCAACTGATTCGGAAAAAATGCCGCCAAAAGGCGCATAGACGTTTTCCCGCACCGTCGAAATCTGTTCCTCGAGACGTGCTTTTTCCTCGCGCAAGCGCTCCAACTGTTGGTCAAAGTTGGTTTTTTCGCCTTCCTTTTTCTGCTGATTTAAGGCAGACTTAATAGACATGCTTCGGACAGAAATTTGTTGGTAATCTCCTGCATTGATTGCGGCCAGCAGTAAACGTGCTTCGTTAACGGCGGCTTCTTCGGGGAAAGTTTCATGGTAGTTGTCTTCAAACAAAGAATCAGCTGAAAGCTGAGCGATTTGTTCGTTCAAACTTCTTAGTTTAGCTTCAGTCGTTTTGTCAAGAGTCCCCTTGTACAAATGCCCCAACAAACTCTTCCCGCTCACTCGGGTTCCGGGAGTAATCGTTGCCTCGAATACACCGCCGTTAATCGGAACGGTTTTCTCGTTACGTACAACTGTTGCGTCTGCGGCGATCACTCTTTCAACCGTCGTTTTATTTGCTATGGAATAGGACAGATTTTTATTCAGATATCGAAAAATGTTGACTATCAATAAAAGGCAGACAATGATAGCAATGGACAAAATCGTTCGTTTCAAGCCTTTTTTCAACACATTCACCTACTTTTCAGAAATAAATGTTTTCACCAACGAACAACAATGTTCGATGTCAAACCCGTCCTTTTGCCACAATACACGCTTGTCCCGACGAAACCAAGTCATCTGACGTTTTGCATACCGCCGCGTATTACGGCAAATCTGTTCGTATAATTCTTCTGTTGTAATGCTCCCGTCCAGATAGGGGAACACTTCTTTATAGCCGATTCCTTGCATCGATTGGTGTTCCGACGTGCACCCCAATTCGCGCAATCCTTTTACTTCATCCACCAAACCGCAGTTCAGCATCTCGCCGACGCGAAGGTTGATCCGGTCATATAACACTTGGCGTTCGAAATCTGCCGCCAACATCAAAGGACGGTAAATGCTTGGCTGTTCAATTGCCTCCTTGCGAATCTGTGTGGGAACAACTCCGGTCAGGTAGTAAAGTTCCAGTGCACGAAATACCCGCCTTTGGTTATTGGGGTGAAGTTGCGAAGCCAATTCAGGGTCGATTCGCTGTAATTCATCGAAAAGTCCTTGCGCCCCCGCCTCTTCCAAAATCTTTTGCAGATGCGCAGTAACCTTGGGGTCGGGGTCCAAATCGTGAAAGGCGGTGCAATCAACCAAAGCGTTGATATACATTCCGGTCCCGCCGACTACAATAGGTAATTTCCCTGCATCGGAAATGTTTTTAACCGTTTGATGGGCAAGTTCAACATACTCTTTAACACTGAAGGTGTCTAACGGATGCACAAAACTCATCAAGTGATGTGGAATCCCTTCCCGCTCTTCAACGGTTGGCTTGGCGGTACCAATATCCATTTCTTTGTAGATTTGCATTGAATCTGCGTTCACGATCTCACCGTTGAACCGTTTGGCAAGCTCGACGGATAACTTCGTTTTTCCGGTAGCGGTCGGTCCCGCGATCACAACAAGATCAATCATCATAAAAGTCCTTATACAATACGTTTAAAGTGTTTTTCCAATTCACGCTTGGTCATCTTAAGGGTAATGGGACGTCCGTGGGGGCAAGTGTTAATAGAGCCCAATGCCAAAACATCTGTAATCAACTGCTTCATCTCAGTTTCACTTAAGTTCTGGTTAGCTTTAATTGCCGCCTTACAAGCAATAGTGTACAATGCACGGGACTGAAATTCGCTTTCAATAACCGAACGTTGTGCATCCAATTGGTCAATGAGTTCACGAATGACCTGTTCGACATCGGTAGAAGTAATCGAAACAGGAATCCGATTAAAGCGCAGGCTGTTTCCGCCAAACTCTTCAAAATCAAAGCCCAAGGACCGGAAACGGGCGGCGTTTTCTGAAAGCAAAGCGACTTCCGATTTGGTAAAGTCCAAGACCAGCGGTTGGAAGAGTTCCTGTGAAATAACGGCAGTCTGTTGTTTTCGCAGTTGCTCGTACTTCAACCGTTCATGCGCGGCGTGCTGGTCTACAATCAGCATTTCATCCCCTTTTTCAGCGATGATATAAGTCTGGAATGCTTGTCCCACAATGCGCCACTCCTCTGCTTCCAACGGCGGCTGCTTGGGCATTAAATCGTGTTCCTCCCGTGGGGCGGGGGCGCTGTTTAAAACAGCAGCGATCTGCTCCGCTTTTGGGGACGGAAAAACCGTTTTCGGCACCTCTTGCCAGATGGTCGGTTCCGTTTTTTTCGGCGGTTCTTCGGAAGGTTTAACCGTTACGCTTGTTTCTGCGGGCATAATCCTCTCTTCATTGCGAGGCTCTTCTTCCCGATCCAAGGTAATCTCGGGAACGATCGGCTTTTTATAGAAAGCGTTTTTAATTCCCCAGTATAAGAGATGATACACCTCGTTCTCCCGCGAAAACTTTACTTCGCTTTTGCTGGGATGTACGTTGATATCAATTTGGGAGGGATCAATTTCGATATTCAGCATACATACCGGATGACGCTTCCCAACAATAACCCCTTCGGTTGCTTCCTCGATTGCAGCAAAAAAGAGTTTGCTTTTTACCAACCGACGATTGACGAAAAACAGCTGGCCCTTACGATTGGAACGAGCGGTCTCGCCTGTTCCGATCATACCATTAACATGCATGTTTTCGCTGGTATAGTCTACTGCAAGTAAATGCTTTGCAATGTCGCTTCCCAAAACGGAGTAGGCAGCGCCTTGCAGGTCACCGTCGCCTGCAGTGTGTAAACTCTCTCGCCCGTTTTGAATCAAGCGGAAGGAAACATCGGGATGTGCCAATGCCATTGCATCAATCAAATCGGCAATATGCCCTGCTTCGGTGGCATCTTTTTTGACAAACTTCAGTCGCGCAGGGGTGTTATAAAAGAGATCAGAAACCATAAAAGTCGTACCCACAGGACAGCCAACAGGTTGGCGGTCAACCACTGCGCCGCCTTCTAATTCCAGGAGTACACCTTCGTCACTATCGGCAGTACGGGTCAATAAGCGGATTTTAGAAACGGCGGCAATACTGGACAAGGCTTCACCGCGGAACCCCATTGTAGCTATGGATTCCAAATCCCGCGCAGTTTGAATTTTGCTGGTAGCATGGCGCAAAAACGCAGTTTCAACATCGGCGGAAGAAATACCACAGCCGTTATCGGTTACTCGGATCGACGCCAAACCGCCGCGTTGTGTTTCTATTACGATATAATCTGCGCCGGCATCCAAAGCATTTTCCACCAGCTCCTTGACAACCGAAACGGGGCGTTCAACTACCTCGCCTGCCGCGATCAGATCCGATACATGTTTGCTTAGTACTTGAATCTTCATTAGGATTCACCTTCCTCCGAAAGCATCTGTTGCAAACGGTACAAATAATTCATCGCTTCAATGGGAGATAAAAAAGACAAGTCGGTATCCATCAGCGATTGCGCCACTTTCTTCTCTACCGAGCAGACGGGTTGCGCATCGCTGTAATCCTTAGCGACGGATGTCTGCAAGTCCAGTTTCCCATCTTCAAACTGCACCACCATTTCCTTGGCACGTTGGATAACCGCGTCGGGAACGCCCGCTAATTTTGCAACCTCAACGCCGTAACTGTCGTCTGCACCACCGCGGACGATTTTCCGTAAAAAGATAACATCGTCCCCGCGCTTTTTAACGGCGATACAATAATTTTTAACGCCGTCTAACAAGCCCTCCAAGCGGGTCAATTCGTGGTAGTGGGTTGCAAAAAGAGTTTTTGCGCCGATGCGTTTTAAATCACTTAAATATTCGACCACCGACCAGGCAATACTCAAACCATCGTATGTACTGGTGCCGCGACCGATTTCATCCAGAATAATCAGAGAATGTTTTGTTGCATTTTTCAAAATGTGTGCGACTTCAGACATTTCAACCATAAAGGTACTCTGCCCTGCCGCCAAATCATCCGAAGCGCCTACGCGGGTAAAAATACGATCGACCACACCGATTCTCGCCTCTTTTGCCGGGACATAAGAACCAATCTGTGCCATCAGCGTAATCAACGCTACCTGACGCATATAAGTTGATTTACCCGCCATATTAGGACCGGTAATGATGGTAAAACGGTGTTCGCCGTAATCCATTGTCGTATCGTTAGGGACAAAGAGGCCGTCGTTGGTCATCCGTTCGACCACGGGATGACGTCCGTCCAAAATTGTAATTTCGCCATTATCGGTAATAACAGGCTTTTGATAACCGTTACGAACAGCTGCCGATGCCAACGAAGTGACAGCGTCCAACTGCGCAATTAATCGGGCGGTATTTTGAATACGGTCAATGGCATTATAAACCTCATCACGAATTCGGCAAAAGATTTCATACTCCAGTTGTGCCAAACGCTCGGAGGAACCCAAAACTTTCGTTTCAATTTCTTTCAGGGGCTCAGTAATATAGCGTTCGCCGTTAACAATGGTCTGTTTGCGTACATATTCAGGGGGAACCATATCAATATTTGACTTGGAAACCTCGATATAATACCCATAGACCTTATTGTAGCTGACTTTCAGATTCTTAATGCCCGTCCGTTCTTTTTCTTCCTGCTCGAAAGTAAGAATCAGGTTTTTCCCTTCGCGCATGATATAGCGGCACTGGTCTACCTCGTCGTGGAACCCATCGCGGATCATGTTCCCTTCCCGAAGAGAAACGGGCGGATTTTCAACGATTGCCTGATCGATCAAAGTACAAAGATCGGTTAAACTGTCAAACTCTAAAGAAATGCTCGAAAGCAGATTGCTTTTACAACCTTTCAGTAATTCTGCGATTGCAGGCAATTGAGCGAAAGAGATTTTAAGGCCAACCAGATCACGACAGTTTGCCGTTTTGCAAGCGACTTTGGACAACAAGCGTTCCATATCACGGATGGGTGACATTGCCGTTTTCAACTCTTCACGCAAAACGGTACTGTCAACCAGTTCCGAAACCCCCTCTAAGCGTCTGCGGATAGCATCACCGTTGATTAAGGGTTGTTCGACATAACGACGCAAGAGCCGCGCTCCCATAGAGGTACAGGTATCGTCCAGTACCCAAAGCAGAGTGCCTTTTTTACCACGGTCGCGCATGGTCTCACACAGCTCCAGGTTTCTTCTGGTGGCAGGATCCAATTCCATATGTTCCCCTTCGCGGAAAAAACGGATCTCCAAAATATGAGTCAGTTCTGTCTTTTGGGTTTCCATCAGGTAGTTCAGCAAAACACCGACTGCGGATGCTGCTACCGAGTTCTGTACAAACCCAACCTTTTCGATGGAATCCACATGGAACTGTTTGCAAATACATCCGTAATAATGCTCAACGGGAATCGAAGCATCAATTCGCTGAATCAAACATTCGGGGATTTTATTAGAAACATACTCCGCTAATTCCTTGTTTTCAAACGCCCGTCCGTTTTGGATGATCTCTCTGGGACGATAATACGCCATCTCACTCATTAAACGCAACATTGCATCCGCGCCCGAAAAGCAAACGGAGTTCAATTCGCCGGTAGTAATATCCGCAAAGGCAGCACCAATAGTCTCTTCATCACAAATGAGTGCGCAAACGTAATTGTTCTTTTTATCGTCCAAAGCATTGGAATCAAAAATGGTCCCGGGTGTTACGACGCGGATGACATCCCGCTTTACCATTCCCTTTACTTGGGTCGGATTCTCCAGCTGTTCACATATTGCAACTTTATATCCTTTGTTTACCAAACGAGTCAGATACTGTTCTGCGGCGTGGAAAGGAATGCCGCACATGGGAGCGCGTTCCTTCTGACCGCAATCCCGTCCGGTCAGAACAATATCAAGCTCACGGGATGCGGTAATCGCATCCTCAAAAAACATCTCGTAAAAGTCTCCCAAACGAAAGAAAAGTATCGCATCGGGATAGTTCTCTTTAATCTGAAAGTACTGCTTCATCATTGGTGTTAAAGGAGCCATTGGTCTCACCTGCGTTTCAAAGAATTATTAGTGACATCCACTGCAAGAAGAGCACTTGGAAGGATCACAGCCGCCTTCTTGCTTTCCTCTCGCATAATAACCTAAAATATTGTTAATCTGCTGTAAGAGCGTCTCAAATGCCTGTTTGGTTTCAACATAATTGCGTACTACTTCGTTTTCCAAAACGCGGTCAAAAGCGGCTTGGAGTTCAGCCTGACAAGTTTCGATATCCTCTTTAGTAGCACCATCTTTGCGCATACGTTCCATAATTGCGTTGCGCTCTTCGTTGTATGCCATAACCGCTTCTTGTGAAGGAACATCGGCCAAATGCTTGTCCTCGGCCTCTTTCATTTTGCGGTAAGTTTCGCTTTCAAACAACGCCTCGCCTAATTCTCTTGCTTTTTCTAAAACGTCCATTATTCATTCTCCTTTACTATTTTTCCGGTCAAAGACCAGGTTTGAATATCCGTTATCTGCACTTTGCAGAATGAACCAATTAAGGTTTCGTCTCCGATAAAATTAACGATTTTTCCGCCTTCTGTTCTGCCCGAAAGTCGGCTCTTGTCTGTTTTTGATTGCCCCTCTATAAGAACTGTCACAACTTTATTGCGATAGTTCTCGTTCTTGGTGCGCGAGATTTCGTTCTGCACTTCTAACAACCGTTCAAAGCGCCGCTGCTTCTCTTCTTTAGAGAATGGATCAGGCATTTTTTCGGCAGGGGTACCAACGCGAGGAGAAAACAAAAACGTGAATAAAGTATCGTATTCAACTTCTCGAATTAATTGTAGCGTTTGTTCAAAATCCTCCTCGGTCTCGTTCGGAAAACCGACGATGATATCACTGGTTAAAACCAGACCGGGGATCCGTTCTTTTGCGTATCGGATAATATCAAGATAAGACTCCCGCGTGTAACGGCGATTCATCGCCTTTAAAACGGTATCACTCCCCGACTGTACGGGAATATGCAACTGATTACAAACTTTATCACAATCGGCAATCACGTCGATCAGATGTTTGCTGATATCTTTGGGATGAGAGGTCATAAAACGGACACGGAAATCCCCTTCAATTTCGTTGATTCGTTCCAATAAGGTAGGGAAATTAATCTCGTTTTCAAGATCCAGACCGTATGAGTTTACGTTTTGCCCCAGCAACATAATTTCGCAGTAACCGCCTTTGATTAAATCGCGAATTTCTCCGAGTATCATCTCAGAAGCGCGACTGCGCTCGCGACCGCGAACATAGGGAACGATGCAATACGAGCAAAAGTTGTTGCACCCATACATAATGGAAACGGATGCTTTAAAGGAATCTTCTCGTTTAACAGGAAGCCCCTCGGCAATTTCTCCGTCTATATCAACGACGTTACATACAAACCGTTGTTGTTTTAACGCATCCAGCAAAACACTTGGGAAACGATGCAGGGTATGCGTACCGAATACAAAATCCACCTGACGATATTTGCGTTTTAATTCTTCCACCACTTGCGGTTCCTGCGCCATGCATCCGCAAAGCCCGATCAGTAATGACGGATTCTTTTCTTTTTGATGCTTTAAGGAGCCGATAATGCCAAAAACCTTATCGTGGGCATTTTCGCGAATGGCACAAGTGTTCAGTAAAATCAGGTCGGCGGTTTCAGTACTGTCGGTAAAAGAAAATCCCATTTGTTCCAACATACCGCAAATCTTTTCGCTGTCATTTTCATTCAACTGGCAGCCAAAAGTCTGGACAAAAGCGCGAAGTGGCTGGTTGCATTCTGCATTGTATTGCAAAACTTCAGCAATTGCACACTTCTCCTCGTCCATAACCTCAGGCGGGACCAGACGAACTGTTCTTTCGTTCATATTAATCTCCCGTCAAGCATTATAAAAAGCGGAATAGGCGCGATAAGTCATATACAAATCCGCTTTGGAAGAAACTTCAAAAGGTGCATGCATGGACAAAATCGGGGTGCCGCAGTCAATTACATCAATGTCTAAGGCTGCAAGATACTGGGCAACGGTGCCGCCGCCGCCAACATCCACCTTCCCCAGCTCACCTGTTTGCCAGGCAACATCGTTCTTGTCAAATGTTGAGCGTACTTCTGCAACAAATTCTGCATTGGCATCACTGCTTCCGCTCTTGCCGCCGCTCCCGGTGTATTTCATCAAAAATACGCCCTGATTTAAGAATGCCGCATTCTTGCGTTCACTAACATCCGCATAGGTGGGGTCTACAGCCGCACCAACATCCGCGGAAATACATTTTGTTGCGCTTAAAGCTTTGCGAAGCATTAAATCGTTATAGGGTTCTGTGACAGATTTGGCGCAACATTCGGCGATGCAGTTCTCAAAAAATCTGGAGCGTAAGCCGGTATTCCCTGCACTGCCGATTTCTTCTTTATCAGCGAGCAGGCATACGGCCGTCTTGTTTGGGATGCTTTCCATATTCAAGAGAGCAGCCAAAGCGGCATAAGAACAAATGCGATCGTCCTGTCCGTAACCACCGATCATGCTTCTGTCCAATCCAAGATCTTGTGCAGGAAAGGCGGGTACCGCTTCGATTTCCGCAGACGCAAAATCCCTTTCGGTGATTCCGTACTTTTCGAAAATAATCTGCAAAACGGCATCCTTCACCTTTTCGGATTCTTCGGTTTCGGCAGGGATACTGCCAAACAGGATATTCAGTGCTTCTCCCCCGATTGCCTGTCCCAGCTTTTTATCGGCCTGTTCGCGAGCCAAGTGGGGCAACAGATCGGTAACAGTGAAAACTGGATCGTTTTTGTCTTCACCAATCACAATCTCCACACGGGTTCCATCGGTTTTGCAAACAACTCCGTGCAGAGCGAGGGGAATAGAAGTCCATTGGTATTTTTTGATCCCGCCGTAATAGTGGGTCTTTAAAAGGCAAAGTTCCTGATCCTCGTAAATCGGTAAAGGCTTCAAATCCAGACGGGGCGAATCGATGTGAGCGGCAACAAGTTGAAAACCTTTACACATCGATTCTTGACCGATCACAGCCGCCAAAAGATTTTTGCCACGATTTACGGTATACACGCGGTCTCCGGGGACCAGTTTTTCTTTTTCATTTAAAGAAACAAAACCCTTTTCTTTCAACAAATCAATTGCGTAGTTAACACATTCCCGTTCGGTCTTTCCCTTGTTTAAAAAGACTATATATCCTTCGGAAAAAGAAAAAATTTCGTTCTTCATTTCAGGAGTTACTGTTTCCCAAATATTCTTGCGTTCTAATTTAATGCTCATTTTTCACGCCTCCAATACAAAGTTCTATATACTTTCTCGTAGTTTTCGATTTTGATGCAATATTTACTCGTTTCTTCATACAGTAGCGAACGAAATTGTTCCGGAGTGCTCGACTTTGCCAACCACTTGTCAACGCGTCCTTCTCCGGCATTATACGCGCAAAGTGCCAGGAACTTACTGTCGTATTGTTCCAAAAGCATTGCTAAGTAGGTGCAACCGATAGCGATGTTGTCTTCGGGCTGGTACAAATCGAAAGATTCAAGCCCCATTTGTTCGGCAATCCACTCCCCTGTCTGAGGCATCACCTGCATTAACCCAACCGCTCCCTTAGGGGAATTTGCATCAGGAACAAATCCGCTTTCGGCACATATAACTGCAGATACCCAAGCGGGATCCAAATTGTGTTTTCTGCACTCTTCTGCAATGGTGTCACGATATTCCATCGGAAAAAACTGAAGGATTAAGGAATATGCACAGTAGATTAAAATGGCAACGATAACAATGGTGGTAAGAAGTCGTTTCATCAAAGTTTAGCCTTTCCTTGCAAATCATTCACAATCTCGAAAACAGCTTTTTGGAGCGAGAAAGCGTCTGTCGCATCCACACGATAATCAACACGGTCCTCATAAGCCGAATAGTCAATTTGTGATTGAATACGCCTTTTCACCTCTTCTTCGGTCAAACCGTCCCGTTTCATCAAACGTTCAATCCGAATGTCAAGGGGGGTACTCATTAAAACCACGCTATTGCAGATGGCGTCCAGCTGGTATTCAAAAAGTAATGGGGCGTCCAAAAGGGCTATTTTTTCACCCGAATCCTGCAATTGTTTGATACGTAATTGAATTTCATTCAGTATTTCGGGAATCATGATCCGGTTCAACTGTGCCAAAGCGCTACTGTCCGAAAAGACCAAACTCCCCAGCATCGAACGGTTTAACGTTCCATCTTCATGCAGATATTTCTTTCCGAAAACTTGAGCGATTTGTACCAGTGCAGAAGCGTTTGGACGAACCACAAAGCGGGCTACCTCATCCGCATCAATAACAGCAATACCGTAATCCGCAAACAATTTTGCCGCAGTTGTTTTTCCGCTTCCGCTTCCGCCGGTTAAACCAATCAACCACATAACGGTTCCTTTCTTACAGATGATACCAATCTTTTGCTTTTGAAACGGAGACGGGCAACGGTACAGAAAGGGAAACGACTCCCTCCATCTCTTGTTTTAATAAAGCCGTTACATATTCTTCCTCATCATCAGCAACTTCCAAAATCAGCTCATCATGAACTTGTAAAATTAATCGGGATTTTAAATTCTCGTCCGTTAACCGCTGATACACACGGACCATTGCCATTTTGATAATATCAGCGGCGGTGCCCTGAATGGGAGCGTTTTTGGCTACCCGTTCGCCAAAAGAGCGTACGATAAAGTTCGATGCAGAAAGTTCGGGCATGGATCGTCTTCTGCCAAAAAGGGTTTTAACATATCCGTTTTCCCGCGCTTCCGTAATCACTTGTTCCAGGTAGTCGCGAACCTTAGGATAAGTATTCAGGTAATTTTCAATATATTCCGCAGCCTGACGGCGGGTAATTCCCAAGTCATTCCCCAGGGAAAAATCCCCCATTCCGTAGAGAATACCAAAATTGATCGCCTTTGCACTGCTGCGCATCATAGACGTAACGTCTGCTACAGAAACGCCGAAAATCAATGCGGCAGTCTTGGTGTGAATGTCGATTCCCTCGTTAAATGCAGCAATCATCTCTCTATCATCGGAAATGTGTGCCAAAATTCGCAATTCAATTTGGGAATAGTCAGCTGACAGAAAATGATACCCTTCGCGGGCACAAAACGCCTTTCGTATCATTTTCGCCTCTTCAGTACGGACGGGAATATTTTGCAGATTCGGTTCAGTGCTGCTTAACCGTCCCGTTGCCGTAACCGTTTGATTAAAATGGGTATGAATCCGCTGATCCTCTTCAATGTAAGGCAACAGACCATCGGTATAGGTCGACTTCAACTTCATCATTTGACGATAATTTAAAACAGCATCAACAATCGGATGGGCATACCGCAGTTTTTCCAAGACGTCCGCATTGGTTGAATATCCACTTTTCGTTTTCTTTTTGTGGGGCAGTTCCAATTTTTCAAAAAGGATATTCCCTAACTGTTTGGGAGAATTGATATTAAAGGTCTCTCCTGCCATTTCATAAATAGCCGCCGCTTGTTTCTCCAATAAAGCGCCTAAAGCTTTGCTTTGTTCTTCCAAAACCGTTCTTTCTACACCAATACCGATGCGGTGCATATCCGCCAGAACTTTTGCAAGGGGGACCTCTACCTCAGAAAAAAGCTGAAACATCTCTTCTCTGTGCAGATGCTCTTCAAGAACAGATGAAAGGTAATATACTGCTGCACATTCTTCTGCCAATCGCAGTTTTTCTTCTTCTGCGGAGATGGTCTTGTTCAAGTAGATTTCTGCCAATAGCGAAAGGGGATACTTCTCCGATAGGACATCTAATAAATACGCTGCCAGTTCAGTATCAAATACAACATTTTCCAAACCCGGATACAGTTGATATATCAGATAAGAACAGTGGGTTTTCTTTTTGATCTTAGCGTTTTCGAGCAATGCCTGAGGAAGTGTCTCGAAGTAAGAAAAACGGGCACCGTCAGTTGTAAGGACCACAGCACCTTTTTCGTCCATTGCAAGAGAAACGACGGCATTATCACACAAGTCAGTTTTATCGCCCGAAATCCAATTGATTTCAAAGGTTTCACGACATTCGGACGGACCCTCAACTTGCAAACGTTCGATCAGTTTAAAAAGTTCCAGCTCTTTCAGTAAAGGATACAACGCCTCTTTGTATGACGTTGTTCTGCGGAAATTCTCAAAGGAAAACACAATCGGAACATCTCGCACAATGGTCGCAAGTTGTTTGCTTAAAAATGCATCATCACGGGATTGCATTAACTTTTCCCGTAGTGCCCCCTTGATCGCAGTATCGTTTTCCAAACCGTCGTACAAGGCCTCGACAGAACCGTAGCGCTGTAATAGCGACAGCGCCGTTTTTTCGCCCACCCCGCGGACACCGGGGATGTTGTCGGAAGAATCACCCATCAACCCTTTTAGGTCGATAATCTGCGCGGGAGTTAACCCGTACCGCTCCAGCACTTTTTCAGCAGTATACAATTCGGTTTCGGTGTTGCCCATTCGCGTCGTGGTCAACAAAACATTTGTTCCGTCTTCGATTAATTGTAAATCGTCTTTGTCGCCGGTCAAAATTTCGCAGGCAATTCCTTTCTGATTGCAAAGTGCTGATACCGTTCCAATAATATCATCCGCTTCAAACCCTTCAGCGGTCAGACAAGGAATATTCATTGCATCAAGAACCTCTTGTAATAACGGCAATTGTACCGCCAGTTCTTCGGGCATTTTTTTCCGCTGCGCCTTGTAAAGATCGTATGCTTTATGTCTGAAAGTAGGGGCGCGCAAATCGAAGGCAACACAAAGATAGTCAGGGGTTCGTTCCTCTGCCGTTTTTAGCATGATATTCAAAAAGCCGTATATCGCATTGGTCGGCACGCCCTGATGGTTGCTTAGGGTTCTTATGCCGTAAAATGCGCGGTTAGCAATGCTGTTCCCATCAATAATAAGCAAACGTTCCATGGTTTACCCCTTTAGTTTCGCCAGTTCCTTTTTATATGTAAAATAATAGCATAGAAACGCCATCAAGGCGGTTCCAACAATAATCAGCCAAAGTAAAACCTCGATCAAATGCGGAAGCGAAATGGATAGTATCTGGAATAGAATAATCGTCGTTACCGAAATGTACATTACAACTGTGGCAAGCTTTCCGCTCCAGTTGGATTGAACGACCACTTTGTGTTCCCACAACGCTACCCCTGCGATTACCATCAGTCCTTCTTTTAAAGTCAGAAGGAAAACAACCCAACCGGGTATCAAATTTTTAGCCACAAGGGAAATAAAAACCGTCAATTGCATCAGCTTGTCCGCCAACGGGTCAAGCACTTTTCCTGCGGCACTTTCCCAGTGAAAAGCCCTTGCCAAAGTACCGTCCAGAACATCAGTTGCACCCGAGAGGATAAAAACAATTAACGCAGCAACAGTGCCATCCTCGATGCCAAACATACAATAAACAAAAATTGGTATCAAAAGCAATCGAATCAGTGTGATAAAATTAGGCAACCAGGCAAACATAACTCCACCTCATTAAAAATCCAAATCAATAATCAAAGTGTGTGCTTTTTCCACTTCGGATTCGGGAACCAAGATCTCGTACGAAGTATTTTTGTTCTCGTCAGTTCCCAGTACGTTCGTTTTGGTCAACAATCCGTTGGAGTCTAAAGTGTGCAATAAATGCTCGTAAACCTCACGGTTTTTAGCAATATAAACTACAGTCCACATAGTGTCTCCTTTTTCAACAGAAATTCTTTCTTAAGTATAGAAAAACCCAAATTTAATTTTACCGCAAAAAACCTAAAAAATCAATCTTTTTCTCGTTGTTCGGGATGAAAATGTTCGAAGAGATTTCTCGCGGCGGGCCGATCCATAGACGGAACTTTTAAAAGCTCTTCGACCGAAGCGGCACGAATTGCCTGCACCGTCTTAAAGGTGCGCATCAAATCGCGCCGTCTGGTTTCGCCAATTCCCTCGATTCCCAGCAACGAAGAACGTATCGTGCTGCGACTCCTCTGCTTATGATGAAAGCGTATAGCACTGTTGTGAACTTCGTTTTGGATTTCTGCCAATAGGTGAAAAAAGGGACTGCTCTTCTCTAATTCAAATACTTTTTTATCGTTTGCCAGCCCTCGCGTTTGATGGGAGTCGTCTTTTACAATCCCCAAAACCGGCAAATCACTAACGCCCAATTTGTTTAGACATTCTCTAACAACCGAGACCTGACCTTTTCCTCCATCAACCAAGAGTAGATCCGGCAATACCGAAAACCCCTGGGACCGATTTTTTGCGCGTAACACCCGTCTTGTAACGACTTCGCACATGTTTTCATAATCGTTATTTCCGTCTGCATTTTTTATTTTAAAATACCGATAGTCCTTACGGGATGCACGTCCGTCTATAAACACGGCAACCGCGCCTACCGTCTCTGCACCTGAAGTGTGAGAAATATCAATTGCTTCGATTCTGCGAGGCGGTTTATCCGTTTCGGTATAAGTGCAAAACTGTGTTAAGAGGACTTGAGCTTTTTCGTTTTCTTCATTTTCTTTCCGTATAGTCTCTTGCACATTCGAGAGCGCCATTTCAAAAAGTTTTCTTTTTTCTCCGCGTTGCGGACAGCGAAGCGCAACACGTTTTCCGCGCTTTTCACTTAAAAACCCACCCAGCGCTTCTACTCCTTCTACTGAAACTAACACTTCGTCAGGAATACTGTTTTCGTCATAAAATTGCTGCACAAAAGCGTAGGTTAGATCCTGAACCGTTTCTTCTGCGCAATCGTCAATTTTGCTCTGAAACCGATTCAACAAAACGCCGTTTCTTACAAAGTATACCTGGAAATATGCTACTTCCCCATATTTTGCAACGGCAATACAATCCAGATCCCGCTTGTCCTGCAAAACAACGGCTTGCTTTTGACTTAGCTTTTCGATTTCCCCAATCATGTCACGGATTCGTGCAGCAAACTCAAAATCCAAGCGGTCGACTGCATTTTTCATATCATTTTTAAGCATTGCAATACATTCGTTACGGTCTCCTTTTAAAAAGGCAATTGCGCGATCGAAAGCAACACGATAATCGTCGGCGGTAATCTGGGGTAGGCAGGGAGCCAAGCAGAGTTTCATGTGATAGTTTAAACAAGGTCTATCCTTTCCTACATCCCTTGGAAAAGAACGGTCGCAGGTAGCGATGCCGAACAACCGTTTGACCAAATCAATCGTGTCACGTATGGTTTTTACACTCAAAAAAGGACCAAAGTATAAAGCACCGTCGTCTTTTATCTTCCTTGCCACGGACATCTTGGGATAAAGATCTTTGACCGTAACACGAAGGTACGGGAACGTTTTATCATCCTTCAGTAAAATGTTATAATGGGGTTTATATTTTTTAATCAGGTTGCATTCTAAGATAAAGGCTTCGAATTCGCTTCCGGTCAAAACGTATTCATAATCCGCGATATTCGAGACCATAGCACGAACCTTTGCAGAATGTGCCTTATTGTTTTGAAAATACTGGCTGACGCGATTTTTTAAAGACTTGGCCTTCCCGACGTAAATGACTTCACCCGCGGCATTTTTCATAACATAAACCCCGGGGTGTTGAGGTAGTTTTTTATAATCCAGCACAGCCCTTCCCCCTTACAAAAAAGTCCCTTCCGTTTCTATGTTAACACAGAAAGGAAAGGGACATTCAAAAATCAAATCAACGAATTACATTGGCATTGGAAACCAACTCGGATAAAGCTTCAACCGCTTCTTGTTCATCGGAACCTTCAGCGCTTAAAATAACGCTCGTCCCCTTGGCGATTCCCAAAGAAAGAACCCCCAACAAACTTTTGGCATTCACTTTGCGTTCTTCTTTTTCAATCCATATACTGGCGGCATATTCATTTGCCTTTTGGATAAAGAATGTAGCCGGTCTTGCATGAAGCCCAACCTGACTTTGTACAGTTACTTCTTTGGAATACATACTAAGTTCGCTCCTTTTGCTGAAGAGTGCAGAAGATTAAGTTTTGAATATACATATAGAATACTAAAAACCGCACAAAAAGTCAATAGTTTTTTACCTTTCATGCGTTTAAAACTATTCATTGTTTGTTTCGGATTCCTCTTCCAGTACAATTTTTACATAAATTGACAAATTTTCCTCATCTGCAGTGATGCCAAGGGGGAAAACGACCTCACCTTCCAGCTCCTGAGCACCCACTTCACCAGAAATTTTTTTAGGATTTACCCGAATTAAGATCGATTCCAGGTCAGCAAGTGACTTTTCGGTACCACGTACCTGAATTCGTTTCGGCTCAACGGATGCTTCCGAGACGATATACCCCGCAGGAGCATCAATATGCTCGGTGACAATTTCCAACGGCACTGTTCTAACACCAAGGACTTTGCCGCTCACCCGAACCGTATCGACGTAGGATGAAACGTTAATCAAATCCACATTCTTTCCTTCGCCGTTAACAGCAGTGTAAGAAAAGTCCTCGGAAAAGTCTTCGTTCATTTTGGAGAGATCGGGCGTCACCAACAGTTTTTCGACGGTGCTGATAATCGATTTCGGTCCCCATATTTTAATTTCACTGGGGCTGACGCTCAAATCCGAAAGATAACGTGCGTCGTCAACTCCCTTCGATGGTTCGCATTCAACAGGCACAATTCGTTCGAGTCCCTCTTCTACGGGATAGTTTACCTGTAACGGGTTGATGTTCATTACATACAAGCTGGTGGATTCAGGCAAATGAACACTAATGGTAAGAGGATCTGAAGTTCCTGCCTTTTCAACTTTAGAAACATCAACAACTGCTTTGATATTTTTGTTATCAACGCCACCGATAACACTTCGTCTTCCCTTGACGGTCAATGATGTCTTAAGCCCACCAACGGGTTTAAGTACGCAAAGACCGTGAGAACGATACAACGTTTCTTCGCTCGTGGCATCAATCTGAATCGGTATATTTTTTACCTTAACTTCGATTTCAGGATTCTGTGCGGCAATAACGTAAAACCAAAGAGCGATGGCACAGACAACCGAAAAAATC
>JAZOOX010000044.1:0-9908 GCA_045655245.1 Clostridia bacterium | reverse complement strand
CGAGTATTACTCTTAAAATTAACGTGAACCTTTGTGCTGTTTAGTTTTCAAGGATCGCCCGCTTCGTCAGCGGCAAGTGCTATTATAACAAACCTTTTCCACCTTTGTCAACCCTTTTTTTCAACTTTTTTGAAAAAATTTTAAAACAGCCTCGGAAACCACCGAAAACAGCGGCGCGGCATACTTTCCTCCGCTCTGTCCGTTCTCTAAAAAAATAGTGATACAATACTTGGGATCTTCTGCAGGAAAGAATCCACAAAACCAGCCGTGTACCTGAAGAGCACCATTTTCCGTCCAACCTGTTTCGGCAGTTCCCGTTTTACCTGCCGCTGTGGTATATTCATTTGCGGCGCTTTTTCCCGTACCTTCTTCAACGGCTTTGGTCATCATTTCCCGCAACCGTTTGGCGGTGTGTCCCGACAGTACCCGCTCCCCTTTGGGTTGACGCAAAGGTTGGAGCATGAGTCCTTGTCCGTCGCGAATGCTGTCACAAACATTTAAGGTACGCATCATTCCGCCGTTGGCAACGATATCGGTCAGACGCAACATCGCCGCAGGGGTGACCAACAACTCCCCCTGACCTACCGAGAAGTTTGCCAGGCGTCCCGGCAAGCGAGGTTCGATTTCAGGCAAGTGTCCTTCCGGCTCATCGGGGTAGTTGGTAGCCGGTGCAGAAAGTCCTAACCGTTCTGCCATTTCCAATAACCGTTCCATACCTAGTTTTTCCCCAAGACAGACAAAATATCCGTTGCAGGAATTTGCATACGCCTCGTCCAGTCCTACCGAACCGTGTGCCGTACAGTCATAACAGGTGACTTCCCGATCACCGACCTGATAACTACCCGTGCAGTGAAACTGTCCGATGCCGATACTGTACTCTAAAGATGCCGCCGCAACAACCGTTTTGAAAACCGACCCTGCATTATATAAAGAGAAAGAACGGTTCAAAAATTCTCCCGCCCCGCTTTTTAACGATGCAGAAAGATCGTAGGGATTAAACTGGGGACGGCTGACCGCCGCGAGAACATCTCCGCTCTCCACTTCGCTGACCAGAATACTTCCCCGTTTCAGTTCTGCATCCGCCAATTCTTCTACCGCTTGCTGTAACGGCTTATCCAAGGTAAGTCGCAAATTTTGTGTAGTGTCCACTTGACGATTTGCCTCCAGATACCCCCAACGCTTTAAAAGGTTGCGACGAACATCACGGAGACTTACGACCGTATGCTTACGCCCCGTGTTCAGTACCGACTCGAAAGCCGACTCCAATCCACTGATACCTTTCCCCTGTCCATCGGTCATTCCGATCAGATGACGCGCCAGACTGGTTTCGTCCTGACGAATGGAAGAACGAAAGGTCATAAACCCCGCCCGCTCCACGGGATAGAGATTGGTGAGGGGACCAAAGGTTAGTCGGCTGCGGTTTTCAAGTTGCTCCATCACCCGATTTTCGTCCAGACCGAGTTGCGCCGCAATCGCCTCCGCGCCGCCTCGGGTGTCTGCGCCTTCGTTCCAAACGGCAAACTCCCCTTCGTTGCAATCGGTAAAGGAGAGCCCGTTGCGGTCAGTGATACTGCCGCGGACGGTAACCAGGTCTGCCGTTGCCACCCGTTGTTTTGCCGCCTCTTGACTGAGGGTATCGTGACAGAGAACCGACCACCAAAAAAGACGTAATAATAAAAGAAGAAAGAAAAAAAGAAAAACCTTTTGAAATGTGTGCAGGCGTTTTTCCGTAAGTAACACCCCTTTCGGAAGTAGTATGCCCACAAAAAAGGAACCATCCGTCAGGAGGGTTCCTTTGCCGAAACTTTTTTTAGCGTAAAGTTGAAAACGGTTTTTTCGTTTGGGATACTGGTAACGGCAACGTCCTCGCCGTGCTGGTTGAGGATGTTCCGAACCATATAAAGACCCAGCCCCGCTCCGCTCTTATCTACACCCCGGGACTTATCGGATTTATAAAAGCGGTCAAACAAGCGAGGCAGTTCCTCGGCATCGATACCCCGCCCCGTATTTTCCACGGCAATCCGATACTTCCCGCCTGCGGTCTTGACCGAAATGGCAATCTTACCCGAGGGGGGTGTGAACTTAACGGCGTTATCGGTCAAATTATTCAGCACCCGCCGGATCTGGTCGGGGTCGCCGTACGCCCAGGCTTCTTCAGGCAGGTCTACGGTAACTTGCAGCCGTTTTTCCACGATGCGTTGCTCGGCAGATATCAGCACCAAGCGCACCAGTTCGTTTAAGTCAAATCGTCTTTGTTCCAGCTTGACTTCCCCCGCTTCCATACGAGTCACTTCAAGGAGTTGGTTCACCAAGCGGGATAGACGGCGGGTTTCTTCCAATACGATATGAAGATACTTTTCCGATTCTTCCTGAGGAATCACCCCATCAATGATCCCTTCTAAAAATCCGCACATGGTGGTCATTGGCGTCCGCAACTCGTGGGAGAGGTCACCGATGAAATTCCGTTGGGTCTGATCCTGGTTTTTCAGCGCCAAGGTCATAGCATTAAAGTCGGTAGCCAGCTCGCCGATTTCGTCCTGGGAGCGGATGTCCAAATGGGTATCGAAATCCCCACGGGCAACAGCGCGGGCGGCGCGTTGCACCTTTCGGATGGGGCGGATAATGCGGGACATCCCCAAAAGCAACAACAAAATGGTAATGACCGAAACCACGATAAACGCAAACAAGAAGTAACGAATGACCTCGTTCTTTGCGGCGGCAAGATAGGGTACCGGCTGGTAGATGATAACTGCGCCCACAAATCGGTCTTCCCGCAGAATCGGGGTTGCAACGGTCAGCATCTCTTCACGTTGACGGAGATCCATCAGGTTGATACGAGTATACGGTTCGAGTTGCTCTTTGGTATGATTGAAGGCATCCTGATGCACCAGTTCGCGGTTGGTAACGGCATTACAGTTATTGGAACACGCCACCGTCTTTCCGCGGGCATCGGCAATGACGATATAAGTCCCCGCATCCCGTGACAAGGCATCAATATTCTGACGAAAGAACTGCTCGATGGCGGGAGAATACTGTTCCTCTGCCACCAAGGTCATTTCGGCAAGGCGGTCTGCCATATGCAGAAGACGGCTTTGTTCCTGACTCATCACATAGTCGTTGAGCTTACGGATCTGGAAAGCACCCAGCACCATCATACTCAACAGTACCACGATGATAACGGGCGCCATCACACGGTGAAAAAGACTTTTTCGAAAAAGTTTCATAGACTATCGCACCTCGAATTTATAACCGACGCTCCAGACCGTCTTAATCTGCCAGGCGTCGCTGATACCGTCCAGCTTTTCGCGAAGGCGTTTGATGTGTACGTCCACCGTGCGGGATTCGCCGAAAAAGTCAAATCCCCATACTTTGTCCAAAATCTGTTCACGGGTGAAGACCTGATTGGGGTGAGATGCCATAAAATAAAGAAGTTCCAATTCTTTGGGCGGGATGTCCATCACTTTGCCGTGAACTTTCAACTCGTAGTTATTAATGTTGATTTCCAGTTCGGGATAAGCCAGGGCAGAATCGTTCTTTTTGGGTTCGGCACGACGAAGCAAGGCTTTGACACGCGCCAGCACCTCTTTGATTTCAAATGGCTTAACCACATAGTCGTCGGCGCCCAGTTCCAATCCCAGCACCTTGTCAAAAGTCTCCCCCTTGGCAGTCAGCATCATCACGGGGATGTTACTGGTTTTGCGGATCTCCCGCAGAATCTGATAGCCGTCCATCACGGGCAACATGATGTCCAGCAACGCCAGGTCAAAGATCCCGTCCTGAAACGCCTTTAGCGCTTCGGTCCCTTCCGCAAAGACGGTAACGGCATAACCCTCTTTTTCCAAATATAAACGCAACAGTTCACCGATATTTAAATCATCGTCAACCACCATGATCCGAATTTGTTCACTCACGGCAAAAACCTCCTTTTAAGCCGAGGGGAAACCCATAGACACCTTAAGCTTACCGACAGTATAACAGCAAAATATGAACGAATGATGCCGCAAAAGTAAATTATTCGTAAATATTGTATCATGTCAGGGGCAGGTTTGTCAAAAAAACCTTGCAAATGTACCTCATTACGCCTATAATGTAGGCCAAGGAAGTGAACTGATGAACAGAAACGTATTTGTACTTTTACTCTGTATCGTCCTGCTCTTTTCCGCCTGTGTGCCACAGGTTGCGGACGATCCACATAACCAGGCCTATTTCACCGTCAACAACAACGTTCCTCAATTTGCGGAAGGTGAAATCACCAACGTCTCCTTTGAACACTACGGAGAACAAGACCTTTTGGGACGTTGCACCGTTGCAACGGCATGTATCGGCATCGACTTGATGCCCACCGAAGAACGGGGTGCCATCGGGCAGGTCAAGCCCACGGGTTGGCAGTTGGCGAAGTACGATTTCGTAGACGGTAAGTACCTCTACAACCGATGCCATTTAATCGGTTATCAGTTAAGCGGAGAGAATGCCAACGAAAAGAACCTGATTACGGGTACCCGCTATATGAATGTGACGGGAATGCTCCCCTTTGAAAATCAGGTGGCGGATTATGTCAAGGCAACCAAAAATCACGTAATGTACCGCGTGACCCCCGTATTTGACGGCGTTAACCTTTTGGCAAAGGGAGTACAGATGGAAGCCTATTCGGTAGAAGATCGCGGTGCCGGTGTTTCGTTTAATGTGTTTGTAAACAACATCCAGCCCGGGGTGGAGATCAACTATCTGGACGGTACCAGCAAGGCGGCAAAGACATCGGAAACGGTTTTGCCCGAAACCGGCTCTGTCACGATCGACGTGGTTTTAAACACCAATTCGATGAAGTTTCATCTGCCCGACTGCTCGTCCGTGAAAGACATCAAGCCCCAAAATAAAAAATCGTACCGCGGGACCACGACCTGGTTGCTGACAAACGGGTATTCTCCCTGCAAGAGTTGCCATCCTTAAAAAACGACAATTTTAGCACATTTACTATTGAAAACCAAAAACTGTTGTGATATAATTCTTTTAATATACTTGATTTTTGCGACCCAAGGAGATGTGATTCAATATGAAGTTGGGAATTGTAGGTTTGCCCAACGTCGGCAAGAGTACGCTGTTTAATGCAATCACCCGTGCAGGAGCCGAATCGGCAAACTATCCCTTTTGCACCATCGAGCCGAATGTAGGCATCGTTGATGTTCCCGATGAACGGCTGGATTTTTTGGCAAAGCTGTACGACCCCAAAAAGTACACCCCCGCCACCATCGAGTTCGTTGATATTGCAGGGTTGGTCAAAGGCGCCAGCCGCGGCGAAGGGTTGGGCAACAAATTCTTGTCCCACATTCGCGAGGTAGATGCCATCGTCCACGTCGTCCGTTGCTTCGAGGACCAGAACATCGTCCACGTTGACGGAAGCATTGACCCCATTCGTGACATCGAAACCATTAACCTGGAGCTGATTCTGGCAGATCTGGAAGGCATCACCAAACGCATCGAGCGCACCAAGAAAATGATGAAGTCCGGGGACAAGAAGTTCGCACAAGAGCTGGCACTGTTGGAACGGATTGAAGAGGCGCTTGCCAACGAAAAACCCGCCCGCAGTCTGGACTACTCCCCCGAGGAGGAAGCCCTGTTAAAAGAGATGTGTCTGCTGACCCAAAAGCCCGTTCTCTATGCGGCAAACCTGTCCGAAGCAGACTTTACCGCAGGCATCGAGACCAACGCCGCTGTTGCACGGGTCAACGAATACGCCGAAGCAGAAGGATCGAAGGTATTAACCATCTGTGCCAAGATCGAGGAAGATATTGCAGACCTGGACGCCGAAGAAAAGGCGGCGTTTTTAGAAGATTTACATTTGGATAAATCGGGTCTGGACCGATTGATCCAGGCAGGTTATGAACTGCTGGGGCTGATCAGTTACTTAACCGGCGGTCCCGAGGAAGTTCGTGCCTGGACGATTACCCGGGGGACGAAAGCACCCCAAGCGGCAGGCAAGATCCACAGCGACTTTGAACGCGGGTTCATCCGCGCCGAAGTCATTGCTTTTTCTGACCTGACCGAATGCGGCAGTGCCGCCGCTGCAAGAGACCGTGGCTTAATGCGGTCGGAAGGTAAAGAGTATGTAATGCAGGACGGGGACGTTGTTCTCTTCCGCTTTAATGTATAATTTGAAAGGAGATTTTAAAATGGCTTACTTTTTTGATGAACCCTCCCGTACTTTTAACGAATACCTGCTGGTGCCCGGCTACTCTTCTGCAGAGTGCTTTCCCGCCAACGTCTCGTTAAGAACCCCCCTTGCAAAATTCAAGAAGGGTGAAGAATCCCCTTTCTCGATTAACATTCCTATGGTCTCTGCCATCATGCAGTCGGTTTCTGATGACCGTATGGCCATCGCTTTGGCAACCGAGGGCGGTCTTTCCTTCCTCTACTCGTCTCAGACGGTGGAACAGGAAGTCGAAATGATCAAGCGGGTCAAAACCCATAAAGCAGGCTTCGTTAAAAGTGATTCCAACATCCGCCCTGACCAGACCTTGGCAGAGTTACTGGCGCTGAAGGAACAGACAGGCCACTCCACCGTTGCCGTTACCGAAGACGGTACCGAAAAGGGCAAACTGGTCGGCCTGGTTACCAGCCGTGACTATCGTGTTTCCCGTATGGACCCCTCTACCAAAGTTGCTGAGTTCATGACTCCCTTCGACAAGCTCATCTGGGCAGAAGAAGGTACTACCTTAAAGACTGCCAACGATATCATCTGGGACAATAAGCTGAACTGTCTGCCGATTATTGACAAAAACGGCTGTCTTTCTTCCATCGTTTTCCGCAAGGACTATGACCTCCACAAGGGCAACCCGTTGGAGTTGCTGGACGCCCAAAAACGTTACTGTGTCGGCGCAGGAATTAATACCCACGACTACGAGACCCGCGTTCCCGCTGTTGTGGATGCAGGTGCAGACATTCTGTGCATCGACTCTTCCGAAGGTTATTCCGAATGGCAGGCACGAACCTTAAAGTTCATTCGTAATAAGTACGGCGATTCGGTCAAGGTCGGCGCAGGTAACGTCGTAGACCCCGAAGGCTTCCGTTTCCTTGCCGAAGCAGGTGCCGACTTTATCAAAATCGGTATCGGCGGCGGCAGTATCTGCATCACCCGTGAGCAAAAGGGTATCGGCCGCGGTCAAGCCACCGCTACCATCGAAGTCGCACGCGAGCGTGACAAGTACTTCGAAGAAACGGGTATCTACATCCCGATTTGCTCGGACGGCGGTATCGTTCAGGACTACCATATGTCTCTGGCTTATGCAATGGGTGCTGACTTCGTTATGCTGGGCCGCTACTTCGCCCGTTTTGACGAAAGCCCCACCAACAAGATCAACTTAAACGGCACTTTCGTTAAGGAATACTGGGGCGAAGGCTCTAACCGTGCCCGTAACTGGCAGCGCTACGATATGGGCGGCGCAAAAAAACTGTCTTTCGAAGAGGGGGTTGACTCCTATGTTCCCTATGCAGGTGCACTGAAAGACGGCCTTTCCACTACCCTGAACAAGATCCGTTCCACCATGTGCAACTGCGGCGCTCTGTCCTTGGCTGAGTTCCGTGACAAGGCAAAGATCACCCTGGTTTCTTCGACCAGTATTATCGAAGGCGGCGCACACGACGTTATCGTTAAGGACCGCGCAGGGATTAAATAAGATGCGGGTCGCTGTTACCGGCGGCTCTCGGGGCATCGGTGCAGAAATTGTTCGACAGTTTTCGGAAGCAGGACATCATGTCCTGCTTCTTTATCACAAGAGCGAAATTTGCGCCCGTGAGCTGGAATCCGCCTATAAAAACGTTGAAGCCGTCCAACTGGACGTCACCGACCCTGTTGCGACAGACCTCTGCCTGGGAAGCCGTTACTTCGACGTGCTGATTAACAATGCAGGCATCGCCCAGCAAAAACTCTTCACCGACCTGACCGACGAGGACTGGGACGCCATGTTTAACGTCCACGTCAAGGGTGCATTCCATTGCACCAAAGCCGTCCTCCCTCGAATGATCGAGCGCCAAAAGGGCAAGATTATCAATATCTCCTCTATGTGGGGACAAGTGGGTGCTTCTTGCGAAGTCCACTACTCTGCCGCAAAGGCTGCATTGATCGGAATGACCCGTGCCCTTGCCAAAGAGGTAGGCCCCAGTAATATTCAGGTCAACGCCATCGCCCCCGGGGTGATTGAAACCGATATGCTCAAAGACTTTTCTGCCGAGGATAAACAAGACCTCGCCGACGAAACGCCGCTTTGTCGCATCGGCACCCCAAAAGACATTGCCAAAGTCGCACTCTTTTTGGCATCCAACGATGCCGACTTTATTACAGGTCAGGTGCTTGGTGTCAACGGCGGTTTTGTGATTTAAACAATAAAGAGCCACCCAAAAGGGTGGTTTTTTATTCTCAAAATATAACTGGGCAAAATAAAATTTGAATGGTGTACTAAACGTGTCACACAATTGTATATTGTTTTCTATTTGCAAGGGAATACTTTGGTAAAAGAAGAAATGGCAATGATATTAGGCATCTGTGAGAGCTATCTGTCGCTGATTGAACGGGGCATCATTCCTCCGTAACGTCCCTTTTCGATATTGACACAATTAGAAAAGCATTTCGGACTCCTGCCCGAACACGCATTTTCAATACGAATATCTGAAGAAAACTCTTGACAAGGGGAAGATATTGGTGTATCATAGTAGAGGTCATTTTATGACTAAAATTCCTTGCCATGAAGGAGAATTCATGGCCAAAGTCCAAAAGGAGGTGAAAATCATGGCCAACATCGTCAATAAGTACGAAACGATCTTCATCGTTGATGCTGCTCTGGCAGAAGACCAGATTGCTGCATTGACCGAGAAGTTCCGGTCTATGATTGCAAACGCAGGTGAGATTGAAGCCGTTGAAGAATGGGGCAAACGCCGTCTGGCATACCCGATCAACGACAAGAACGAAGGTTACTACGTTCTGGTTCGCTTCTCTGCTCCCACCGATTTCCCGAAGGAACTTGCCCGTGTTTACGGCATTACCGACGGTATCATGCGTACGTTAATCATTAAGCGTGACGAAGCGAAAGAAGCCGCTAACGAGCGTGCTGCTGCCGCTAAGAAAAAGGCAAGAGAAAAGGTTGCTGCTCCCGCTGCTCCCGCAGTTGAAGAAGCTCCTGCTGTCGAAGAAGCACCCGCCGCTCCCGCATCCGAGGAAGCGTAAGGAGGTTTTTCCATGTTGAACAAAGCCATTTTAATGGGACGTTTAACCCGTGACCCTGAACTGCGCTACACCGACGCTCAGATTCCTGTTGTCAGCTTTACGCTGGCCGTTGACCGCGGTTATGCAAAGCAGGGCGAGGAAAGACAGACAGACTTTATTCCGATTACTGCCTGGAGAGGCACCGCTGAGTTCGTCAGCCGTAATTTCACCAAAGGCCAGTTGGTCGCGGTGACCGGTCGGATTCAGGTTCGGAACTTCCAGGACAAGGACGGCAATAACCGCACGGCAACGAACGTTGTTGCTGATGAAGTGTTCTTTGCCGAACCCAAGCGGAACAACGGCAGTGCACCTGCATCGAACGCCTTCGGCGGCGGTAACTACTCCGCTCCTGCTGATGACGGGTTTATGTCGGTTGATACTGCAGACGATTTACCCTTTTAAATTTTAATAAGGAGGCTTTTTCCATGAGCGAAAGAATGGACAGAGGCGAAAAGAACGAACGCTTCGGTAAAAGAAAGCCGCGCAAGAAAGTTTGCTCGTTCTGCGTTGACAAAGTAGCATACATCGACTACAAAGACACCGCAAAACTGAGAAGATACATGTCCGAGCGCGGAAAGATTCTGCCCCGTCGTGTAACCGGCAACTGCGCTAAGCACCAGAGACAGTTCACTGAAGCTGTTAAGAGAGCAAGACA
>JAZOOX010000043.1:0-17565 GCA_045655245.1 Clostridia bacterium | reverse complement strand
AAATTTGGATGATGAACCCATTGGAAAAGCAATCTTTAATTATAACCCATCGATTAGTTACCAAGGAGAAGTGACGGCAATATTTGATATATTGTGCAATTAGATTTAGAGTTTTTTTATGTGGTTTGATATGACCTGCTACAAAATGGCATCTAGATTATACAGTCTTTATATAAAGTTTGTCGAATATTGTAAAAAAATTAAAATCGCGATTAATAGGTAAACTTATTCTGTCTGTTTTTCATTTTTTGCCAATTGATGTAACCGTAGATATCGTTTACGAAAAAAGCAGCAAAACATACAACCACAGAAATATAACGTATATCATATATACTTGCAAGAACCCATAAAACAATCAGGATAATATCATTTGCGGCATAGGCTATGGCAAAATACGGACTTCTCCTGAAAGTGAGATATACTGCCAGAAAACTTGTTGTAACAGATAGAGTGCTTGGTACTATGTTGGCAGTATTAAAATGCTCTAATATGAAATAGAAGATAACGGTAATTAAAACTGTAATCGCCCACATAAATATCGTTTCTTTTGTAGTAATACTATTAACCTTGACTTCAGCTTTGTTTCCGTTAAACGGATTTTTTAGCCAGGATATAAGCGCAAAAACAGCCATAGGCATTGTCATACCAAGGTAGGTTATCATCTCACCGTAATAGGCAAATGTGTATGAGATTATTCCATAAAGCAAACTGAATATTACCATCAAAAACTGCCCGAATGGATTTCCTTTTGCATTAAAAATAAGGGATGTAACACCAATGAGTGATGCACATAAAGTCAGATAACTTTCTTTGTCGAATATGCAAAATGATGTGATAATCAGTATTACAGAAGATGACCATAAGGTAATATCGATTTTTGAAAAATAGTTTGTAAATTTAGTCATATTGTCCTCCAAAAAAATAAACATCCGAATGCATATCTTCAAAGACCTAACGATATACAAACGAATGCTTAAAGCATTCACTACCCGGTGGCAGAGTGATTATTTGATTTATTATATTTTATCATATATAATTAAAAAAGCAATATAAATTATTTTTTAAACCTAATTTGATATAAACCATATAGAAACTATCTAAAGGAAATAAGCTGAAATGTGGAAAGATTTATATGTAAGTGACGCAATTGGCAGCGAGAATGGCATCGTTGTTAAGGATGAGGAGTATAAGGAATCTTGTAGAATAACATTGGAAAAATGCCCTAAATATTATGCCATCACATGCGGTGTTTATGGGGCAATGGTTCATACTGCATTTTGTGGTGTTGAAGATTGCAATGATGTATATGAAAAAATGAAAAAGGAATTACAAGATTTTATTGATAGTGATACAACCGATGATGAAGAGTGTGAGTTTTACGAAAATTTTGTTATGAAATATTGACAATAGTTTTTTGCTCTAATTTGATACGAACTCTGCTTAAAGCTTGTTTGCATCTAAACCTTATATGTCGCAATCGCTACAAACGTCTATGCATATTGTGGTAACATCACCTAATATACATATGAAATTATACCGCATGCGATTTTTGTTCCGGAATTACCGGAGGGTTGAGTCGTGAAATCATCGGGTGCAGAGTGGATGATAAGAGCTTTGCCTATTATTTCTTCAGCAGTGAATCGGTTTGTTAAAAATGCAGAAAAGCCAAACCCGTCGGCACCAAAGATCGGCGGCAAGTCGCCTGCATGATAGGGATGGTCGCAATGATTGGGATTATAGTGCGTCATGGCATCGGCGAACGGATCGGTGCTGTTGCCTGTGCAATGATCTCCGCCGTGGATATGAGCTGCAAAAATCGGTTTTTGACAAACGTCTTCTGAAATCGGCAAACCTCTTAGCTGTATGGAAACCAGTACACCTGCCGGTACTTTATAAAAGTATGCAACACCATTTATATGCGGGTACGCAGTGCTTCCCTTTATTTTTGCAAACGCATAAGGCCTTTTTTTAATATTCAGTATATTATTGTTAAACATATAGATCACCTGAAAAATCCTTTTTTGTGTATTATATGCTTGCTTTTATATAGTTGTGATTTTGGGGTCATAATGTTGACGATTTTTAAAACCTATGAAAGGGAGGAGTATTATATGTCTTGGTATGATGAAGCGATATTTTATCACATATATCCGTTGGGAATGACGGGAGCGCCGAAACAAAATCTTTATGGTGAACCGGAGCACAGATTAAACACCCTGATTCCTTTCATTTCACAAATCAAAAAACTTGGATGTAATGCATTGTACATCGGTCCGCTTTTTGAATCGGTTGGACACGGTTATGAGACGACAGATTACAAAAAACTGGATACCAGACTGGGCACAAACGAAGACTTGACAAAGTTTGTAGCAGAATGCCACAAACAGGGAATCCGGGTGGTTTTGGATGGCGTATTCAATCACACCGGCCGTGATTTCTTTGCTTTTAAGGATATCAGAACGCACAGGGAATCATCCGGATACAAGGATTGGTATTGCAACGTGAATTTTAACGGCAATAACGAATATAACGACGGCTTTTCCTACGACAACTGGGGCGGATACGATCTACTGGCAAAGCTTAATCAGCAGAATCCTGAAGTCAGAGAATATATTTGTGATGTAATTCGCTTTTGGGTAAAGGAGTTTGACATTGACGGAATCCGTCTGGATGCTGCCGACGTCTTGGACTTTAGCTATATGCAGATGATGCGTCGGGTAGCAAATGAAGTAAAAGCTGATTTTTGGCTTATGGGCGAGGTTATACACGGTGATTATATCCGCTGGGTAAACGGTGAAACATTGCACGCTGTTACCAATTATCATTTGCATAAGGCACTGTATTCGGGTCATAATGACCGTAACTATTTTGAAATCGCACATACCGTAAAGCGCTTGTATGAAATGGGCGGAAATTGCCCTGACGGACTGAAGTTATATAACTTTGTGGATAATCATGATGTGGAACGGATTTATACCAAACTGAATCACAAAAGGCATTTTATACCGGTTCATATTCTTCTGTATACCCTGCCTGGAGTTCCATCGGTTTATTATGGCTCCGAATTTGGTATTGAAGGACGAAAAGAGCGGGGTTCTGACGATTCTTTGAGACCGGCCATTTCATACGAGCAATATATTGATATTACTCAAAACAATAATTTTGTTAGGTTGATTGCAAGGTTGGGCGAAATACGGACAGAGACCAAAGCATTATCCTACGGAGATTACAAAGAACTGCTTTTGACCAATTGCCAGTACGCGTTTTCAAGGAACTATCATGGGCAGTCCGTTATGGTGACTGTGAATAACAGCGATGATGATTTTTCCATGACTCTTCCTGCCCAAAACGAAGGGGAATATATCGGTGGGATCTCCGGTATAAAAGTGCCCGTAAAAAACGGAAGTATCTCTGTTAATGTGAAAGCAAATTCCGGGGAAATATGGTTGCCGGTAGGTGGAACCGAGGAATGTGTTCAACCGATCGAACTTGCGATCGACGATACAACCCAAACAACGGCGCAGGAGAAAAGAGCCGAGCCTGAAGCACCTGTAAAAGGGGAAGAACCTGTTGTAAAACATAATAAAACCTATGAAGAAATGACGGTAGAAGAGCTTCAGGAAGCCATCATTGAGAGAATGAGTCGCAACGGTCCCGTTACAGCGCAGATGAGAAAAGATGTTTTGGACAATGTATATCACAATTCTTTGATAACTTGGATCAAGAGCTTCAACTAAAGACCATGTATGGGAAAAAGTCGAAAGACAAAGCCAATATAGGAGAGGTTTGTTATGAAAATTATCAATGACATTTGCTATGGGAAATCGAAGTATTCGGAACAGTATCTTGATATATACCTTCCGGAAAATGATACTTTCAACGTGTTTGTTTATATACACGGCGGCGGAATAGAATCCGGTGACAAGTCGGAATACAAAGCAGTCGGCGAATACCTGGCACATCAGGGGATCGCGTTTGTATCAATCAATTACAGATTGTATCCCCGGGCTGTGTACCCTCAGTTTATCTGTGATGCCGCCGAGGCAGTCGGTTGGGTATACAATCACATTGGAACGTATGGGAACTGTGAAGGGATATATATTGGAGGAAGCAGTGCCGGCGGATACCTTTCGATGATGCTTTGCTTTGACGAAAGATACTTAGCGCCATATCAGTTGCCTAAGGATATCATCAAAGGATATATCCATGATGCCGGTCAGCCCACAACGCATTTTAACGTGCTGAGAGAACGGGGAATCGATCCCAGGAGGGTAATCATTGACGAAGCGGCACCATTATTCCATATTGGTAAAGCCGATGACTATCCCCCCATGATGTTTATTGTTTCGGATAACGATATGAAAAACCGGTACGAACAGACACAATTGACAATTTCCACCTTAAATCATTTTGAATACGATGCCCGCAAGATACATTATCGGTTGCTCCACGGTACACATTGTCATTATTCGGGAAAAGAAGAGTTTGCCCAAATAATATGCGAATTTATAAAAGAAACGGAAAAGTGATTTTTTGTTCGGTCTTGACACCGAGCATGGTTAAATGACTGCATCCAAACCGTACTTCGCCCTACTCCTACATAAGAGGTGCTTTATGAAAGAAATCTTCCCCAATTACTACCACAAGTTCAGTTGTATCGCTGATCGCTGCAAGCACAGTTGTTGTATCGGTTGGGAAATTGATATTGACGACGAGACGATGGTGTTGTACAATTCTCTTGAGGGGGTATTTGCCGAGAAAATACGGGAAAATATCACAGGAGATCCGCCCCAATTTGCATTAAATTCAGACGGACATTGCCCTTTTTTAAACAAAAAGGGGCTTTGCGACATTATACTGAAACTGGGGGACGGTGCACTTTGCGATATCTGTTACCTGCATCCCCGATTCAGTAATTTTTACGAGGACTTTACCGAGACGGGAATCGGTCTCTGTTGTGAAGAAGCCGCAAGAATCATTCTGACCGAAACAGAAAAGTTTTCGATGGAGTTACCCGAATCGGCGAAGAATAAGCCCTTTTTCAGGGAACGGAACGAAGTGTTCGCAATACTGCAAGACCGAACGGTTTCCATGTTTGATCGGTTCCGGAAACTGGCGAAAAAATACGGCTTAAAATTTAATTTCTGCAACCGGGAGCTTTATGGGCTTTATGAGTCCCTTGAACGGTTGGATAGAACTTGGGAACAGGCGCTTGAAAAACTGAAAAATGCGAGAGGTACAGATATTTTTGAAAGACCGAGTATGCAGATTTTCTTTGAACAGTTATCCTGCTACCTGACCTTCCGTCGTTTTGAAAAGGGCGTTGAATTTATCTTATTGAGTTGTTGGGTTTTGGGCGCAATTTGTTCAGCGTGTGAGAATATTGAAGAGATGTTGGACGTTGCAAGAATGTATTCATCCGAAATTGAATACAGCGACGAGAACATTACAAAAATAACCGCATTCTTTTCGGAAGGAGTGTTGTTATGACCTTTTGGAAGAGGCTTTTTGCGATTTTATTGATTTTGGTTGTATCGATGGCGGTTGTCCCGCTGATCGGGGTCAAGACCGTACGGGCAGATGCAGGCATGGCGGTCACTTTATTGCTGTTTTTCGCCGTATATCCCGTCATTTCGGGATGGGTGGGGATGTTAGCAGGACAGGACCTGAAACGACTTTGGTTTGTGCCGGTTTTGACAGCAGTGCTGTTTTGGACGTTTTCTACGCTTATCTATGGGGTGTCGTTCCCGCTTTTGTATTCGGGCATCTATTTTGCCGTGTGTGCGTTAAGCATGGCGATTACCAACTTTTTTCAGAGAAAGAAACATTAAATTCAGGAGGTACGTATTATGAAGAAAAAACTTTACAAATCGGTTGCTGACAAAAAACTGGGCGGTGTATGCGGCGGAATCGCAGAATACTTTGGAATCGATTCCACCCTTGTCCGTTTGGCGTGGGTGGCGCTTACTCTGTTCGGTGGATCCGGCATTTTGGCATACATTATTGCGGTGCTGGTAATGCCGCATAATCAGGAGCAATAATGATGAAAAAGATTTGCGTGATTGCGGTGTCCCTTTGTCTGGTTTTGATGTTTACGGCTTGTAACGGTGTGTTGGTGAAACCTGACGAAGCATCTGAGCAATACGAATTGTTTATGGACAAAGCCGATGAGATCGAGGACTATAACGAAGCGCATTTTGAGACCGCAACGACTCAATTGGAGTATAATACCGAGTCGTATCAAGTTTATATGAAGTGGGACGCGTTGCTGAATGAGGTGTATCGGTATTTGGAATCGACAATGGACGCGGAAGCGTTTGCGGCATTAGAGGCGGAGGAGATTGCATGGATACAGGAAAAAGAAAGTGCGATCGAGGCCGCGGGGAATGCGTGGAAAGGTGGTTCAGCAGAGGCTCTTGCGCGCAACGCCGAAGGAATCGAGTACACCCGTGAAAGATGCTATTATCTGATCTCTTTGATTAAAGGAAAGTAACACGATGAAAAAGATCCGTATTACCGTGATGCGAATGGCACGGTATGATGATTTGATTGCGCAGTACGAAAATCCCATCCAGCACGCCTGCGATCTGAAAGAAGGACAAGTCTTTATTGCAAACGGTTGGGAAAAACCAGACGGGTTATGCGATAGCGCATGGGAGAGCATGTCTGCTTTTGTAATGGCGTTATCCCATGGCGGCGGGGACTTTTATGACGGCTGGATGAAGAATCCTCGGTCTGCCATGATTTCCTGTAATGACGGATTTAGACCGGTCAGTTTTTACATCGAGGCGTTAGAGGAGGATGCAGATTAAATGAAACGAGTATTATTCTGTTTGGCATTGAGTTTGTGTTTGCTTCTTTCGGCGTGTAATAACGCTCCCGTGACCGAACCCGTTGATGATGTCGGGGCAGAAGGGATAAAAACGCCGATCCGAATGATAAAAGCTGACGGGAAGCTGTACTACGATTCGGGCAGGGTAAGTGAGGTTACCGCCCGTTGTGGGACGTTGGACGGGGATTTGCGACAGGTGGGAAAGGAATATGAAATCCCCAAAAATGACGGTGAGTGCAACTTTGCGGGAGCAGAGGGGTACCAGAGTGTGTCCGCGATTACCAAAGAGGTGCCCATTGACGACAAGTGGGTGATTTTCAAACTCTTTGACGACCCGGATTTGGATATGAGCATTTTTGATTATTGCTTCTATATTGGCGGACGGTTACCCAATGCGGCAGTGGACAGCCAACTGGTGGTGTTGACCGAGGATGCAGACTATACCTTTACCACCTTTTATCAACAAATGTTTACCTCTTGGTTCGAGCCTGCAAAGCAACAGAAACAGACGACCTTCCGTGTTTATGGAGACTTAGATAAATGGGGGCTTTCCCTGTTTATGAAAGCGGTAACGAAAACCGACGCGACCTTGGTCTTTGAGCAGTTTGGCGGTGCGCCGTCGGGAGAACTGCAGACGGGGGCGTGGTTTGCTTTGGAGAAGAACGTGGATGACGAATGGGTTCGTTTAGAACCCAAGGCAGAGGATTTGCTTTGGAACGCTTTGGCGTATAGGATTCAAACCAACGACGTGACCGAAATTCCCTTTACCTGGGAGTTTTTGTACGGTGAACTGGAGCCGGGCTATTACCGATTAAGCAAGGAAGTCATGGACTTCCGTGGGGCAGGGGACTTTGACAAAGACCTTTACTACGCCTACTTTACCATAGAATGATCGGGGATGGTATGAAATTATTGGTTCAGGCACTATTGAAGGTCATAGCAGGGATTGTTTTGGTGGGTGCTTTGTTGTTCATTCCTGCAGGGACACCGAACTTTTGGCAGGGATGGTTGCTGATGGGCGTACTCTTTCTTCCGATGATCGGGGTGGGGTTTGTACTGCTCTTGGTTTCCCCCAAGCGCTTGGAAAAGCGGTTGTCTGCCAAGGAGACCCAAAAGGACCAGGTGTGGGTGGTGACCCTCAGCGGGGCAATGTTTATCATCGGGTTTGTCCTTGCGGGGTTGAATGTTCGGCTGGGATGGTATTTGTTGCCAAAATGTGTTTCCCTGGGGGCAACGGTTGTTTTCCTGTTTGCTTATTTGGTTTATTTAGAGGTCATCCGCGAAAATCGGTATCTTTCCCGCACGATTGAGGTGCAGGAAGGACAGCAGGTGGTGGATACGGGTTTGTACAAGATCGTGCGACACCCGATGTATGGAGCTACGTTGTTGCTGTTTTTGATGATGCCTTTGATACTGGGATCGGTTTGGGCATTTTTGGTATTTTTGGCGTATCCCTTTATGATTGCACAGCGCATTCGAGGGGAGGAACGGCTGCTGGAAGAAAAACTGGACGGCTACCGCAAATACAAAGAAAAGGTGCGATACCGACTGATTCCGTTTATTTGGTAGGAGGTTAATATGGTATCGAAAAAACAAATAGAAAAACTGATTCTGGCGGCAATATTTCTGGCTTTGGGAATGGTTTTGCCCCTGTTGACTTCACAAATCAAAGAAATCGGTGACAGTTTGTTGCCCATGCACTTTGCCGTTCTGCTTTGCGGATTTTTTTGCGGCCCGCGCTACGGGATTGGGGTAGGTTTGGTGCTGCCTTTTTTGCGGAGTGCGGTCTTTTCGATGCCGCCGCTCTATCCCAACGCCCTTTGGATGTCGCTGGAATTGGCGACTTATGGCGTTGTGTCTGGCGTCCTTTATCCCAAGAGGGGCGTATGGCCCGCCCTGATCATTGCCATGTTTTCAGGTCGGGTGGTTTGGGGTGTTGCCAAAGCATTGCTTTTGGGCATGGGCGATCAAACGTTTACCTTCCCCGCCTTTATACTGGGCGGGTTTATCGATGCCATGCCGGGGATTATCCTGCAACTGATTTTAATTCCGCTGTTGGTTCGTAAAAAGGCGCCGTAAGGCGCTTTTTTTGTAGGGATTACCATTGACAGCTGTGGGGCTGCATGGTACACTCTATTTAGAATAATATCTAAATAGAGGTGCCGTATGGGAATCAACGAAACGTTAAAGGCGATTTCCGACCCCGTTCGTCGGGATATTTTGTCGATGTTAAAGGATGGACGAAAATCGGCAGGTGAGATCGCCGAGCGGTTTGACCTCTCGGGTGCGACCGTGTCTTATCATTTGGCAAAGCTGAAGAAAGCGGATTTAATTGCCGAGGAAAAATACAAGAATTTTATTTACTACGCGCTCAATGCGTCGGTTTTTGAAGAGGTTTTGACCTGGATCTATAAATTGGGAGGAATGAAAAAATGAACCGAATCAAATGGCGGTTTTTAATTCTTTCTTGTCTGATTACGTTGTTGCCGATCGTTGCAGGACTTTTACTTTGGCCGCAGTTACCGGACGAGATTGCCGTCCACTTTAATTTTTATAATGAGCCCGATCGATTTGCTTCAAAGGCATTTGCCGTGTTTGGGCTTCCATTGATAATGGTAGCGCTTCAATGTTTTGGTTGTTTGGTCACTGATTTTCAGGCAGGAAAGAAGGGACAGAACCGAAAACTCGAACAGGTCAGCAAGTGGATCATTCCCTTGATGAGTGTGTTGTTGCAAGCCTTTACCTTAAGTTATGCTTTGGGTGTAGCCGTTGACCCCCGAAAAACCGCCTTTTTGATACTGGGCATTGTTTTTGTGGCTTTGGGGAACTATATGCCAAAGTATAAAAGTGTCAACGAAAAGGAACGGAATTTTTATCGGATCAGCGGGTTTTTAATGGTGGCGCACGGAGTCTTGTTTCTGATTACGATATTTTTGCCGACGATTTTTTCAATCGTTTTTCTGGGACTTTTGATTCCCACAGGAATTGTTTTTTTCGTTTGCGAAGAAAAGTCAAAGAGGGGATAAAAATTGTAATCCTGCACAATCTAACAACATCAAAGGAGGGTTAAGCAATGATTGAGCAGGATACAATCAAACTCTTGCGCGAATGTGATGCAGGGGTACAGATGGGGATTTCCTCCATCGAAGAGGTGCTGGGGAAGGTAGACAGCAGATCGTTCGAGAAAATTTTGACCGATTGCAAGGAAGAACACGAAAAACTGGACCGCGAAATTCAAAATGCGTTGGAGCGGTTCGGCGATGATGGCAAGGCGCCCAACCCAATGGCAAAGGGGATGTCTTGGGTCAAGACCAATGTGATGTTGGCCATGAACGAGTCGGATGCTACCGTGGCGGATTTGATGACCGACGGTTGCAATATGGGGGTCAAATCCCTGGGTAAATATTTAAATCAGTACGAGGCGGCGGATGAATCTTCCAAAGACATTGCCAAACGCCTGATCTTTATCGAAGCACAGTTGGCGGCAGATATTCGCCCATACCTGTAAATAAAAAAAGACACCGAAAGGTGTCTTTTTTTATTTACAGGTTAAAAATTCCGAACCGTTATGGAAAGCGACATCCCTCGCCGAAACGAAAAATCCTTGGTTTTTTTATGTTTGCTCTTGCAATAAAATTTGAACGGTGATAGACTAATTTTATAGGAGATGATGCAATGGCAAAAACATACGAACTGGATATGACCCAGGGTTCGATTTTAAAAAACATCGTGGGTTTTGTCATCCCGTTGATTCTCAGCAGTTTGTTGCAACTGTTTTACAACGCCGCCGACTTAATCGTAGTTTCCCGTTTTTCGGGAAGTAACGCCATGGCGTCGGTGGGTGCCACCACCACGCTGAACGCATTGTTGGTCAATATCTGTATCGGACTTTCTGTGGGTGCGGGGATTATCGTTTCCCGTAACTTTGGCTCCCGTAACCGCGAAGGGTTGCAACGTGCCGTACACACCGCAATGATCATCGGTGTTTTTGGGGGCGTTTTATGCGCTATCATCGGTTTGATCATTGCCCGTCCTGTGCTGATCTGCTTAGATACCCCCGCAGACGTGTTGGATGGTGCGGTTTTATACATCTGTATTCTTTGGGCAGCCCTGCCCGCCACCATGGTCTATAATTTCGGTGCCGCGGTTTTGCGCGCAGTAGGGAATACCAAAGGCCCCTTACACATTTTGACTGTAACGGGGATTATCAACGTCCTTTTAAATCTTGTTTTGGTCATCGTATTCCACCTGGGCGTAGCAGGTGTAGCCATCTCTACCGCCGTTGCCAATATCCTTTCTGCAGTCTGTGTAGTCTATAGCCTTGCTCATTCGGATGGAGATTTTCGTCTGGACTTTAAACTGCTTCGTCTGTCCCGAGAAGAAACCAAAGAGATCATCCGCCTGGGTCTTCCTGCCGGACTCCAAACGTCGGTCTTTTCCTTGTCTAACACGGTGATTCTTTCAGCAGTCAACGCCTTTGGCGCAGATGCCTTAAAAGGTCATTCTGCCAGCTCGAACATCGAAGGGTTTGTCTATGTAGGGATGAACGCTTTTTACCAGGCGGTCATCACTGCAGTCAGCCAAAACTACGGTTCTAAAAACAAAGAACGCATCAAACGCAGTTTTCAGGTTTCGCTTTTTGGCGCCGCCGCGGTGGGACTTTTCCTGGGCGGAATTTGTGCTCTTTTTGCCCGTCCGTTGCTTTCGATTTATATTACCGACTCGGAAACGGCATTGGATTTCGGCGTGATCCGCATGCTGATTACCGCCTCTCCGTATTTTCTTTGCGGGATTATGGAGGTGCTGGCAGGGGTCATCCGCGGCCTTGGATCGTCCTTGCCTACGGCAATCAACTCTCTATTGGGTGCCTGCGGCTTTCGGATCTTTTGGGTTGCCTGCATCCTGCCGCTGCACCCCACTACCGGCTTTTTATACCTTTGCTGGCCCATCTCCTGGATCATCGTTATCCTTGCCCATATCGTTACTTACTTCATCGTAAAAAAACGTGCCTTTGCCCAACTGGATTCGGAGGAGCGTTGTTAGTTGTTTGCTTTCAAACGGGCTTTTTTGTCCCGTATATTCAATATGTTTCAGAATGGATGTTTCAATGATGAACTATTACATTGTAGGGGGCGGTGACTTTGACCGTGACCGTTTCCGACCCGACCCGAAAGACTGCGTTTTAGCCGCTGATGCGGGATTTGCCGTCTTGAATGAACTGAACATCGATGCCCATGCGGTCGTTGGGGACTTTGATTCGTTGGGGAGTATTCCCGACCATAACAACATTCTACGTTTCCCCAAGGAAAAGGACGAAACGGACATGGCACTTTGCACCCGCATTGCCGAGGAACGGGGAGCTGATTGCATCCACCTGTTCGGCGGAACAGGTGGCAGAATGGACCATACCTTGGGGAACCTGGCACTCATCGCCGACTTAAGCCGACGGGGGATTGCCGCATACCTCTACGGGCTGGACTTTACCGCCGCGGCAGTGACCAACGGCAGTCTGGTCTTCCCCAAGGAATACCAGGGCACTGTCTCGGTCTTTTGCCATGGAAATACCGCCCGCGGGGTCAACATCCGCGGCCTTTATTACGAAGTGACCGATGCTGCCCTGAATCCTTTTGTGTCTTTGGGGGTCAGTAACGAGTTTACGGGTACTTCTGCCGAAATCAGTGTAGAAGCAGGAACGCTGCTGGTTTTATGGCAGGACCGTAACGGTACGTTACCTGCTTTTAGGCAAACAAAAAGCGAGTGAATTCACTCGCTTTTCAGTTTATATAATTTTTTGCAGTTTTCACAGAAGATGGCCTGATTCTCCGACTCGCTCAATCCTAAGCCTAAAAACGCTTCCCGCTCTTTTACGGGCCGCCACATGGGGAAGTCGGAGCCGAACATAAACTGCTCCACCCCAAATCGCTCAATCAGCCGCAGAGCCAGATCACGGTCCAGCTCGAACAGTGCACTGGAGGTGTCGTAAAACACCTGAGGGTTTGGGGGTTGACGGAAGGCGTTTTCCCATTCCGAGTACCCGCCGAAGTGTGCCCCGATGGCAACCAGATCAGGCACCGCTTTCATCAATGCGGTCAACTGGTCGGGGGAGGAGTAATGATACCGCTTATCGCCCGTATGGAACAAAACGGGCAGGTTGCGTTTTGCAATGGCACGGAAAACCGGAAAGTACTTTTCTTCGTCAATGGCAAACTTTTGGAAATCCGGATGGAATTTGATGCCGTGGAGTCCCAATTCGATAATGCGGTCCAGTTCTTCTTCGTATCCTTCAAAGTCGGGGTGCATAGCGCCCAATCCGATGAATTCGGGATGGATCCGACATTCCTCTGCGATAAAGTCGTTGATGGACACCACCTGTTTGGGGGTTACGGCAGAGGAACAAACCACCATCCGACCGATGCCTGCTTCCCGCTCTGCCGCAAGAAGTTGTTCGGCGGATGCGGGGTAGGACATTTGAATGTTATAAAAATCCCCAATGGAGGCGGTAGCCTTTTCTGCCAATGCCGGGGGAAAAATATGGGTGTGTGCGTCAATGATGGAATACATAGTAAACCGCCTTCTTTCTTGATACCCATTCACTATACCAAACTTCAGTTGAAAAGTCAAATAAAGGGGACGAAAATCATGAAAAAACCCAACGAAAAGACCAATGTAATGCGGATTTTAGAGCAGAAAAAGGTAACCTATACCGCTTATGACTATACCGATTCTTCGACCACCAACGGAGAAGAGGTGGCGGCCGTTTTGGGGCAGGACCCCAACCGTGTCTTTAAGACCTTGGTAACAGTAGGTGCTTCGAAACAATATCACGTGTTTATGGTCCCCGTCTGTCGAGAACTCCATTTAAAAAAAGCGGCAGCTGCAGTGGGGGAAAAGAGTATTGCCATGATCCCCCAAAAGGACCTGTTGCCTCTGACGGGTTATATCCATGGCGGATGTTCCCCGATCGGGATGAAGAAACAGTTCAAAACCACCATCGATGCTACTGCACAAAGCTTTGAAACGGTCATTTTCAGTGCGGGGAAAATCGGTTATCAGGTCGAAGTTACTCTCGCTGACCTGCAACGGGTCATCTCTTTAACCTTTGACAACATTACCGCGTAGGAGGCCGCTATGAACCGTGCCGTTGTTGTAGCAATAAATTCTAAATACATCCACTCGTCATTGGCACCCTGGTATCTTGCCGCCGCGGCGGAAGGCATCACGGTGGTGGAGGGTACCATCAACGAACCACAGGAAAACCTGCTGACCCGCATCGTGCAAACGGTACCCGATTTGGTGGCGTTTTCCTGTTATATCTGGAACATCGGTTGCGTGACCGAACTGATTCCAAAAGTTCGGTCTGCCCTGCCCAACGCTAAAATCCTTCTGGGCGGTCCCGAAGTCAGTTACCGTCCCGAAGATGCACTGTTGCAAACGGGTGCGGATTTTATCTTGGGGGGAGAAGGCGAGGAGCCGTTTGCCGAATTCCTTTCCCGATTTCCCGATCCCCACGGCGTGTCCGGGCTTTCTTACCGTGAAGGGGACGACCTTGTTATTGCCCCACCGTATCTGACCGAGACCATTCCCAAGAGCCCTTATACCAAAGACTACTTTGCCGCCTTAAAAGGGCGGATCGCCTATTTAGAAACCTCCCGCGGTTGTCCTTTTTCCTGTGCTTTTTGCCTGTCGGGACGGTGCGGAAAACCGCGGTTTTTTCCCATCGACCGCGCCAAAGAGGAATTGGTGTTATTGGCAAACAGCGGCACAAAAACCGTCAAACTGGTGGACCGCACCTTTAATGCCAATCCCGCCCGTGCCTATGAACTCTGGCAGTTTTTGCGGGATGAGCTCCCCCGACTTCCTCAGGATGTCTGTTTTCACTTTGAAGTAGGCGGGGATCTGCTGGACGAAAGGACGTTGGATTTGTTAAGCACCTTCCCTTTGGGACGGGTACAACTGGAAATCGGGTTGCAGAGTTTTTCGGAACAGACGCTTTCGGCGGTCAGCCGTAAGACGGACACCGCCCGATTGACTGCAAACATCCGCCGACTGGTGGAGATGGGCAATATCCACATCCATATTGACCTGATTGCAGGGTTGCCTTACGAGGACTATGCCACTTTCGGTCAAAGTTTTCACGCCGCTTTTGCATTGCGTCCCCAGATGCTTCAATTGGGTTTTTTGAAACTGATTTACGGCTCGAAAATGCGGGAGGATCGGGCGTCTTATCCCTGTACCTATCGCCCTACAGCACCTTATGAAGTAACCGAAACTCCTTGGATGTCCGTTACGGAGCTGAAACGTCTCCACTGCATCGAAGACGTGTTGGAGCGGATGTACAACGCGGGGCGATTCCGCGAAACGGTAGAATATCTGCTGAAGGTAACTGAGCTGACACCTTTCGACTTATTTGAAAAAGTTGCCGACGGGATGGGGAAAATCCCTGCGGGAACGACCCTGAACGGTTTTACCGAAAAATTGCTTCCTGTACTCACCCGTCTTCCCGGGGTGGATGGCGATGCATTGCGGGATGCTCTGGTTGTTGACCGACTTGCCACCGATGCGTCGGGACGGCTTCCCTTATGCTTGGACCCCAAAGACGGGCGGATTGCGTCCCTGCGCCGTGTGCTGGACGAAATGCCCGAAACCCGCCGTCCCGAAAATGTCCGCCGCGGTGTGGCAATCCTAAAAAGTGCGCCCTATGCTGTCTATGTCGATTATATTAAGCCCCATCCTGTCACGGGGCGGTATCTCATTAAAAAAGTCCTTTCTTAGCGAAAGGACTTTTTGATTTCGGTTAAAAATGCTTTGGCGCAAGGGGAGGGGGGTAATTGTTTCGAGGTAATAACCCCGATGCTCCGCGGCGCGGGAGGATGCTTTAGGTTTAGCAGGGTCAGTTGCCCTGCCTCGATCAGTTCACGGGCGGCGGGCATGGTCACAGCAGAAATGCCCAACCCGATACGGGCAAACTCCAAAAGCAGGTCCAGACTGCCCAGCTCAATCTGAGGTTTTAATAACAAGCCTTCCTGTTCAAACACCCGATCCCAAAACCGACGGGTGGAACTCAGCCGTTCCAGCATTAAAAGGGGCTGCTTGGAAAGATCTTGATAAGTCACCCACTTAGGCAGTTTTCTTGCCAGTTCGGGAGTGCAGACGAACCCGTCCTGCACCATACAAATTTCTTCGCAGGACATCCCCTCGTCCATGGGAGTGGGGGTGTTGACAAACCCCAAATCCACCTGCCCTTCTCGCAGAAGCCGTACGGTCTCGGAGGAAGTACGGTTGGTGACCTTGATGGATACATGGGGGTATTGTTGATGAAATTCTTTTAAAAAGGGCAACAGCAGGTACTTACAGACCGTATCGCTGGCACCGATACGCAAGGTTCCCGCCGACAGGGTCTGCAATCCCGCAAAATGTGCCTCCGCTTCTTCCAGACGCAACATGGCACCCGATACTTCACGATAAAGACGCTCCCCCTCTTCGGTCAGGGAAACGCCGCGGGCATTCCGCACAAACAGTTTGCAACCCAGCCGCTCTTCCAACCCTTTGATGGCCTGACTGACGGCGGGCTGGGTTATGAATAAAGCGGCCGCCGCACGGGAAAAACTACGGGCACGGGCAACTTCCAAAAACACCTGATATCGGTCTAGATTAATCATATAAGAACTCCTTATATAAAAGATAATAAATATTCATTTGATTTATACCTTTGGTTGTATTATAATCAAATTGAAATGAAATGTCAAGGAGGAAACAACGATGCGTTATGTTGGAGTCACTTCAAGAGGTATTGTAACCCCGATTTTTAAAGAAGGGGATGACCTGGTTTCGATGGTTCGTGATAGCCTTCTGGCTGCTTCGGAAAACGAAGGGTTTCCCATCGAAAACGGCGATATTTTAGCAGTAACCGAAGCGGTTGTCGGTCGTACTCAGGGCAACTATGTTACCTGTGAGCAGATGGCAAAGGATATTCGCGCCAAACTGGGCGGCAAAGATATGGGTATTATTTTCCCCATTTTAAGCCGTAACCGTTTTTCGATTTTGTTAAAGGCAATGGCCATGGCATGTGAAAAGCTGACCATTCAGTTGTCCTACCCCGGAGACGAAGTAGGGAATCAGCTGATTACCATGGATCAGGTAGATGAGGCGGGGGTCAACCCCTATTCCGACCACTTCACCGAAGCCGAGTTCAGAAAGACCTTCGGTGACAAAACCGTTCATCGCTTTACCGGTGTGGACTACATTGAATATTACAAGAGCTTTGGCGAAAATATCGAGATTGTTTTCTCCAACGATCCCAAATATATCTTAAATTACACCAAAAACGTTTTGAACTGTGACATCCATACCCGTCGTCGCACCGCCCGCATCTTAAAGGCGGCAGGTGCAGAACGCGTATTTAGTATGGACGAAATTATGACCGAAAGCATCGACGGTTCCGGTTATAATAAAGACTACGGCATCTTAGGCTCGAACAAAGCTACCGAAAACAGCGTAAAGCTCTTTCCCAAGGATACCGACGCATTTGTGGATGCTTTGCAAAAAGCAATCAAGGATGCCACCGGTGTCACCATCGAGGTCATGGTTTACGGTGACGGATGCTTTAAAGACCCTGTGGGCGGGATTTGGGAGTTTGCAGACCCCATCGTTGCGCCTTCCTTCACTTCGGGTCTGGCAGGCACGCCCAACGAACTGAAGATGAAGTACTTTGCCGATAACGAATTTGCAGGTCT
>JAZOOX010000042.1:0-13730 GCA_045655245.1 Clostridia bacterium | reverse complement strand
AGAGGACGTTTTAGACACCTGGTTCTCCTCGGCGCTCTGGCCCTTCTCCACCTTGGGTTGGCCCGATAACACCGCCGACTTACAGCGTTTTTACCCCACCAGCGTACTGGTTACGGGCTATGACATCATCTTCTTCTGGGTTGCCAGAATGATTTTCTCGGGCATGGAGCACCTGGACCGCGAACCCTTCTCCAGCGTACTCATCCACGGTATCGTCCGTGACAGTCAGGGACGGAAGATGTCCAAGTCCCTGGGCAACGGCATCGACCCCTTAGAGGTCATTAAAGAGTACGGCGCCGACGCCCTGCGTTTTGCCCTGATTACGGGGAACTCCCCCGGTAACGATATGCGTTTCCACGAAAAGAAGGTAGAAGCCGCCCGCAACTTTGCCAATAAGATCTGGAACGCCTCCCGTTATATTTTAATGAACTTAGAGACCGATGCCGTCGGTCTGCCTGAAGAACTGCCCACCGACGAGGACCGTTGGATCGTCAGCAAACTGAACACGGTGATTGACGAGGTAACCCAGAACATGGACCGTTACGAACTGGGTATTGCGCTGCAAAAGCTTTACGATTTCGTATGGGACGAGCTTTGTGACTGGTACATCGAGCTGACCAAGACCCGTCTGTACGACAAGGACTGCCCCACCCGCCTGGCGGCACAGCAGACCTTGTGCCATGTTCTGTCCGAAACGTTGAAGTTGCTTCATCCCTTTATGCCTTTCATCACCGAAGAAATCTGGCAGCACCTCCCCCACGTGGGCGAAAGCATCATGATTTCCCAGTGGCCCAAGTACGATGAAACCCGTATTTATAAGGAAGAAGAAGCACGGATCGAAGCGATTAAAGAGACCATCCGCGAAATCCGCAACACCCGCACCCAGATGAACGTTCCCCCTTCCAAACGCGCCCACGGGTTTGTGGTCACTGCCGACCCTGCGCTGTACGAAGGCGGTGCACAGTTCTTTGAAAAGCTTTGCGGTATCACACCCTTGACCGTTATTGCATCCAAAGAGGACGCTCCTGCAAACAGCGTTTGCGTCATCGTCAGCCGCGGCGAGGTTTACATCCCCCTGGATGAACTGATCGACCGGGAAAAAGAGATCGCCCGTCTGCAAAAGGAAGAGGCGAACCTGGAAAACGAGGTCAAGCGTGTCAGCGGTAAGCTGAGCAATGCGGGATTCGTCGCCAAGGCGCCTGCCGCCGTGGTGGAGGAAGAACGTCAGAAACTTGCCCGTTACCAGCAGATGTTGGAAAAAGTAAAAGAAAGCCTTGCGCAACTTTTAGGGTAACTGCATATAGTGAAAGTGAGGCGCGCCTTTTCCGATAGCGGGAGGTGCGGAACACTTTCGCCGCATCCCCCGCAGAACAAGTAAAAAAGCCTGCCCCCTTGGGCAGGCTTTTAATTTACCTTCATTTACAGTATATTTACAAGTCCAAGCCCCTCGTTTTCGTACAAGGCACGAAGACGGCTGACAAACAGGCTCTGCTCGCAAAGACGGCTGGTGCGCTCCTCTGACCGATAAAGGACCAACAGCCGCGCCACCGAGTCCTCTAAGGTCGCCACCTCCTGGTGGTTTAAAAAAACACCAAACAAGGGCTTGGCATCCGAAAAGGCTTGGGCAAGGCGGGGGATGTCCCCTGTTTCCGCCAGGGTGCAGAGGGTATCTACCGTTTGGGTCAGAACGTCGTTATAGACGGCAAACCCCGTCAAGAGCAGGACAAGAACGACAAGGGCGGCAATAAAACTTTTCACGCTACTCCTCCTTTTTTTGAAAAAAGACGGGGGCTTTTTCGTTTAAAACCAGCAAAAAGACCTGAGACGGATCGGATACCCGTTGGCTTTTTAGGTAGGCGTACAGCCACTTTTCGGAAAGGTTCAGTTCCTGCATCAGTTTTTGATCCAGCACCCCGTCCGAGATGAGGATGCGGGTGGCAGGACCGTTGTCCTGTGCCTTGGGTACCACCGACAAATCGCCGTTGGTCTCTAAAAACGCGTCCTGAATCTGGGAAAAATCGGGGTAGCCGTCAATCCGCAGTTGGGTCTGCAGGTCGTCGACCGAGTAGCGCAACCGCCGCAGTTCCTTTTCCACCAGTTTGCCGTCGGCGATAATATGGCTGGGCCGCCCGATCAAAAGCCGTCGGACGGTCTTGCTCTTTAATGCAATGTAGGACAATACGATTTCGCAGATCATCAGGGTCAGAATGGGTACCAGACCGTTTAACAACGGCGTTTCGGGGGACTGCATGGGGACGGCGGCAAGGTCAGAGACCATAATCGCCACCACCAGCTCGGACAATTGCAGTTCGCCCAACTGGCGTTTGCCCATCATCCGCATCAAAAACAGTACAAAAAAGTATAAAATCAACGTCCGAACAAAACTGACCTGCATGCTCTCACCTCGTTGCTATTTTCTCGCAAAAAGCAAAAAAAATTCCAACCGAGGTTGAAATCTTCACAAATTTAGTATAAACTGTTTCGTGAGGTGTTATGAATGCAAGAGAAGAAAACATCGCCCCTCTTTAAAGGAATCAAAGGGGCGTTACGATTGATCTATCCCCGACCCGTATTTTCGGGCAAACTTCCTGACGAGCCTTCCGTGATTGTGGGCAACCATTGCCAAATCCACGGGCCGCTGTTGGGAGAACTCTACTTCCCCCGTCCCCTTTCCATCTGGTGCGCCGGAGCGATGATGAAAACCGCCACCGTTCCCGCCTATGCCTATCAGGATTTTTGGTCCCAAAAGCCCCGGCGTTCCCGCCCTTTTTATAAGGTCTGCTCCTACCTGATTGCCCCCCTTGCGGCGTTTTTGTTCACCCAGGCACAAACCATCGCCGTTTATCGGGATGCACGGGTGTTGTCCACCTTTAAAAAGTCGGTAGAGGCCTTGCGCCGTGGCGAAAATCTGTTGATTTTCCCCGAACACGACGTCAAATTCAACCATATTCTTTACGAGCTGGAAGAAAACTTTGTTGACCTGGCACGGCTTTATTACAAGCGGACGGGGAAGGAACTGCTTTTTGTCCCCGCATACTTAGCACCGCGGCTGAAACAGGTGGTTTTCGGCACCCCTGTTCGGTTTTCTGCCGATGCGCCCATTGCCGAAGAACGCCGCCACATCCGTGACTTTTTGGCGGCAGAGATCACCCGCTTGGCGGTGGACCTGCCTTCCCATACCGTCGTCCCCTACCGCAATATCCCCAAGCGGCTTTACCCCAACAACAAAGGAGAATAGTCATGCGAACCCCACAAGTCAACTACCGCGAATTCCGCTTTTCCCGCATCAACGAGCCACAGTTTTCACATTTAAAACTGCTTTCGGGCTGGCTGGTCTATTTTGCCCTGTACATTCTGACCGAGCGGCTGATCCCCGTGGAAAACTGTTACGTGTTCCACAGCCGTCTGGACGATCTGATCCCCTTTTGCGAATGGTTTGTCATTCCCTATGTAGGGTGGTACCTGCTGATTGCATGGTCCCTTTGGTATTTCGCCCTTTACAATACCGACAGTTTCCGCAAACTGCAACTTTATATCATCGCTACCCAGATCATTGCCATGGCGGTCTACATCTTCTTCCCCAATATGCAGGACCTCCGTCCCCAGGTGTTCCCGCGGGATAACGTCCTGACGGATTTGGTGGGACTTCTTTACGCCGCCGATACCGACACCAACGTTTTCCCCTCCCTCCACGTAGGCTATTCCATTGCCATTGCATCGGTCTTTTTAAAAGAGAAGGGGGCGCACCCCCTGACCCGAACGGCGGTCACGGTGTTCGTGGTGCTGGTCTGTCTGTCCACGGCGTTTATCAAACAGCACTCGGTCTTGGACGGATTTGCCGCACTGGCAATGTGTCTCGGCATCGAGGCGGTCCTCTATCGGGATTACTGGACGGGTAAATTAAAAAGAGTACGGAGCTGATCCGTACTCTTTTTTTATTCTTCCTCGGGGGTGATGCGCGGAGTATAGGTAGTCATTTCGTTCAGGGTATTGACCACGCCGCGGGCAATGGCAACCGCCAGGCCCTCGATGTGTTCGGGGTCTTTGAGCATTGCCAGGTCGGTGGCGTTGCTTAAGAACAGCCCCTCCACAATAACGGCAGGCATTTTGGACAGTCGGATAACCGCCATGCCCGGGGTCTGTTTGATGCCGCGGTCGGGGCGCCCCAGCTGTGCCGCCAGTTCTTTTTGAATCAGCTGTGCCAACCGTTTTCCGCTGGTGCGGTAACCGTCGGGCACGGCGCCGTCGCCGTAAAGGACTTCGCTTCCTGCGGCGTCCGGCGAGGTAAAGGAGTTGTTATGGATGCTGACAAACAGATCGGCACCTGCACGGTTGGCGATCTCGGCACGCTCGCTTAAAGAAACGTTGGTGTCGGTCATACGGGTCATGCGGGTGTTCACGCCCATCTGCTTTAAAATGGTATTGGCACGAAGGGCGATCTGGAGGTTGACCTTTTTTTCCTGCAGGGACTCCGCCCCGCTTTCGTCATAGCCGATAGAACCGGGGTCCGCACCGCCGTGACCGGGGTCAATGACCACCAGGAACGCTTTTGCTTCTTCTTTTAAAGTCAGGTCGGTGATGTCGCTTTTAGCGCCGTTAAAGAAGAGAATACGGTTGCCCGAAAGAACGGCATCCGCGTCCTCTTTTAAGTACACGGTCAAGATGCTGTTGCCGCGGCGGTTGGTGACCTCCACCCCGTCGCAAAACTCGTTTTCAAAGACCAGCTCCTCCCGGGGGTAGGTCATATTGCGGACGGTGACAGTGGCAACGCCGTCCTCGGTCTCTAAGGTCAGATCCGCTTCTTCCGCACCGCCGCAGACCAAGGTCGGCGGGTCGTCATAGAGGTAGATGCGGTCCCCGCCGTACTGGAAGTCCAGATACAGGGTCTTGCCGTCCGAGCTTTTGGAAACCGAAGCCTCGGAAGGCTCGGTCATATCCACCACCACGCGGCTGACCATGGGGTTTTTCGAGAACTGGGAATAGCGGATGGTGGGAACCATGGGACACTCGGTCTCTACGGGAGACGGAGTACCCGTACCCAAAAAGGTCTCGTCCAGATCCAGCACCAGACGGTGGGGGTCTTTTAACGTAAAGGTGTTATACTTTACACCTGTTTTATCCATGGACAAAGCGATCCGAAGGCGTCCCACCTGCTCTTCCCATTCGTAAGAGACTTTTTTCAGGGTGTGGTTAAAGTCCCCGACAGGGCGGTTGATCACCACCATCCGCTTTTCGGGCACCCACTTGACGTCGCAGGACATACACTCGGAAATAAAGCGGACGGGTACCATGGTGCGGTCGTTGATGATGGTGGCAGGCACGTCCATGGTGCGGGATTCCCCGTCCACGTTGGCTTCTTTCTGGTCGATGACCAGCTCCACCTTGACTGTGCCGCTGACGGTCACCCGTCGTTCTTCGGGGATCCATTCCACGCGCGCCCCCATCCCCTCAAAGACCGAACGGACGGGAACCAGCGTGCGGTTGTCCACGATCACGGGGGGGACGTCGGTGGTGATGGTGGCGCCGTCCAGTAAGAGTTTAATGTCCGGCTGTTCAGGCTCTTCAAAACGGACGCCGTTCAGTATGTAAAAAGATGCATTGGCGCCAAGGGGCAGTAACAGGGTCAGCGCCAAGAGCATTGCAAGTATTTTAATCAGTTGTTTTTTCATGGGTTTAACCTCAAAAAGAAAGTTGGTCTCCTTCGATGCCGAAGTAGCGGGCGGCTTCTGCCGTCGCCATTCGCCCTCTTGGGGTTCGGTTTAAAAAGCCCAGCTGAAGCAGATAGGGCTCGTACACATCCTCGATGGTATTGCTGTCCTCGCCCACGAAAGCGGCAAGGGTATCCAGCCCCACGGGGCCGCCGCCGAAGTTCTTTAAGATGGCGGTCATTAAGCGGCGGTCGATGCGGTCAAGGCCCAGCTCGTCCACATCCAGCATCCGCAGCGCGTGGTCAGCAACGGCGGCAGTGATCTTGCCCTGGTTTTGCAGTTGGGCAAAGTCACGGGCGCGTTTTAAAAAGCGGTTGGCAATGCGGGGGGTACCACGGGAGCGGGAAGCAATCTCCAATGCGCCGTCCCCGTCAATCTCTACCCCCAGGATCCCTGCCGAGCGGGTGACGATCTTTGCCAGTTCTTCGGGGGTGTAAAGCTCCAGGCGCATGACCATACCAAAGCGGCTGCGCAGGGGTGCGGACACCATCCCCGCCTTGGTGGTGGCTCCGATCAGGGTAAAATGGGGCAGGTTGACCCGCAGGGTCTGCGCCCCCATCCCTTTGCCCAAAACGATGTCTAAGGCATAGTCCTCCATGGCAGGATAAAGCACTTCTTCCACCGCACGGGACATCCGATGGATCTCGTCGATAAACAGCACGTCGTGCTCGGCAAGTCCTGACAGGATCGCCGCCAGATCCCCCGGCTTTTCGATGGCGGGACCCGAGGTAACCCGCAACTGAACGCCCATGGTATTGGCGATAATCCCTGCCAAAGTCGTCTTGCCCAGTCCGGGAGGACCGTACAGCAGAACATGGTCCAGGGCTTCTTTTCGCTGCATGGCGGCTTCCATAAAGACCGCAAGGTTTTCTTTAATCGACTCCTGTCCCACATACTCTCCCAGGGTATGGGGGCGCAGATCATGGTCCAGACCAAAGTCGCTGACCGCCACATCGGGGGTCGTCAGCCGTTCCTCCATCACCGCTTCCTCCTATCGTTTGTTCAAGTACATCAGTGCCTGACGCACCTGCTCCCCCGTGGGGGCAGACCCGTCGGCGTTTTGTAACGCATCCCGGGCTTCGACGGCAGAGAATCCCAACGCCATCAAAGCCGCCAACGCCTCGTTCCCCAAGGCGGTGAGGGGGGCTTCGCCAATGGCTTCCCCCGTTGCGGGTGCCAGTTTGTCTTTCAGTTCCAGTACGATCCGCTGAGCAATCTTCGGTCCCACACCGGGGGCAGTGGCAATGCGTTTTGCATCCGACTGCGCCACGGCGGCGGACAGCTCTGCAGGGCGCAGGGTGGACAGCACCGACAAAGCGGCTTTGGGGCCCACGCCCGATACGCCGATGAGTTGCAAAAACAGATTCCGTTCCTCTTTCGTTAAAAACCCGTACAGGTCAAAAGCGTCCTCGCGGATGCTTTCGTGGATGTAAAGCTTAATCCCTTCACCGCCCTGAACGTCGCGAACGGTGCGATCGGTGGCAAATACGCGGAAGCCGATGCCGCCCACGTCGATGATCAGGGCGTGGTCTTCGGTCTCTACAACGCGGCCGTTTAACATTGCAAACATCGTTAAATCCCCCTACGGACAGAATTGATGGGTTTATGGCTGTGGGCGTGGCAGATGGCAATGGCAAGTGCGTCCGCCACGTCATCGGGCTTGGGTACGGCGGGCAGTCCCAAAAGCATTTTCATCATGGTCTGGATCTGGGTCTTGTCTGCACGGCCGTAGCCGGTCACTGCCTGCTTGACCTGCATGGGCGTATACTCAAAAATCGGCACCCGATGCCGGGCAAGTGCCATTAAAAGAGCGCCCCGTGCCTGGGCAACGTTGATGATGGTGGTTTGGTTGTGCTGGAAGAAAAGCTCCTCCACCGCCGCCACGTCGGGACGGTGCTTGTCCAGCACCTCCAAAAGGCGGTCGTGGACCTGGATGAGGCGGTCCACCGTCGGGGTGGCAGACTTGGTTTCGATGGCGCCGTAGTCGATGGGGGTAAACCGATTATTCTCGTACCGTACAACACCGTAACCCACGATCGCAATCCCCGGGTCAATGCCCAAAATCACCATTTCCTTTTCACCCACTCCCCCACTTTTTTGTATACCATCATTATATCACGGCGTTGACCAAAAAGCAAATATTTTTCACGTTTGGTCTATAGGAAAATTCAGACTCATAAGTTAATCTGAGGTGATTCCATGAAACGAGCCATTTCTTTGGGATTGGCGCTGATTTTATTAACGGTAAGCGTGTCTGCGGAGGTACCTCTTGCCTCCAAATCCGCCCTGCTGATCGAGGCATCCTCGGGAACGGTCTTGCTGGAAAAAGACCCCCACCAAAAACTGCCTCCCGCCAGTGTGACCAAGATTATGACCATGCTCCTGATTGCCGAAGCCGTTGACGGCGGCAAGATTAAAATGGACGATTTGGTTTCCTGCAGTGACTACGCCTCCTCTATGGGCGGGTCCCAGGTCTACCTGAAAGCGGGAGAGCAGATGACCGTTTCGGATATGCTAAAGGCCATTGCCGTTGCTTCGGCAAACGATGCCTGTGTGGCGATGGCGGAGCATATCGCAGGGAGCGAGTCGGCGTTTGTGGCACAGATGAACGAACGTGCCGCCGCCTTGGGGATGAAAAACACCACGTTTTGCAACACCAACGGTCTGCCCGACCCCAACCATCTGACCACCGCCTACGACATTGCTTTAATGTCCCGGGAGCTGATGAAGCACAAAAAGATTTTGCCGTACCTGGGCATCTGGACCGATTCCCTGCGGGACGGCGCCTTCGGCCTTGCCAACACCAACAAGCTCATTCGCTTTTACAAGGGCGCCAACGGCATTAAAACGGGGTCAACGGGAGAAGCGGGGTTCTGTCTTTCGGCAGGGGCTTTGCGGGACGGAATGCAACTGATCGCCGTGGTCCTGGGTGCGCCCACCAGCAAGGAGCGGTTTGCCGACGCCACCGCCCTGTTGGACTTCGGCTTTGCCAATTACGAAATCGGTCACGGGGTAGATGCGGGAGCAGTGCTGGGTAACATCCCCGTCACCAAAGGCAGTGCCGCGGAAGTGGCGGTCGTCCCGCAAAAGGCGTTTGCCCCGCTGCTGAAAAAGGGGCAAGGTTCGTCGCTGACTTCGGTGACCGAGATCCCCGAAAGTGTTGCCGCGCCCATTGAAGCAGGGCAGGAGCTGGGGCAGATTCGGTTCTTGGTAGGGAGCGAAGAAATCGGCAGTCTTCCCCTGGTTGCCGCCGACGGGGTGGGCAAACGGGGAATGGGCGCGTCTTTTTCCCTCCTTTGCCGCAGTTGGGTGGTTGCAAAACCAAAAATTTGATGGTATAATAAAAAGGCGGGTAGTTCCCGCCTTTCTCCTTTTCTCATATACTGTGGTAAAAAGGAGGAAGATTATGGGTTTTGCCATTTTGTGTATGTTGGCGGTTTGCGGTCTGGGTGCCATCCTGCTGACCGTAACCGAAGCCTGCCTTTATCACAAGCGTTGTCAGGGCTGTCAGGTCAGTATGACGGCGACCGTTTGCGGCGGGGAATGTTGCGAAATGACCGTACGTCAGATTTTGCACACCGTACAAAACGGGCCCCTGCCTATTTCTGACGTGACCTTTTACGCCGCCGATGACGAAACATTTGCACTGCTGACCCGCCTTTGCGGCGACACGCCCTGCTTTTTTGTAGAGCGTTTGGAGGACTTTGATGCGATACGAGAAAATCACGGGGACGGTGACCGAGATCGTTTTTGCCAACCGGGAAAACGGGTTTACCGTCTGCGAAATAGACATCCCCAATAACGACCCTTTAACCGTCGTCGGCGCTCTGCCGGCACTCCACCCCGGACAAGTCCTGACGGTGGAAGGGACCTACAAGGACCATCCCATCTACGGACACCAGCTGGAGGTCAAAAACCTACTTGCCATCGAAGAAAGCACCGAAAGCGAAGGCTGGGTGCAGTTCCTGGCATCGGGACTGTTCAACGGCGTGGGTCCCGCCACCGCCCGAAAGATCGTGGACACCTTTGGAGCGGACACCATGGACATCATCCAAAACGACTGTTCGCAACTGACCGCCATCAGCGGCATTTCCATCAAAAAAGCACGGCAGATCCGTGACGATTATTTCATGCATATGGGGATGCAATCCCTGGCATTATTTTTACAGAAGTACGGGGTCAGCGCCTCCTTCACCCTGCGGGTGTGGGAACACTACGGGCTGGACGCCGTAAGCGTCATCCAAAAGAACCCCTACCGATTGGCACGGGACCTGGCGGGAGTAGGATTCCCCACGGCAGACGCCATCGGTCTGAAAATGGGCTTTGCCAAAAACGCCCCCGAGCGGTTGGGCGGCGGACTCTGCTATCTGTTGGAGCAGGCCGCCGGGGAAGGACACACCTACCTCCCCCGTGAGCTGTTGACCCTGCGGGGCGCAAAAGCCTTTGAATCAAAAGAATCTGAAGTGGAGGATGCCTTGGTACGCCTTGCAGCGGACGGGGATCTGATCGTCCGTGGGGTTAAGGTCTATCTCCCCCGCTTTGACGAGGCGGAGAAGAAGGTCGCCGCCGATTTACTCCTTCGGGCAGACCTGTCCTTTGACGATGCTCTGACCCCCGAGGAAGCCACCCTTTTAGAAGACGAAATGGGTCTTACCTTAGACCCGCAACAACTGTCCGCCTGCGAATCGGCGTTGCAAAACGGGATCATGATTCTGACGGGCGGTCCTGGCACGGGCAAAACCACCATCGTCCGTGCCATCATCCGGCTCTTTGAACTGCGGGGCAAAAAGGTGGCTCTTGCGGCGCCTACGGGCCGTGCGGCAAAGCGGATGGAAACCCTTTGCGGTCGGGAAGCCAAAACGGTGCATCGTCTTTTGGAGACCGAGTATTCCAAAGACGAACAATCCCCTGTATTCCGTCGGCGGCGGGACAATCCCCTGCCTGCGGACGTACTGATCGTAGACGAAATGTCCATGATGGATTTATTGTTATTCGACTCGCTGTTAGACGCTACCCTGCCTTCTACCCGCATTGTACTGGTCGGTGACGCCGACCAGCTCCCCGCCGTAGGCGCAGGGAACGTCCTTCGGGATTTGCTGAACAGCAACCGCATTACCGTCACGGCACTGGACAAGATTTTCCGCCAGGCGGCAAAAAGCCTGATTGTCCAAAACGCCCATCGCATCAACCGCGGGGAACTCCCCCTAAACGGCACGCGGGAGCAGGACTTTTTTTGGATTCCCGCCCGCAGCTTCGGCGAGATTTCCGACCTGTTGCTGGACCTGGTTCAAAACCGTCTCCCCGCCTTTTTTAAGGACGAGCCGATGGCACAGATCCAACTGCTCTCCCCCACCAAAAAAACGCCCTTGGGGGTGTGGGAGCTAAACCGCAAACTGCAGGAGGTATTAAACCCCCCCTCGATCTTAAAACGGGAGCATCGTCATCAAAACCGCACCTTCCGCATCGGCGACCGTGTGATGCAGATTAAAAACAACTACGAACTGGAATGGACCAAAGCCGACTCGGAGGAAACGGGTACGGGGGTCTATAACGGAGATACAGGGGTTCTGACCCAGATCAAGCCGTTGTCCGAAACCCTCATCGTGGCCTTTGACGATGACCGCGTGGCAGAATACCCCTTCTCGCTGTTGGACGAGCTGGAACTGGCTTATGCCGTCACCGTCCATAAGAGTCAGGGCAGTGAGTACGATGCGGTGGTTTTCCCCTTGTTCCACACCTCCCCGCGGCTTTTGACCCGCAACCTCTTTTATACCGCCGTCACCCGTGCCAAACGGTTGGTGGTACTGGTGGGGAACGAGGAACTGATTCGTGAAATGGTAGAAAACACCCATACCGAACCCCGTTTTTCGGGACTTTCGGAACGGTTGAAAGGATGGTAATATGGAATACCTGTTGTTTATTTTCGGTCTGTTACTGATTTTAAAGGGCGCCGACCTTTTGGTTGGCTCCGCCCGCTACTTTGCACGGCGTTTGGAGGTACACGAAGGGGTCATCGGGGTCACCGTGGTCAGCATCTGCACCACCCTGCCCGAAGCCGCCGTATCGGTTGCTTCCTCGTTGTTGGGAGAACCTGCTTTTGCCACCGCCAATGCCATCGGCTCCATCGCCGCCAACATCGGCCTGATTTTAGGCGTGGTCTTTTTGGTCGCCCGTCCCGAAATCAAAGAAAAGCAGGGCATTGTGGCAAACTGCTGGATGCTCCTGCTCTCCTTGGGGTTTTGGGCATTGAACCTGGCATTGTTCGAGGGCGTTCCCCAGGCTTCGGGATTGGTGCTGTTGGCGTTTTTGGTACTCTTTCTTTACACAAACGCCCGTAACGCCAAAAAACGCCCCGCCAAAAAGGCGGAAGTCGGTACTGCCCGCTCCGCTCTGGCGCGGGAGGCTGTGCTTTTGGTCTTAGGCGCCGTGGGCATTTTTTACGGTTCCCGTATTTTGGTCCAGGAAGGCATTGCCATTGCGGGGCTTTGGGGACTTCCCCCCATGGTGGTCGGACTGACCGCCACCGCTGTGGGAACTTCCTTGCCCGAACTGGTGACCGCCATCCTTGCCATCCGCAAAAACGCCCTCGGTCTTACGGTGGGCAACCTCATTGGCTCCTGCATCCTAAACGTCCTGTTGGTCATCGGCGCCTCTGCCGCCGTCCGTGGACTGTCCACCCCGCCGATTTTTATGAGCTACCATCTCCCCGCGCTGTTACTGATGGTCAGCGGCGTCCTCCTCTTCACCCTTTACGGAGACCGCCGTTATACCCGCTTAAACGGGGGGATTCTGCTGTTCATGTATCTGACCTATCTTTGGATCGGTACTTTAACTTCGGCAGTGTAAAGAGCATCGGCCGCACCCGTTGGTAGATCCCTTCCAGGTCGGTGGGCGGCAAAGGGTTTTTCCCCCGCCCCACCTCGATGGTGTACCCGGGTCGGCGAAAGGCTTTCGTAAACCAATCCTTATACCCGCCGAGGGCTGACACGCCCTCGGCTTTTTCAAGCCCGTAACCGGTTGCCTCCGCCAAAACCCTGCCGATCTCCTCGGCCTCGGGCGGGGCGTAGTTCAGATACCCGTAGTAAATCACCTCGCCCTGGGAATGAAACGCCAGGGTCAGGTCATAGTCCCGCTGACGGGTAAGTTCCGCCAGAGCACGGCTTTCAGGCTCGCTCTCGGGGGTCTCCCCTGCATAGCGGGTGGGTCCCGCCTCGGTAATCCCCACGGCGGACAGCAAGGTTTTGGAACGCTCGAACCCTGCATCGTAGTTGTGGTTCAGGTCCACCCCGCGGATGTTCGCCTGCCAGACCTCCCACGGTTCCCTGCCGTTGAGCATCCGTTTCAGGTCATAGTAGTAGGGATGATCCCCCGACAACCCGTGAAGCACCAACTCCACCCCGTCAGGGTTGACCATGGGAACGAGGTCCACCGTCAGCCGCTCCGCCAGCTCCGTACAAGCCCGATCCCCCCGCAAGATCCCTTCCCGACACTCCCAATAAAAGCGCATCAAAACCTCGGTAGTAATCTGCTCCAGCCCGTGGTGGGCGGCATGGAGCAAAACCCTGACAGGTCCCTGACCCAGGGATAGCAGATACAGATTCCGATGCAATACACTCTGTCCAAAAACGGTATGGGGCAACGCCTCTGCCGTCTTTTTTAATTGCGCATAATCGTACAAGACCTCACCTCCGCTTCATTTTATGAGGGGGTTTCCCCATCTATGCGCAATAATAGGGCACAGACCTCGGCGCGGGTCACGGGACGGTCGGGTTCAAACCGACCGTTGCCCACCCCCTCCAGGACCCCCATTTGACAAAGCGCATCAATGGCTTCTTTGTAAGGATGCCCGTCGGGCAGGTCGGTAAATCCCGCGCTCTCTCCCTTGGGCGGCGTCAAGATCCGATAGAGTGCCTGTGCCATTTCCCCGCGGGTTACCGCCCGTTCGGGGGCAAATCGGTTTTCCCCGGTGGCCCCCCCCGCCCCCCCCCCCCCCCCCCCGGCAAAATAGGGGGCTGCCCCAAG
>JAZOOX010000041.1:0-16862 GCA_045655245.1 Clostridia bacterium | reverse complement strand
TTCAGCTGTCGGACACGGGCATCCAGCCGGGGGCGGGGATCGGCAACCACCGCCTTGCACTGGACGAGTCAACGTTGGGGGCGCCCGTTTTCTCGGTGGGGGTGCCTACGGTGGTAGACGCCGCCACCATTGCCGCCGATGCCCTGTCGGGGTTGTGCCGCCACGCTCCCGATTCCTTTGCGGCTTTTTTTGCGGGGATGAGCGACGCCGACCGTCGCGGGGTCCTGGTAGAGGTCCTGGGCGGTGCCGAGCAGAACCAGATCGTCACCCCCAAAGAAATGGACGGACGGGTGCGCCGTTTGGCGGGGATCCTGGGGGAAGCCCTTTCGGTGGCGTTACAGCCCCGCACCGACCCCCAAGTGGTGCGGGAGTTGATAATCACTTGACTTTATTTGCCATAGATGGTAAAATACCCTTAGCAAATGAAGGAAGGATGACTTACGGATGAACCTTCGTATTGACGGGCGTGGGTCGGAAGAACTCCGCCCCATCTTTTTTCAACGGAACTATACCAAGTATGCCGAAGGCTCGGTTTTGGTGACCTGCGGCGATACCAAAGTGCTTTGTAACGCTTCGGTGGAGGAACGGGTTCCACCCCACAAAAAAGGCAGCGGTGAAGGCTGGGTCACGGCAGAGTATTCCATGCTTCCCCGTGCCACCGCAACCCGCAACCAGCGGGACATTAACAAACTGAAGCTCAACGGTCGCGCGGCGGAAATCCAACGCTTAATCGGCCGCTCCCTGCGCACGGTCGTATCCCTGCCCGCTTTGGGGGAACGGACGATTACTGTAGACTGTGACGTTATTCAGGCGGACGGCGGTACCCGTACCGCATCCATTTGCGGCGCCTTTGTGGCACTGCGGGATGCCTGTGCCAAGCTGGTGGAAAAAGGGCTGGTGGAAGAAAACCCCTTAATCGGTCAGGTTGCCGCCATTTCGGTAGGCATCGTGGACGGATTGCCCCTGCTGGACCTTTGCTATGCCGAGGACTCCCATGCCGAAGTGGATATGAACGTGGTGATGACCGCCGAGGGCAAGTTCATCGAGCTGCAGGGAACGGGGGAACAGACCCCCTTTGACGAAACCCAACTGACCGAACTGTTACGGTTGGCACGGTCGGGGATTACAAAAATCATGAAGTTACAAGACGAGGCTTAAGCTATGGATATCATTTTTGCCAGTAATAACCAGGGAAAAACAGGGGAAGTCCGTGCCATGTTAGAGGACACCGATATTAAAATTCATTCCTTGTCCGATCTGGACCTGCATATCGACGTGGTAGAGGACGGCAACTCCTTTTTAGAGAACGCCCTGATCAAAGCCACCACCATTGCGGGACTGATCCGTCGCCCCGTTTTGGCGGACGATTCGGGGCTGGAGGTAGACGCCCTTGGCGGCGCCCCCGGCATCTATTCCGCCCGTTACGGCGGCAAGGGGTTAAAGGACGAGGAACGGATGGCGCTCCTACTGTCCGAGCTGGAAAACGTTCCCGAAGAAAAGCGGAAGGCACGGTTCGTTTGTGTCATGGCGTTGGTGTTGCCCGACGGCTCCAACCACGTTACCCGCGGCGTTTGCGAGGGCATGATCGCCCAGGCTCCTCAGGGGGACGGCGGGTTCGGTTATGACCCGATTTTCCGCCCCCGTGGGTTTTCGGACACCTTTGGCGTGATCTCTGCCGAAACCAAGAACCGCATCAGCCACCGCAGACTGGCGTTGCAGAAAATGCGGGAAATTATCCAAAAAGTATGAGGTTGACAAGCCCCATACTTTTTTTTATAATATAAGTACTACGTTTTACAAAGGAGTAAACTATGAGACCACTGAGAAAAGAGGACACCCATCGCGTATTTCCCGTGGTACCCCTGCGGGGAATGGTGATGTTTCCCTATATGACCATCGAGTTTGATTTCAGTCGAAAAAAGTCGATTGCGGCATTTGATGCGGCAGTCGCCGACGGCAGCTGTTTTGTCATGGTCCTGGCACAAAAGAACTTTTTGGCACGGGACGTAAAACCCGAGGATCTTTATGAAGTAGGCACCCTTGCACTGGTAACCGAATGCACCCATCTTTCCGACAACACGGTGAGCATCACCATGGAAGGGGTGGCGCGGTTCCGTGTAAAGAACTTTGTGGAGGGGCGCCCCTACCTTGCCTGCGATGCCGAAATCATTGATTATTTTTACTGCGAGGTCCAGGACCTTCGCAGACAGTACGCCCAACTGTTACGGACGCAGTTGGAACTGTTTCATAAAGAAGTCCCCCTGACCGCCGAAGCCTTGGAAGAGATCGGCAAAGCCACCGAGGCAGAGGAAATTGCCGACCTGATTGCCGGACACCTGCCCATTCCGTTGGATAAAAAGCAGGAACTGTTAGAGGTGGCAGGAACCACCGCTTGTTATATGAAGGTAACCCAGGCAATGCGGTTTTATCAGGACATCCACGACGTGGAACAAAACATCGAGCAGGAGGTCCACCGTCGGATGGAGGAGAACCAGCGGGAGTACTACCTGCGGGAACAGCTCCGTGCCGTGCAACTGGAACTGGACGGCGCCGAGGGGATGGGGGTCACGGTCAAGGAATACCGTGAGAAGTTCGAAGGCCGCACCCTTCCTCAAGAGGTTACCGCCCGTGTGGAAAAGGAACTGAGCCATCTGGCACGCCTGCAACTCACCGCCCCCGAAGCAGGGGTGATCATGGGGTATCTGGACTGTATTTCGGACCTGCCCTGGGACAAGACCACCGAAGAGGTGTTGGACCTGGCAAGGGCGAAGGCGTGTTTGGATGCCGACCACTACGGCCTGGAAAAGGTCAAGGACCGCATTTTAGAGTCCCTTGCCGCCCGCAAGCACGCGGGGAACGGACTGGGGGACATTCTTTGTTTGGTAGGCCCTCCCGGTGTGGGCAAAAGCTCGGTTGCCGAATCGGTCGCCCGTGCCTTAAACCGCAATTTCGTGCGGGTGTCTTTGGGGGGCGTCCATGACGAGGCGGAGATCCGTGGCCACCGCCGCACCTATATCGGGTCGATGTGCGGACGGATTTTGTCGGGCTATAAACAAGCCGGCTCCAAAAACCCGTTGATGCTGTTGGACGAGATTGACAAGATGGCGTCCGATTTCCGGGGCGACCCCGCTTCTGCCATGTTGGAAGTGCTGGACCCCGCCCATCAGGAAAGCTTCCGCGACCATTACCTGGACCTGCCCTTTGACCTGTCCCAAACCATGTTTATCACCACCGCCAACACGGTGGACACCATCCCCAAGCCCTTGCTGGACCGTATGGAGGTCATCCACATCGACGGGTACACCCCCGCCGAAAAGGAAGAGATTGCCCTGCGGCACCTGATCCCCCGCCTTGCCCAAAAGTTCGGGGTAGAGAAAAAGCAGGTCACCATTCCCTTAGAAACGGTGCGCCTGATCCTGTCGGGCTACACCCGTGAAGCAGGGGTCCGTCTGCTGGAACAGCATTTGGCAAAGCTCTTCCGCAAGTCCATCCGCCTCATCGAGGAGGGGACCCGCAAACAGGTGACGGTTCGTCCCGCCACCGCCCAAAAGATGCTGGGAGCACCGCCCTGCCCGCCCTCACTGATCCCCGAAAAGGACGAGGTGGGCGTTGCCGTCGGTCTTGCCTGGACTGCGGCAGGGGGCGAGGTCCTGACCGTTGAGGTCAATGCCATGGAAGGTACGGGAAAGGTGGAACTGACCGGTTCGCTGGGGGACGTGATGAAAGAGTCCGCCACCGCCGCTGTCAGTTTTGTCCGCGCCCACGCGGCTGAACTGGGGGTTCCCGCCGATTTCTACCGTACCCACGACCTGCATATCCACGTGCCCGAAGGCGCCACTCCAAAAGACGGCCCTTCGGCAGGGATCACCATTGCCACCGCCGTGACCTCGGCACTGTCGGGCAGACCGGTCCGCCGTGACGTGGCAATGACGGGGGAGATTACCCTTCGGGGCCGTGTCCTGCCCATCGGCGGACTGAAAGAAAAGTCGATGGCGGCGTACCTGAACGGCATCCAAACCGTTGTCCTTCCCAAACAAAATACCAAAGACCTGGCAGAACTCCCCGACGTGGTGCGCCAAAACCTCCGTTTTGTTTCTGCCGATACCGCCAAGACCGTTTTGAAAACGGCATTAAGGTAAGGAGTGATCGTATGACCGTGCATCAGGTTGCACTTGAAAAAACCGCCGTCCGCGCCGCCCAGTACCCCAACACGGGACTGCCCGAACTGGCTTTTGTCGGCCGTTCCAATGTGGGCAAGTCCTCGCTGATCAACCGTCTGGTAGGGCGCAAGGCGTTGGCGCGGGTCTCCTCCGCACCGGGGAAAACCGCCACCATCAACTTCTATAACGTGGAAAACAAACTCTATTTTGTCGACCTGCCCGGCTACGGCTATGCCAAAGTCTCCCGGGCGGAGCGGGAACGCTGGGGCGTGATGATCGAAGAGTATCTGGAAAAGCGCAAGGGTCAGCTGTTGGCACTGGTGATGCTGGTGGATTCACGGCACGAGCCTACGGCGCTGGACCATCAAATGCTGGAGTGGATCCGCTATTTCGGCTACCGCCCTGTCATCATCGCCACCAAGACCGACAAGCTGGCAAAAACCAAGGTGGATGCCCATTTAGCGGTCATCCGCAACGCTCTTGCCCTGACCGAGGACGAGCTGTTGCTTCCCTTTTCCTCTGAATCGGGGTTCGGCAAGGACGCCGTTTGGGGGTTGTTCGACCGTTTGTTGGAAAAATAATACCGAAAGCATCCTGCGGGATGCTTTTTTTCTTGCAATTTTTTGTCGAATCGTATATAATGATGGGGAGGTGAAGGATTTGAAACTCATTCGTTGGCAACGGAAATACCTGCTTCAAAACGGCGTCATTACCCTTGTTTTGGTGGCGCTTTTTGTGTTGCTTTCGGTTGGTTCCTTTCCCAAGCCCCAAACCCTTGCCCCGCCTTTGGAAGAACTTCCGCCTCCGCCGCCTCCCCCGGTGTATGAAACGGCGCCGTATCAGGGACGGGTGGAGCACATCTTCTTCCATCCGCTGATCGCCTATCCCCAGCGGGCATTTGACGGCGATTATCAGGCCCAGGGGCTGGACGATTATTTCGTCACGGTCAAAGAAGCCAACGCCATCTTACAGTCTCTTTACGAAAAGGACTTTATGCTGGTAGACATCAACCGCCTGTTTACGGTGGGGGAGGACGGCGCCGTGTCCCGGAACGCCTTTGACTTCCCCGTAGGGAAAAAACCTTTGGTCATATCCTTGGATGATGTGAACTATTATGAATATATGCCCCAACACGGGACGGTCACCCGCCTGGTTCTGGACGACGAGGGTGCGGTTGCCACCGAATCGGTCTCCCTTTCGGGGGAGGTGGAGATTCGCCGTGATTTGGAGATCATCCCCATTTTGGATCAGTTCGTCAAAGACCACCCCGACTTTTCTTTTGAAGGAGCGAAGGGGAGCATCGGTCTGACGGGGTACGAGGGGATTTTGGGATACCGTACCCAGGCGGATTCCCCCAACCGCGAAGCGGAGATCGCCGCCGTCCGACCGATCATCCAACGCCTGAAAGAAACGGGCTGGACCTTTGCTTCCCACAGCTACGGACACCGCAACACCCCCGATTTGCATGACGAGACCCTGTTGGACGATACCCAAAAATGGGAGCAGGAGGTGGGAGCGCTGGTGGGACCCACCGCCATCTACCTCTATCCCTACGGAAGCGGGTTAAAACGTACCGACACCCGTTTGCAGATCTTGCGGGACTACGGGTTTAAGATGTTTTGCCACGTGGGGATCGAGTCGTACAGCGACTATGCCGCTGACGGGATTCTACTGGACCGCCGCCATGTGGACGGCATCGCCTTCCGCCAACAGCGGGAGCTGAATCTGGACCTGTATGACGCCAACGAGGTCTTTGACCCCGTTCGTGATAACTTGTCCTTGTAATTGGGCTGTAATTGTGTTACAATATAAAAAACTCCAAAGGAGGAATTTGTATGTCTGAAAACAGAAGCAGTTTTACCGGGAAGCTGGGCTTTGTCCTTGCCGCGGCAGGCTCTGCCGTTGGTTTGGGGAATATCTGGCGGTTCCCGTACCTTGCCGCAAAGTACGGCGGCGGGATCTTCCTGCTGGTCTATTTGATCCTTGCCGTTACCTTCGGTTTTGCCCTGATGACCGCCGAAATCGCTATCGGCCGCAAGACGGGGCTTTCCGCCATCGGCGCCTTCCGTAAACTGGATAAGCGGTTTACCTTCGTGGGCTGGCTTGCCGCCATCGTCCCCATGATCATTCTGCCGTACTACTCGGTAATCGGCGGTTGGGTTGCCAAATACCTCTACGCCTTTTCCTCGGGCGGGGCTGCGGCAACGGCGGCGGACGGATACTTCGGCGGGTTTATTTCCGCCACAGGGGAACCGATTTTTTGGTTCATTCTCTTTATCGGCATCACTGCCTTAATCGTTTTGGGCGGCGTTGAAAAGGGGATCGAACGGGTCAGCAAGATCATGATGCCCGTTTTGGTTATTCTGTCCATCATCATTGCAGGCTACGCCGTTACCATGCCCGGTGCCATCGAAGGGGTGAAGTACTACTTCCTGCCCGACTTCTCCAAGTTCACCGTCAGTACCGTTTTGGCGGCTATGGGTCAGCTGTTCTACTCCATGTCCCTGGCAATGGGCATTATGATTACTTACGGTTCGTATATGAAAAAAGACGTGAACTTAGAGTCCTCGGTTACCCAAATCGAGCTCTTTGACACGGGCATTGCCTTTATCGCAGGCCTGATGGTCATTCCCGCCGTGTTCACCTTCTCGGGCGGTACACCCGAAGCTCTGGGCGCAGGCCCCAGCCTGATGTTCATTACCCTGCCCAAGGTCTTTGATACGATGCCTGCAGGCACTTTCATCGGCGCAACGTTCTTCTTACTGGTTCTCTTTGCCGCACTGACCTCCTCCATCTCCCTGATGGAAACGGTGGTCTCCATCGTTTGTGACAAGACCAAGCTGGGCAGACGGGGTGGTGTCGGCATCGTCTTCCTGGGCTCCATCGCCGTCGGTCTGCTGTCCACTTTAGGCTACGGTCCCATGGCAGGGGTTACCATCATCGGGATGCAGTTTTTGGATTTCTTTGATTTCATCAGCAACAGCGTACTCATGCCCATCGTTGCCTTCTTTACCTGTATCTTTGTGGGCTATGTCATTAAGCCCCAAGCCATTGCCGAAGAGGTCGAAATTTCGGGCAAGTTTGGCCGCAAAGCACTCTTTAACATCGTGATCAAGTACTTTGCGCCCATCTGCATCGTTGCCATCCTGGTCTCCTCCCTTTTGGGTGCATTCGGCATCTTCCAGCTATAAAAACAGCAGCATGACGGAGGCGGATGTATGAAAAAAGTCCTGTCTGTACTGTTTGCCCTTTTGCTTTTATGCAGTTGCGGAAAAACCCCTACCGAAGTCCCCGTTGCATCGGTTCATCCATCCTTTACCGTGGAACAGAAAGACGGAACGGTAATGCCGTCCTTCGTCTATTCGGGGGACAATCTCGCCATTGCCGCCATTTGCGACTGGTTTTACGAGGACGCCCTGCGTCACGCCGGTTACGGCGACGTGTGGATTCCCTCTTTTGTGATCTATAAGGAAACTGACCGTGACGGCGAGCATCTGGTGTTCGGCAGCTTTTGGTCGGGAGGCTACCGACTGGAAGGTGATACCATGGTACAGGGCGGTGGCGGCGAAATGCCCGCCGTGTTCCACCTGACCGAAACAGAAAACGGCTATACCGTCGCATCGGTCGAAAAAGCGCGGGACGGCGCTTATTACGGCGAGGACATCAAGCAGTTTACCAAGGGTTATCCGGGTCTTTATACCAGGTATATGACCGACCGATCCAACGATGGGGCGGAGGTCGAATTTATGCGGATGTACGCCGAGGACAACGGCATTGACATCCGTTACATCAAGCACTACGGCTGGGATCCTGTCCCGTTGTATTAAAAGAGCCTTACGGGGCTCTTTTTTTATGATGCATGAAATTGAATTGATTTGGTTAACTTTTGTTAACCAAATGGCGGTGGGGGGTCTGCCTGGTGTTTTTGTCGACACGGGATCCCGTCCCTTTACGTCAGTCAAGTTTGATTTGGTTAACTTTTGTTAACCAAATGACGGGGTGGGCTTTACCTGATGTTTTTGCTGATGTGGATTCCCGTCCCTTTACGTTAGTCAAGTTTGGTTTGGTTAACTTTTGTTAACCAAATGACGGTGCGGTCTTTGCTTGATTTTTTGTTGATATGGGATCCAGTCCCTTTACGTTAGTCAAGCTTGATTTGGTTAACTTTTGTTAACCAAATGACGGTGCGGGTTTTGCTTGATTTTTTTGCTGATATGGGCTATAATGGAAAGAGCAAGGAGGGGAGCAAATGAAAAAAACAAAAGAAAAAGCCTGGTTTTTTTGGGTGGTATCGGCGCTGATCTTCGGACTGATGCTGGGACTGAACCTCCTGACTCCAAAAATGTGCGACGATTTTGCCTACGCCCAAAGCTTTTTGACCAAAGAACCCCTTCGCTCGGTGTGGGATATCTTCCCGTCCCTGTGGATCCATGCCCTACGGATGAACGGACGGTTGTTTGCCCACTTTTTTGCCCAGCTCTTTTTGATGCTTCCCGACGGCATCTTTGACGTTGTAAACGCTCTGGTCTTTTTGGGACAGCTTTGGTTGCTGCACCGTTTTGCCCTGTGGGACGGTCGCAAAAGGCCGTTGTTGTTGGCGGGTCTGTTTTGCGCCCTTTGGTTGTTTATGCCCGCTTTCGGACAGGTCAACCTATGGCTGGACGGCGCGTGCAACTACCTTTGGTGTACCGCCTTCGGTCTCCTCTTTTTAAAGCCGTACGTGGACGCTTTTGCTGCCGACAAGGGCATTAAACAAAAGCCCCTGCAGGTGCTCTTTTGCCTGTTTGCGGTAGTTGCAGGCGGGTTTGTGGAAAACGGCTCTGCCGCCTTTTTCGGGATGTCGGTACTCTTGCTGATCATCAACGCCGTTGTCCGCCGTAAAAAGCCCCGCCCTTATCTGGTCTGGGGGAGCGTTTGCGCCCTTTTGGGTTACTTATCCATCTACCTTGCCCCAGCCGAATGGGCAAACAAACAGACCGCCTTTACTGCCGAAATTTTGCTTCAAAACCTGACCCGTGCCTGGGAAATGTACCTGCGCTTTCTGCCCCTCTTGATTGTATTGGGACTGCTGTTCGTGTTGGCGCTTGTCCGCCGTACCTGTGGGAAACGGGTCTGGCTGGCGCTGGTCTTTACGGCGGGGTCGCTGGCGGCGAACTTTATTCTGACCTTTGCCGAGTACTACCCCGAGCGTTGCGCTTCGTCGGCGCTGATCCTGCTTCTTGCCGCCGTTGCCGTTCTTCTTTCCGACCTTGACCGCCGGGGCTGGAACGTCCTTTCCTGTACCCTCCTTTGCGCGGTGGTCCTTTTGTCCACCCTCTGCTTTGCGGTGGGCATCCCCGATATCGTTCGGGTCCATACCGAGATTGCCGACAACGCCCTGCGGATCCAAACCGAAAAGGCGGCAGGGAACACCCAAATCGTCATTCCCGTCGTTTTTGCCGAAACACGGTTTTGCGCACTGTACGACCTGAAATACATCGACACCCAAACCGCCGACACCTGGCCCAATGTGTCTATGGCGGTCTATTACGGCGTCGATTCAATCAAGGGGGAACTGTAATGAAACTGTCTTTGGTGATACCCTGCTATAACGAAGAACAAAACATCCGACCCTTTTATGATGCCTGCCGTGCCGCCCTGACCGGGGAGGTAGAGTGGGTGTTCGTCAACGACGGAAGCCGTGACGGTACCTGGTCGGAGCTGTTGGCATTGTACGAGTCGGAACAGAACATCCGACTGGTCAACCTGTCCCGCAACTTCGGAAAAGAATCGGCAATGTACGCAGGACTGCGGGAGGCAACGGGGGAGTATGTCACCCTCATTGATGCCGACCTGCAGCAGCATCCCCGCTACGTGCAGGAGATGGCAGACTTTTTAGACGCTCATCCCGAGTACGATGCGGTAGCCGCCTATCAGGAAAAACGGCGGGAAGGGAAGGTGCTGTCCTTTTTTAAAAAGTCCTTTTACCGTTTGATGAACCGCATTTGCGACACCGACTTCCCTTCGGATGCCAGTGATTTCCGCACCCTCCGCCGCCCTGTGGCAGACTCGATCCTGGCCATGGAGGAGTACTTCCGTTTTTCCAAAGGGCTTTTTTCCTGGGTGGGGTATAACACCTACTATATGCCCTACCGTGCAGAGGAACGCCGCGGGGGAAAAACCTCCTGGTCCTTTGGCAAACTGGTCCGCTATGCCGTGGAAGGCATCATTGCCTTTTCCACCGCGCCCCTGACCCTGGCGGTTTACCTGGGCGGGGTCTTTTCGGTCCTGTCCCTGCTTTATATGGTGGCGGTGGTCATCCAAAAACTCTTCTTTGGCATTGACGTCCCCGGCTATCCCACCCTGATCGTGTTGATCCTGCTTTTGGGCGGGATCCAGATGATTTTGTTGGGGATCATCGGGCAGTACATCGCCAAAATCTACATCCAGGGGAAAAAACGCCCCATCTATATTGCCCGTGAGGTGCTGAAAAAAGATGAAACGGATGCGTGAGATTTTTCTTTACCTCTTCTTCGGCGGACTGACCACCCTGGTCAACTTCGCCGTCTATACGCTTTTTGTAAACCGATTAGGCGTGACCCTATCCAACGGGTTTGCGTGGAGTGTGGCGGTCTTGTTCGCTTTTGTCACCAACCGAAAATGGGTCTTTCATAGCCGCTCAACCCATTGGGGAAAAGAACTTCTGACCTTCGTGGGCGGACGCCTCTTTTCAGGGGTCTTGGAAATCTTTTTGCCCACCATACTCATCACCGTCGGACTCACCCAAACCGCTTTTGGCATCACAGGCTTTTGGGCAAAAGCCCTGGTCAGTGTCTTAGTGGTGGTTTTGAACTATGTCGTCAGCAAATGGATTGTCTTTCAAAAGAAAATCATAAAATTTGACAAGAAATGATGGGAAAGAGCTTGATATTTTCCTCGAATGAAGTTATAATAATGCTGAAAGAAGTTAACAAAAGTATCAATATATAAGGGGTTTGACAACGTTACGTTTGCAGCTCGGGTTATACTCCTTCGGCACATTAGAATAAAACTTTTGCAGTGAATGACAGATAACGTGTAGATCATCCTCTTAAATGGGGTTTGGTTTGCACGTTTTTTATTTGAAAGGAGGCTTATGTGTTGTGTGGAGAAGAAGGACAAAACAATAAGGACTTGTAAAGAAGGAGGATTAGAATTGAAAAAATATAAGGTTTTATCAATTGCAATGGTGATCGTGCTCCTATTAGGAAGCACATTACCTGTAAACGCTACAACTCATAAACTGAATATCACTGCTAGGGCACAAGAACAAACTTGGTGGTGTTGGGCAGCAGTTGCTCAGATGATAATAGATTATCTGGATACGTGGATACCCTTGCCTACTCAAACGGATATTGTTACAACGCTGAAAGGGTCTGCGGTGAACGAAGGCGCACTTCCGAATGAAATAACGAGTGTGTTAGGGTGGTATATGGTATCTACGACTTACACAAATTCAACAATTTCGTTTAGTTCGGTAAAGAATATGTTGTCGGGCTGGTACAGTCCTATTGCGGCTGGGATTGCATGGAGTGAGGGCGGTGCTCATATGCAAATGATATATGGCTATGAAGAGAATGGCGTATATCAAGGTCTTTATGTGGTAGACCCGCTGACGAGCGGGACGCAACGGTACTATTACAACTTCGAGGATTATATTCGCAATTCCGAGTTTTATTGGTGTCATACTTGGTATAACAATAAGAAGAAGTCTTGACACATTTAACGAAAGGAGATGAGAAAATGAAGAAAATTTTCGTATTGCTTTTGGTATTGATAATGTCGATTCAGCCAATTGTAACGGCGAATCATGTGGAAGAGCTTTCAGAGATTAAATCTTTGTTGGAAACGGGGAACATCAAGAATTATGAAACCATCTTGATTCCGCTTCGAGGAGATCCGAGTGGCTTTAACATTGAACCGACCGATGATCTTTCAACCATTCGATTTGGTGACGGCGTTGCGGGATATAAAGTTGATTTTGAAGCTCTGGCTGTAGCAAAATCAGAAGGAAAAACAGAGATTACGCCTTATCTGATCGAAGAAAATAAGTATTATTTCCCGATTTTTGTTTCCGGTCGAGCTGTTGCTATGGCGGAAATTATAAAAGAAGATGGACTTTATCGTGTGTTTTGTGTTTCCGCCGGTACATTATTTGACAATTTCATTGTGGCTTTTGAAAATATCGATTTAAGCAGTGCAAAATATGTGACTGAGACTACGGCAATCAATGGGTTAGTGGTAGATGACGGCATGAATGAGCTGTTTTTAGATTTGAACTATTCGAATCATTCAGCGTCTAAAGAGATTCCAAACGGCAATATAACAAGTGGGAATCTTGTTAATGATTTTATGCAAAGAAAAGGAACGTCGGCTGAAAAAAGCGCAGAAGCCGTTAAGATTGGCGGCGGATCAGAAGAAACAGTGAATAAATCGTTCAACGGCGAATATGTGATTCCGTTAATTTTGCTGATTTGCGGAGGAGCGGTGTTCGTTTTACGGCAAAAAAGGAAAAAAACGTAATAGAGCAGGCGGATTACCGCCTGCTTTTTTAATTTGTGAATTATCTGTGTATACCTTGACTTTTTGCCGAAAAAAGCATACAATTATAATATCTATGAAAACGAGAGGACTGAAGTACTATGCTGACTCAGGCACCCCGCGGCACAAAAGATGTTCTGCCCGCCGAATCCCATCAGTGGCATTGGCTGGAAAAGCATATCGCCGCAGTTTGCAAAGCCTTTGGCTATCGGGAGATCCGCACTCCCGTATTTGAACATACCGAACTTTTCGAGCGCGGCGTCGGTGACACCACCGACGTGGTTCAAAAAGAGATGTACACCTTCGACGACAAGGGCGGCCGCAGCATCACCCTGCGCCCCGAAGGCACTGCATCGGTTGGCAGAGCGTATCTGGAGCACAACCTAAACGCGGGCATCCAACCCTGCAAACTCTTTTACGAGATCTCCTGCTACCGTTACGAAAAACCCCAGGCAGGCCGCCTGCGGGAGTTTCACCAGTTCGGTGCGGAAGTCTACGGCAGTGCCCACCCGTCCATCGACGCCGAGGTGATTTCTCTGGCAATGGCGCTCTTGCATCGGGTCGGTCTGGCCGAGCTGACCTTAAACATCAACAGCATCGGCTGTCCCGCCTGCCGTCAGGCGTATTTAGACCGTCTGCGGGAGTATCTTTCCGACCATCGGGATACCCTGTGCGAAACCTGCCGCACCCGTCTGGAGAAAAACCCCATGCGTGCGCTGGACTGTAAGGTTCCCTCCTGCGGGGACATCGTTCACCACGCGCCCATGATGACCGACTACCTTTGCGACGAGTGTCAGACCCACTTTGATCAGGTACAAAAGTACCTGCGGGAAATGGGCATTCCTTTCCAAATCGACAAGAGCATTGTCCGCGGCCTGGACTACTACACCAAGACGGTGTTTGAGATCAAGTCCAACGGCATCGGCGCCCAAAGCACCGTCTGCGGCGGCGGCCGCTATGACGGACTGATCGAAGAGCTGGGCGGCGCACCCACCCCCGGTGTAGGCTTTGGTATGGGTCTCGAACGCCTGCTCCTGATTTTGGAAGAAACGGGCAAACTGCCCCCCGATCCCGAACCCCAAGACCTGTTTGTGATCTCTATGGGGGAACGGGCAGACCTTTACGCATCCCGCCTTTGCCACAAGCTCCGCTCTATGGGCATTTCTTGCGAGCGGGACCACATGGGCAAAAGCGTCAAGGCACAGATGAAGACCGCCAACCGCCTGGGTGTGCGGTATGTGGTGGTCATCGGCGACACCGAACTGGACACCGATACTGCAAGACTGAAAACAATGGAAACGGGCGAGGAGAGGGAAATCTCATTGACCGAATTACTGGAAAGAGGGTTATAATATGGCTGAACAGTTAGCTGGATTAAAACGTACCTGCCGTTGTGCAGAACTGACCAAGGAGGACGTGGGCAAGACCGTTACCGTGATGGGCTGGGTACACGCCCGTCGTGACCTGGGCGCTCTGCTCTTTGCCTGGATCCGTGATGTCAGCGGTGTCATTCAGGCAGTATTCTCCGAGGATTTTGACAAGGAAGCCTACGAAAAGGCGTCTGCACTCCGTCACGAGTTCGTGGTTGCCGTAACGGGTCAGCTGGTCCTGCGGGATGCATCTGCCGTCAACCGTGACTTAAAAACGGGGGAGATCGAGATCAACGCCACCTCCTTAAAAATCTTAAACGCATCCGAGGTTCCGCCCTTCCATATCGACGATTCTTCGGACAACGTAAACGACGCTCTGCGTCTGACCTACCGCTATTTGGACCTGCGCCGTCCTGAGGTGCAAAAGGGTCTAATCATGCGCCATCAGGTGGCACAGATCGCCCGTAACTACTTCTCTGAACAACAGTTTATGGAGATCGAAACCCCCATTTTGACCAAGAGCACCCCCGAAGGCGCCCGTGACTACCTGGTTCCTTCCCGGGTGCATCCCGGCAAGTTCTATGCCCTGCCCCAGTCGCCTCAGCTGTACAAGCAGTTGTTGATGATCGCAGGGATGGACCGCTATTTCCAGTTGGCCCGCTGCTTCCGTGACGAGGACCTGCGTGCCGACCGTCAGCCCGAGTTTACCCAGATCGACCTGGAAATGTCCTTTGTGGAAACCGACGACGTAATTGCAGTCAACGAAGGGTTTATCCAAAAAGTATTCAAGGACTTAAAAGGCATCGACCTTAAAACCCCCTTCCCGCGGATGTGCTACCGCGAAGCAATGGAGCGTTACGGCTCGGACAAGCCTGACACCCGTTTCGGAGTGGAGATCCACGACCTGTCCGACCTGGTGAAGGACTGCGGATTCGGCGTCTTTGCCTCTGCCGTGGAAGTAGGGGGGAGCGTCCGTTGTGTCACCGCACCCGACGCCGCCGAAAAGTTCTCCCGCAAGGATATGGACAAGCTGGTAGACCTGTGCAAACTCTTCCGCGCCAAGGGGATGGCTTGGATTACCCTGATGCCCGACGGCGAAATCAAGTCCTCCATCGCCAAGTTCTTTACCGAGGACCAACTGCAGGCAATCATCGCCCGTGCCGAAGCCAAGGCAGGGGACGTCATCATGATCGTTGCCGACCGCAACCGTGTGGTCTTTGACGCACTGGGCAATCTTCGTTTGGAAATCGGCAAACGCCTGGACTTAATCAACCCCAACGACTACAACTTCCTGTGGGTCACCGAGTTCCCGCTGTTGGAGTATGACGAGGAAGAAGGCCGCTATGTGGCAATGCACCACCCCTTCACCTCCCCCATGGACGAGGACCTGCCCCTTTTGGATACCGACCCCGACAAGGTTCGCGCCAAAGCCTATGACATCATCTTAAACGGTGTAGAGCTGGGTGGCGGCAGTATCCGTATCCACTCTCAGGAGATCCAGAAAAAGATGTTCAAAGCCATCGGCATGTCCGAGGAAGAAGCCCAATCCCGCTTCTCCTTCCTGTTGGACGCCTTCCGCTTCGGCGCACCGCCCCACGGTGGTATGGCGTACGGCTTTGACCGCTTGATTATGCTCCTTTCGGGCAAAAGCTCCATCCGTGACATCATCGCCTTCCCCAAGGTACAAAACGCGTCCGAACTGATGAACGGCGCACCCTCGTACGTAGACGACAAACAACTGACCGAACTTGCATTAGCCATTACCGCCGAAACGGAGGAATGATTTATGATCGAACTGCGCGGACTGACCAAGCGCTACGGCACCAAGGTCGCCGTTGACGGTCTTTCCTTTACCATCGGTAAAGGGGAGGTGGTGGGCTTTTTGGGTCCCAACGGCGCAGGGAAAAGCACCACAATGAATATGCTGACGGGGTACATTTCCTCCAGCGCAGGTCAGGCACTCATTGACGGCTATGACGTGCTGGAGCATCCCAACGAGGCAAAACGCCGCATCGGCTACCTGCCCGAACTGCCCCCGCTGTACCCGGATATGACCGTCTCCGAATACCTGCACTTTGCCTTTGACCTGAAAAAAGCCGAGGTGGAGGATACAGAAGCCCATATCGACGGGATCCTGGAGCGGGTGGGCATCGCCCACGTCAAGACCCGCCTGATCAAAAACCTGTCCAAGGGCTACCGCCAGCGTGTGGGCCTTGCTCAGGCACTTTTGGGCAACCCCGAAGTGCTGATTTTAGACGAGCCTACGGTAGGGCTGGACCCCGTGCAGATGATTGAAATCCGCAACCTGATTCGTGAACTGGGTCAGGAGCATACCGTACTTTTAAGCTCCCATATCCTCCACGAAGTCAGCGCCATCTGCGACCGTGTAATCATGATTGCCAACGGCCGCATCGTTGCGGACGATACCCTGGACAACCTCTCCCGTGCCACCGTGGGCGGCCGCCTGCTGGTGGAAGCCGAGGGGGACTCCGCCGCTGTTTTGGCGGCGCTCTTTACCTTAAAGGGTGTCGGTGAAGCAGAGGACTTGGGCAACGGCTTGTTTGCCCTGACCGCCGACGCTTCGGCTGACCTGCGCCGCGCCGTTTTTCAACGCTGTGTGGAGCGGGGCTTTGTCCTGACCCAATTAAAACAGGAAGAACTGTCCCTCGAGACCGTCTTCTTACGCCTGACCCAGGAAGGAGGGGGGAACCTATGAAAGCCATCTATGCCAAAGAAGTAAGCCAATACTTCAATACCCCCATCGGCTACGTCT
>JAZOOX010000040.1:0-51000 GCA_045655245.1 Clostridia bacterium | reverse complement strand
TACAGTTTCAGGATCTGTCCGTCGGTCATATCCTCGGTTACTGTTAAACCATAGACCGGTTCGCCGTTTTCGTTTACCCAGTACATAAAGCGTTCCCCGTCGGGGACGACAACCTGGGTATCATTCGGCAGAGCGGGTAAGTTGTCTACAGCGTATTCAACGGGAGGGGTATAACCGTCTACAAAGGATGCGGGTGTGTAATCCGCATTATAGAATTCTACGTAATAGGTGTCTTTGGTGAAAACGGGTTTCAGCACAAAGCCGTCAGCAGGGGTGGATACGGTAATGGTAATAGCAGTTACGGGGTTACCAAGAGCATCCGTCCAACCGCGGAAGGTATAGCCGTTACGCTTAATCTGCGCCTCGGTAGGAAGGATATAGGGGGTCTCTACGTTTGCAGTAGCTACCGGGGTAAAGCCGTCAATGAAATCCACGAAGGGAGAAACCCCGTCTTCATCTACGAACGTGACAGGATATTCGATGCGCTCCAAGTTGGCAACGACATCCCAATTACCGGTAATGGGAGTGGATGCGGTAACGGCAGATCCGGGCATATTCTTTCTGTGCCACCCCAGGAATTTGTAACCTATAATGTCTTCGGCTGCAGGAGTGGGAAGATCGGCGCCCAGTTTTTTATTGTACGAGATATTGCGAATGGTTTTGTAGGGTGTTTCGTCGTCAGCATGGAGGTAGAAATTCAGCGTGTATTCTCTGCCGCCGCTACTGCCGCCGTTGATAACGACACTTAAGAAGGTTGCGGAGGTGTTTTGAATAATACCTGCGAAAACAGCTTCGGCACGATAGTTGTTGAAGTGGGTATTTCCGTTTACGTTGTTAACAACAACACCACGTCCTGTAGTGGTTTTAAGCAACGTAATGGTACCGCCGCGGGCCAGCAAACGTTTTTCAATGGTAACGCCGTTCATCAAAACGGCACCGGTACCAACGCCGTCACCCACAACGATGTCCGAAGTGGCGGAAAGGTTTTGCAAGGTAACGTTGGGAACACGAATGACGGTGATGCCCTCTAAGTCCTTGCTGTATGTACCCTCTTTCGTGATGTAGGTACGGATGGCGTTATGCATGAACTGCGCAAACTCTTCACGGGTGATGCTTGACTTGGGGTTTACGTTGCCCAGGAGGTCACCGTTGACATAGCCGCGTTTTACCAAAGCTGCCATCGCGTTGGTTGCCCAGTCAGAGATCTCGCCCGCATCTTTAAACTTGTTTAAAACAGAGGTGTCCGAATCGGATAAGACCAATACCCGCGCAACTGCCGTAAAGACCTGTTCACGGGTGATGGGCAGATCGGGGTCCATCGTCGTAGCGCTCGTTCCGTTTAAGGCACCCATTTTTACCGCTCTTGCGATATAGGGCGTGAACCAAGCGTTGGCGGGCACATCCCTGAACGCTGAGATGTCCGATGTAGTCGTTGCTCCAAAGGCACGCGTGATGATGGTTGCGACTTCTGCTCTGGTCAGATTCGCCTCGGGACGAATGGTGCCGTCCTCATACCCGGTCAACAGACCGTTGTTTACCGCCGCTGTCATTGCCTCAGCCGACCAGCCGGTCGGAAAATCGGCGAAAGCGGTGCCGGCAAACGCCATCGGCATTACAGAGAACAACAGTGTCGCTACGACCAGAATACTAATGATTTTCTTCATGTTCTTTCTCATTCCCCTGCTCCTTATTTCAAGATTGATGATCGTTATTGTTTAATCCATATATCTGCCGATGAAGTAGGACTTCTTCAGCCGTTTTTCGTTGAGGTAAGATGCTTCGATTTGGTCAGCAACCGTCTCGGCCTGACCGCTCTTTTTCAGTGCCGTGCGGATTTCTGAAATCACGCCGTAGACTGCCGCATCGCACTCTTTCTCCCAAGAGGATACCATTGGCAAATACTGAGACAGCATCCGTTGCTTTGCACCTTTCTGCTCTTCAGCACTCATTGCGATATACTCAGCACGGACCTTCGCTTCGATGCTGTCCAACCGACCGAGGTAATCATTTTTAGTGATGTACAGTTTGGCCACCGCCTCGGCTACCGTTTGGGCTGTCGTTTTTTCAGGCACCTGAACGGGTGATTGGCTAACCACGGGTTTATCGCCTGCCGGCGGTACCTTCGGCGGATCAGCAGGCGGCTCTTTTTCAGGCGAAGCGGCTGCGGTCTGTCCCGTTAACAGCTTGACCAGCTCTTCTTCGGTGAGCGTCCCCTCTGCCAAAGCCTTTGCCTCGTCTTCGGTCATCTCACGGACGGTAATGTTTTCTTCCTTCTCCAGATACTCGGCGATCGCCCGATTGTTTTCCTGCAGTTTTGTTTCGACTTCTTCGTTGGAATAGCGGAATGCATCCACAAGGGCGTTGATGTTATCCCACTGGGCATATACCAACCAGCCGGCAAGAAGCAACAAAACCCCAATAACTGCCAACCAGATTTTTAGTTTTTTACTCATTATGACCTCCGGATTTCTGACATACAGATACGTAGTTATATTATACACGTTTTGTTGCCTTTTTGTCAAGCAACTAATAACAGAAAAAAGGGGGCGAATGAAAAGATTAACACCCGATTCAACAAGGATACAAACGACAACGAAGAAACAATCGCAGATAAACAAAAAAGCCGTCGCAAACCAAATCTAAGCCCCAAAAGGGCAAGATGAGAACGCCCGGCACAGGATACATCCGTAAGATAAACGACCATCTCTATGAGGATACGGTGAAAACAAAGAAAAAACTTTTGTCCCACAGTTGGAGATGAAAACATGTGGTCAAAACCGAAAAATGAGGTTTTTCAAACAAAGCAAAAACCTCAGAAACCGCTTGGCTTCTGAGGTTTAAGGTGGTGCGGAAGTTCTTATAGGATTTACTTGAAAATGTAGTAATGGCAAAGATTTCAGCAATCACGGAATTTTTGTTAGCGAAATTTTGCAACAAGTTGCAAAGTGAAATTATTGCTTCGCAATAGCTAAATTGTTTCTAACGGAACAGCTAAATTAAATTCGCTTTAAGATGACCAAAGGTCAATTTAGCTGCGAGGTAATTTAGCGTGTTGAAAACACATTTAGCTCGCGTAAGCGAATTTAGCTGAAAAAACGACAGCAATCTGTCGATTACTGTCGTTTTTTCTGGTCGGAGTGGCAGGATTTGAACCTGTGGCCTCATGGACCCGAACCATGCACTCTACCAAACTGAGCTACACCCCGACGAACACGAAAAAGTTTAACACAATATCCTTTGTTTGTCAAGAGGTTTTCGAATTTATCGGATCGACAAGCGGATCGAAGGTGCCGGTTCGGTCTTTTTTATTTGGATGTTGACATTTCAACAAGCAGGGTGTATAATGCATATATAAGTAAGGAGGTATTGCTATGAGTTTTGTAATCCACACCGATTCGGGATGCGACATCTCCCTCGCTCTTCTGAAAGAATGGGGTGTTGCAGTATCCGGTCTATTCTTCCGTTTTGATGACGACGATAAAGAGTATTCCGCTTTTGATATGGAGCCTTCCCTGTTCTACGAAAAGATGCGTCAGGGGTCTACCGCAAAGACTTCTGCCATTAACAGCGAAATGTTCCGCGAGGCGTTTGAAAAGACGTTAGTAGACGGCAAGGACGTATTGTACATTTCCTTCTCGTCGGGGCTGAGTACGACTTATAACTCGGCGCGGATGGCGGCAGAAGACTTGCGAAGCCAGTACCCCGACCGCAAGATAATCGCGGTAGACACCCTCGCCGCTTCGGCAGGGCAAGGGATGCTGGTTAAATTAGCCGTTGACAAAAAGGCAGAAGGCGCCACCATTGAAGAGACTGCCGCTTATGTAGATAAGCACATTACCAAGCTTTGTCATTGGTTTACTGTCGATGATTTAATGTACTTAAAACGCGGCGGACGGGTCAGCCCCACCGTTGCATTTGTTGGTAACGCCCTGGGGATCAAGCCGATTTTACACGTAGACTACGAGGGGCATCTGGTCAAGGTTACCAAAGCACGAAGTCGCAAAAATTCAATTTCCATGCTTGCCGACAAGTATGTAGAACTGGCAGAAACAGTGGGTCAGGGTCCCATCTACATTTCCCATGGTGACTGTCTTGCCGATGCGGAAGCATTGGCAGCCCTGATCTTCGAGCGCACCGGCGGAAAGACCGAAATCATCACCGACGTCGGCCCCGTCATCGGCGCACATTCAGGCCCGGGAACGCTTGCCCTGTTCTTCATCGGTACCGAACGATAATAAAAAGTCAGCCTTTTGGCTGACTTTTTTTAATAGCACCCAAGTGGAACGAATTAAAAGTTTCCCTTGGTATAGCATTTTCGTTGTATAGACAAAATTTTCTTTTTATGCTATAATACGATCATATGATATTCGGGAGGGAATGAAATGAAAAAAACAATGGCGGTACTGCTTTCCCTATGCCTGGTTCTCCCCCTTTGGACCGTCGATCGAGTCGGCGCCGCAGGGTTTACCGACTTAAGCGGTCACTGGGCGCGGAACTATGTGATGCCCCTCTATCAAAAAGGCATTATCAGCGGAAAGAGCGAGACCCTCTTTGACCCCGAAGCATCGGTTACCCGTGCCGAGTTTTTGACTTTGGCGCTGAAAGTACCCCATATCCGCGCGTTGAAATACGAAAAGACCTTTGACGACGTTGCAGAAGAACAGTGGTTTTCGAAGACCGTTACCGAAGCCGTCCGTCGGGATATTATTCCTGCCCAAATGGTGAAGAACAACAGGATCTTCCCGGACCAGCCCATCACCCGGGAAGAGATGACGGTTGTATTGGTCCGGCTTTGGGAGGGGCTTCGGGGCAACGTCAAGGCGGGCAAAAAAGACTTTACCGACGAGGACAGAATTTCCGACTGGACCCAGGATGCTGTACAAAAAGCAGTAGCGCTGGGAGTGATTACAGGGAACACCGACGGCAGTTTTAATCCCTTAGGACTTGCCACCCGTGCCGAAACGGCGGTTCTGGTCAAACGGTTCTATGACAAGTGCCAGACCCCTATTGAAAAGACTGCTCCGGGGGAATACTCCCCCGTTTACAAAGGCATCATCCGCGAGGATGTGGACATCAACAAGATGATCTCGGATGCATACAACTCGGGTGCAAGTGAAGTGACTCTGCCCGAAGGTATCTTCCGCGTCCCCTCTGCCGCCAGGTGTCATATTGATCTGTCCAACATGCGGAACTTTACGGTCAAAGGAAACAACACCACCTTATTGTTTCAAAGGAAGACAGCCTTCGGCTTCTATGTCAATAACGGCTACAACCTAAAAGTAGAAAACCTGACCGTTGACTACGAAATTCCCGTTTACACCCAAGGTGAGATCATCGCTTTCGACCCCGAAGGATTTTATTTTGACCTTTGGATAGATCCTGCTTATCCTTGTGTATTTTCAGCCACCGAGACTGTTGCCGGTGACTTTTATACTGCAGCGGGGTTGCTGTCTACCGATGCATGGTCGGTCAGTTTTTCGGGAAAGGAGATCGAACACTTAGAAGGAAATCGTTGGCGTATTAATTCTGCCAAAGTTTTCAATATTGCCCAACATGCAAATATCGGTGACTATTTTGTTTTTCGCGGCAGCGGAAAGGCAAACACCTTCTACATCGAGGAAAGTGACGGCTTCAATCTGAACGACGTTACCATTCACAGCGGTGACGTTGCCGTTTCGGAAGGATTTGGTAACAAGACCAACCGTAGTATTTACCAACAGGTTAAGATTGTTCCCGGCCCCACTCCTTTGGGAGGCGTTATTCCCCGTTTGACTTCGATTTCGGGCACCGGATTCCACGTCAACGGTCTGCGAAAAAGTTTCTCCGTTATTGATTGTACCGTCGAAGCCAACGGTGACGACGGCACCAACATCCACGGCGTTTACAGCCGTGCCGGTGAAAAGCTGGGCAAGAATACCTACACCATCACCGTATGGAACATCCGTCAGCAGTTCCTGCCCGGTGACGTGCTTCGTTTTTATTCTAGAGAATACGAGTTTTTAGACGAGGCAACCGTTGTTTCTGCCGAGCCGATCAGTGACTATATCTCCCCCGTTGACGTAGTGGAAAACGTGGGTGTGTGGACTTTCAACAGTCGTCAATGGTACAAGGTCGTTTTAAACAAAGACCCTGTGATGGAATACCCCGGCTGGGTTGTCAATGAAAATGAAATGTGCAACGGATTTGAGATCAAAAACACCTCCTTCACCAACGGACGTGCCCGCGGGATTTTGATCAAAGCCAACGGCACGGTGGAAAACTGTCTGGTTGACCGCCGCCCCATCGGGATAATGATTGCCCCCGAATTACATTGGTTGGAGTCCGACTATATCGATAAGGTCGTTGTCAAGAACACCAGCATCTCCAACTGCGGGTTTGGTCCCATTGGCAACGCTCCCTTCGGTGCAACGGTCCACGCTTGCGCCGATCAGGGGCGAACGTCGGTCAAGACCATCCACCAGGGTGAAGTGGTCTTTGAAAACTGCACCTTTGACAACAATTTCGGAGTTCAGTTGGAATTACGTGAGGCCAAGAACATAACAGTTAAAAACTGCACTTTTAAGGATAGCGGAAACTCCACGGGACATATTGTTGCAGGTCATATGGGTACCTTAAACTTGCAAGAAAACACATTTTCAGGGAGCCTTGAAGCCTTAAAATTAAAGGACGACATTGAAAAAATAAACAGATAAACCGTCAAAAGAGCCTTGCGGCATTGCCGCAGGGCGCTTTTTGTTTTTAAGGACAAAGGATAACCGACTTTGGTGTCGAAGATAATAGTCCAAGTCGATTTTAGACCGATGTTATGGGTAGAAACGTGTCAATTCAACGAACCTTTTTCTTTGGACAAACGATGTTATATAAATCGCCCAAAAGGCAATACTGAAAACAGAGAGAAAATTCGGAGGTGAAAAGTTGAACAAGGTAGAAATCTGCGGTGTCAATACCGCAAAGCTTCCCACCTTTACCAACGAAGAAAATATGAAGTTGTTACATCAAATCAAAGACGGGGATACCGAAGCGAGAGAACTGTTTATTCAGGGGAATTTACGGCTGGTTTTAAGCGTGGTACAAAAGTTTTCCAACCGCGGCGAGGTGTTGGACGATCTCTTTCAAGTCGGATGCATCGGACTTTTAAAGTCGGTTGAGAACTTCGACCTATCCTTAAACGTCCGTTTTTCAACCTATGCCGTTCCCATGATCATCGGAGAGATCCGCCGCTATCTGCGGGACAATAACGCCATTCGGGTCAGCCGCTCTTTACGAGACACTGCCTATCGTGCCCTGCAGGTCAAGGAAAGGATCACGGGCAACGAATCCCGCGAAGCAAACGTGGACGAAATCGCACGGGAACTGGCGCTCCCCCGAGAGGATGTGGTTATGGCGCTGGATGCCATCCAAGACCCCGTATCCCTTTTTGAGCCGATTTACAATGACAACGGGGATACCATGTATGTAATGGACCAGGTTAAAGACGCCAAGTGCACCGATGAAAACTGGCTGCGGGAAATCACCGTTTCTCAGGCAATGAGCCGTTTAAACCAACGGGAACGGGATATTTTAAATCTGCGTTTCTTTCAGGGCAAGACCCAAATGGAAGTAGCAGGCGAAATCGGTATTTCCCAGGCGCAGGTCTCCCGCCTGGAAAAAGCGGCGCTTTCCCATATGCGAAAATATGTGTAAACCTGTACGGAAAAAAACAGCACCGAACTTAGTCGGTGCTGTTTTTGGTGCGGATAAGAGGACTTGAACCTCCATGAAATTGCTTTCACATGGACCTGAACCATGCGCGTCTGCCAATTCCGCCATATCCGCATATTGCTGTCAACAGTGTGTATTATAGCATAAAGATTTTCATAAATCAAGTATTATTTTCAAAAAAATCGAAAAATTTTTTAAAATCTTTTTTTGCCCTTAAAAGGAGTTCTTTATTCATAGCGTTGGCTGATGGTTTGAAGGTCTTCGCAGACGATGGACAAGCTTTCATACATCGTTTTACGCATTTCATCCCCCATCTCGGCACCAACCTCGTCCAGTACGCTATCCACACGGTCAGCAAGGCGTCTGCCGATCTCGTTGCCTTTATCGGTGAGACGTAGAGGCGTTTTATAGCGTTTTGCCGTTTCGGAATCACAGACAATATATCCGTTTTTCTCTAAATAATCAATGGAACGGGATACTGCCGCCTTATCCTCTTCACAGGCTTCACATAGCTCGGTTGCGGTCAGCGGTCCTGATTTATAGAGATAATAAACACAGGAAACATGGGCGCTCTTTAAATCAAACTCGGACATTACGCCCGCTTTGATCTTTCGGATATTACGACTGATTTTAGTCATCAAGACCGTAAAGGTCTCGAAACGTTCGTTCATATTCTTTCCACCTTGTTGCAAAATCAACAAATTGATTATAGCATACCCCGCAAGTTCTGTCAAGTCAACGGAAGTAAGAGACGAAAGCGACTTTCGGCACGTCAGGGAAAAGGTGTTCGTACAGGTCGGTCATATATTCATCGGTCATACTCGCCAAATAGTCAGTGACCACCTGATTGGGTTCTTCCTCGCCATAGTGTGCGGTACCATAGTAGCGTCCCCGCTCCCGTACGAAGTCAATATGTTGGGTAAAAATCAAAGAGTCTCGATTGTCTTCTTTTAAGTCTTTTAAGAAGCGTTCGTAAAGACGTTCGAACATGGGTTTGATCTGCTTTTCCTGCTGGGAGAAAAGCTCTTCGCTGCCATAAATCAGCTTATAGTTTTCCCGTTTGCCCAAAGAAAGGGCATCAAAAAATTCGGGGTCCATTTTAATATAGGGTTTTCCATAACTGTTTTCAATGATGTTGACCACCAGGTTATTGATCATCACGGCATTAAAGCGACCGATTCTATCGTTTTGGAAAACGATATCGTTCTCTAAAACGCCTGTCCGCAAAGCGTCCTGTCGATCTTTTCCCAGATAAGCGATGATGTCGGAAACCCGCACTACACAGCCTTCCAGCGTACCCGGAACAAGGGCGGTAACCGCTTCTTGGGAGCGGTAGCACTCCTCTACCATACGGTCAAAGGCATCGAAATCGCCCAAAGGTCGGGGACAGTACTCGTCCATTTCCATCTCACCGTTATGGCAAAGGATGCCGTCTAAGGTTTGGAGACTGATATTCATATGGAAAATGCCATCTAACACGCGGACGCTGTGGACGTTATGCATAAAATAGCGGCCTGTATGGGCGTGATAAAGTTCGTTTAAATAGCGCTCCCCTGCATGACCGAAGGGGGTATGCCCGATGTCGTGACCCAGAGCAATGGCTTCGATCAGGTCAAGGTTCAACCCTAAAACCCGACCGATGTTACGGGCAATGCGGGACACCAATTGAACGTGCAAGGCGCGGCGGCTGATATCGTCGTCCTTATAAAAAGAAAAGACCTGCGTTTTATCGGTATAACGATTATAGTAGGGACTGTGCAAAATCTTTTCGACATCGCGAACATAGGCAGGACGTTGAGGACTTGCAGTGTCTTTTCCTGCACGACGGCGGATGGCACCATCGGCAAACAATGACGGATTTTCTTCTTTTATGCGCTTTTGAAGCGCGGGGCTGAGGGTGATATAATCTGCCACAGTACCCCTCCTCTCTTTATATATTGTACCATAACAAAGCCACTGACGTCAATCGGCAGGACAGGTTTTGGTTGACATTGCCGAAAACCTGTGGAAAGACTTTAAGTTAACCGTTCTTTTTTATTGACAAAATGGGGTAAAATGTTATAATAAAACGAGAGGTGATTGACATGAACGCATTTGATTTAAACAAGAAAAAAGGGTTCATTTGCGATATGGACGGCGTTATCTATCACGGGAATCAGATTCTTCCCGGGGTTGCCGAATTTATCCAATGGCTTCATGAAGAAAAGAAAGAATATCTGTTTTTGACCAATAACAGCGGCTCTACCCCCCGCGAGTTACAGAATAAACTTTCCCGCATGGGTTTGGACATCAGCGAAGAGCATTTTTACACCAGCGCCCTGGCGACTGCCGCATTTTTAAAGGAGCAGTCTCCCGGTTGCTCGGTCTATGCCATCGGTGAAGCCGGCTTGTTTAACGCTCTTTACGATGCGGGGATTACCATGAACGACATCAATCCCGACTATGTTGTTGTGGGCGAAGGGAAGACCTATTCGTTAGATACCCTGACCAAAGCCACCAATTTGGTATTGGGCGGTGCCAAGCTCATCGGCGCTAACTCGGATGTGTCAGGACCGATAGAAAATGGCATTGCGCCTGCTTGCGGTGCTTTGGTTGCCCCCATTGAGATTGCAACGGGTACCAAAGCCTATTTCTGCGGCAAACCCAACCCGCTGATGATGCGTACGGGTCTTAAGCTGCTGAACTGCCACTCTGCCGAAGCCGTGATGGTCGGCGACCGTATGGACACCGACGTTATTTCGGGTTTAGAAAGCGGCATGTCCACCGTTTTGGTGCTGTCGGGCATCTCGACCCCCGAAACGCTGAAATCCTATGCTTACCGTCCCACATTGGTGCTGGACGGCGTGGGCGATATTGTTCGCTTGGCAAAGGAAAGCAAGTAATCAAAGGCCCTGCCTTGTCGGCAGGGTCTTTTTGATATTTTCTGCACCTTGGTTTAAAGCAAATGAATTTAAAAAGAGATTGGCAAAAGCCAATCTCTTTTTTTGTATCAGTCAACCTTTTCGCCGTGAAGGTAAACTTCCAGGTTCTTAAAGTTGTCATCACAAACAACAATATTCGCCAGTTTACCGACAGACAGGCTGCCCATTTCGTCAAAGACGCGGATGGCACGGGCAGGGTTTTCGGCGGTCATGCGGGTAATCTGAGGCAAAGAGAATCCCAAAGCAGCCAGGTTACGGGCAACGTAGTTCATGGTCAGTTTACTGCCGTGAAGTTCGCCGTTGAACATATTCAAGTCGCTGTCGTCCTCCGAGCCGGTGCAACAATCGGTAATGGCGACCAGCCGATCAACGCCGACAGTCTTAGCGGCAAGACGGACCATATCCGGACGGACGTGGATGCCCATACTGTCAACGATCAGTTCGTAGTAGAAGTGGTCGCAAAGCATTGCGGCTTGGTCAAAATTCACTTCTTTGGTACCGCCGCAACGAGTGGGTTCAATGCTGCAGCCGGTTGCATCAAACAGGTGGGTAACGATGCGTGCTCCCCCATCATGAGCGGTTTTGACCTGCTCGGGAGAAGCGGCGCTGTGACCGATAGCGGGGGCAATCCCTGCTTTGACCATTTCAGTCAGCAGTTCGTCGGTCCCCTCTACTTCGGGAGCGAACGTCCACTGTTTGATGATATTTTCGTTGATCAGTTCCATATACTCCTCCCGCTTAACAGGGCGTAAGGGGCACTTGGATGCACCGTAGTCGGGGTTTAAGTATGGACCTTCCATATGTGCGCCAAGCAGGTTTTTGTGAGTCTTCATTGTTTCGCGCATCATCTCATATGCCTTTAAGGTGTCCTCCTGAGAAATGTCGCGGTAGATGGTACCCAAAAGACCTGTGGTGCCGTGCTTCAGGTGATATGCGGCAAAGGGGGTGGGCGCCAAATGGGACTCATAAGTACTGCCAGCATGGCAATGGATATCAATGAAACCTGCCATAACCAGACGTTCACCGCAGTCGATGACGGTCTCGGGAAGGTCGATCTCGGTGCGGGCGCCAACATTAGCAATGGTGCTGCCGTCAACGACGACAGCACCATTTTTAATGACTCGATCGCCCAGCACTACTTGACCTAATAGTGCATAGCGTTTCGACATATTAGTAACCTACTCTCTCCATGCATTCGATGGGCTGTGCAATGCCTTCGCTTACGAATACATCAGTGGGCCACAGGCGCAGGATGGAAGTGGGAACCTGAGGTGTGATCTCGCCCTGCAGAATCAGGCGGGAAACCATACGCTGCCAAGAAGAACGGCTGCCGCCGGTGGTCAGGCTGTGGGATTCCATACGGACTCTTGCGCGCTTAACGTCAGCGGGGCCGATGGTTGCGGCACGGGGCGGTACGTTTGCGATGTCACCGCTCTGGCCGAATACGCCGTGCAGAGAGTTCTGCATAATGGTTAAGGGGTTTAAGGTTACGATACGAGCGTCCATATTGATGAACTCTTCCAAAGAGTTGCAAGCGAACTCGGGGGTATCGGGGTCGATAAAGGCGATATGGCCAGCCCAACCGGGACCGCTGTAGCAGATGTCAGCACCGCCCTCGCCGCACTCGGTAATCATCTTGGAGTAATCGTTGATGTTCTCGGTGGTGGGGTAGTGAATCTGCTCTAAAGGCATACGCAGGTCTTCGCGAATCATACCGCGGAAGTACTTTAACTGAGAGTAACCGAAACCTGCCTTGAAATCGATGGGAGCAACATTGCCGTCCTGGTCAGCCCATTCGTCCATGGTGTATACATGTACGTTGCGGCAGTTGATATTCAGATAGTTGATGGTGTTTGCAACTGCCTGATAGATACCCGGGCAGGGGTTGGGCAGGATCATAACAACTTTCTTGTCCAGAAGATCAGATGCCTGAATGCGGGCAACCATATCGGCAACCCAGATGAGTGCGGGGTCTTCTACCAGGTGGATTTTAAAGTCGGGATGGGTCAGACCGTCCTTCGGGGGGGTCAACAGTTCCTCGACCGACATGTTACGGACGCGATCTAAAACTTCCTTGTTTTTGTAAGGCACCCAAGGCGCCATTTCGTAAGTAAAACTCATTTCAATTCCTCCTGTTATTCATTTAATAATTTTACAGCAGCCTCGACAAACTGACTGCCTGCATTCGGAGCCAAGCTGGAGTTACCGACTTCATAACCGCCGTCGGCAACCGCTTCGGGGGTGTAGCAGTATCCGGGCAATACGCCGTTGGTTACTGCGGTAACAAAGGTGGTCTTAAAGGGAGATGCTTCTTTAATCTGCAGGCCGTATTCAACGAACTGTTCGCCCTGGAGACCGACGATGGCATGATCATTAAAGGTCAGGATCTGGATTTCGGCAGGTAAGTCGGGGTTTTCAAAGCCCGTTTCCTGCATAATGGAATAGCCCACTACGCCTTCGGCACCAAACATTTCCAGTTCGGCGTTCCAGCAATCCAGCCAAGATGCACCGCTGGCTTTTAAGGATTCCCAATGAGCGCGTTTTTCGGCCAGGAAAGCCTCTGCCTCTTCACGGGGCGGGAAGGTCTTGATGTCGGGGTTAACGAAGGTGGAGCGGATGCCCAAGTTTACTTCGCTCATATATTCCATACGCTCTAAGCAATGGAATACTTCAACGCCCAGGGTGGTACCGACACGGGCGGCTTCGTCGAAGTCCTGACCCACACGGTAGTAACGGGAGCTTTGGTTACCCGAAGTACCCTGTGCAAACAGGAAGACTGCGTCGGGAGCCGCAAAGCTTAAGTAGCGTCTGATGTATGCGGGATAGTCTGCGGAAACCAACAGATTGTCCTCGTGCATAAAGGTGGGATGCAATGCATAGTTCAGGAACACGCCGCGAACCTTTTGGGTTGCCTTTTCGCGAACTGCCATAACATTCACCGAGGGATCACACAGACCGTCTTTCGAGCGGCGGTTGCCGCCGACACCCTGCTCGCCGCCGCAACGACCGACCTCAAAGCCCAGTTCGGCTTCGAAGGTGTTGTCCATTGCCTCGCGGATGGCGGGCTCCAGTTTATTTAACAAAATCTCGGCATAGACCTTTTCCTGATCCAAAATCTCTTGCGGGGTATCCAATTCGGTGCCCAAACGCTGAGAAACGCGGGGACCAGAATGGGTATGGGTACAGGTAAAGAATACGGGTTTGCCGATACGATTTCTCATTTCCAGAACATAGGGACGGCCGAAGAAGAGCAGGTCCATTGCAACGATAACCACGTCCTCGGTGCCGTTGTTTAAATAGATGCAGGATGCATACAACGGGTCATGGATGCCGAGGTTGTTTCGGGGGCAATGGGGATAGCCCGACAGCTCGATTCCTTTTTCCGGCGAAATATCTACGATAGAAACGCCTGCTTTTAACATTTATCATCTCTCCTTATGGATTTTAATAGCTTGGTAAGCGGTTGGACAAATCGTGCCCCATCGGGAGCCCTTGTCAAAACCGTTATTGTCATCAAAGGGGTTGGCCTTTTTCTGATCAATATGTTTTAATAATCTCGGCGGACGGCATGGTGCGTTGGGATGCCAGAATCGCCGCGCCGAGGTTGGCGGTCTCGGGTGTGGACAGAACGCAGACGGACATCCCCGTTACCTCTGCAATGACCCGACACCAAATATCACTCTTGGAGCCGCCGCCGAACAACAGCAAACGTTTTGCTCCACCCATTTTGTTGACGGCATCCAAGATCGAACGACCGATGCCTTCGTATAATGCACGGACGATATCGCCCTGGGTAGTCGAAAGGCTGATGCCCGAGATCGAGCCGTTCGCCGTCAGGTCACACTCAAAACGGACACCGTTACAACCGCTGGGGGCCTGTTCGGCCAGGATGTCCAAGTCCTGATAGTTCTTTCCGTCAAACAGTTTTTGGGAGAGCCAGCGCAATGCGGCGCCGGTGGTGGATAAAGCGAATTCAGAGACCCAATGGGTTTCGTCCAGGACAAAGCAGGGCACCTTTACAGCAGGGTCTACCATCGGTTTGGTCTGGAACTTAGTGATGGCAGTGGAGGTGCCTAAAGACACGGTACAACTGTCCTCGTCGATTCCTGCGCCGATGGCGGCACATTTCTGGTCCTGGGCGCCGAGGTAAACTTCCACATCGCGGGAGAGACCCAGTTCGTCAGCTACTTCGGGAAGAAGTTTGCCGACAAAGTCCCCTGCCGTACCGATGGCAGGAAGCTTATCCCGATCAATCTGTCCGAATGCCAGTAACTCGTCATCCCAGTCCCGGGTGTTGATGTTATAGAACATCGTACCGCTTGCCATGGAATGGTCGGTGACGGGGTTCCCTGTCAGACGGAAGTTCAGATAGTCCAAGGGGAGTAAAATCTTATAAGCATTTTGATAGACTTCGGGGCGGTTGCGTATCATCCACATCAGTTTGGAGTAAGTGTACGCCGGTATTAAGCGCTTACCCGTACGGGCGTAGATCTCTTCCTCGCCGAACTTAGCGGCGATTTCGGACAGTTCGGCACGGGCGCGGGTATCCAACCAACTGATGGCATTGTAAAGCGGTTCGCCTTTCTCGTTCACAGGGACGAAAGAAATGCCCTGAGAACTGATGGAAAGTGCGGCAACGTTTCCGTTTGCCGCGCGGGCAACCGTTTTAACCGCTTCGCGGATCAAATCCCACCAAAGAGTGGCATCCTGTTCCACCGATTCGCCGTTGGCAATCAGGGCGTACTCTTGATAGAACTCTGCTAAAGTTCCGCCATTTTCTCCGAAGAGGATGCTTTTGCATCCGGTGGTTCCTAAATCAATTCCAATATAATTCATACGTTTTCCCATTCCTTCCAAGCGCCACGCTCTATCAGCGGATCTGTCTCATACCGTTTTCGGCGTCAACCCAAGAACTGTCAGCGGGACGGGGTGTGTTCGGTTCAAAAAGAAGCAGAACCTTGCGCCGTACTTTCCTTCGTCAAGGAATTGCTTGACGAAGCCGGCTGTTGACAAATTGAAAAAGCAGGAAGAGGGGTGAGCTTACGCCCACTCCTCCCAGCACGGATTTTCAACCGGAGCAACTGCTTTCCAGTCGTTTTCTAAGCCTAAACCGGACAGGTTTGCAACTTTTCTGTCGCGTTCTGCTTCGTACATTCTCCAAATGACGCGCAGACCCTGCAGACTTTCTTCCGGAGTAGTCAAGGGTTTCTTACCCTCTAAAATGCAATCCAGGAACCAATCCATTTCGGGGACAACGTTCTTACCGCTGACGCACTCGTAAATGAGCTCGGTCTTTTGGTTAGAACCTTCTTCGCCGGGGATGTGGTCTGCCAGGTTGGTATGTAAGTACATCTTACCGCCGTGATGATCGTACTCGACCATACCTTCGGTAAAGTGGAAGTGGAAGCTGTACGCCAAACGGGTACCGCGAGCGCCCCAAGTACCGCCGTGGTATGCCAAAACGCCGCTCTTAAACTGGATCATTGCCTGGGAAGTACCTTCGCCTTCCATCCAGGGAGTACCCATTGTATTACCGAAATGAATACCGTATTCGGGTTCGCCCAGCATCCAAAGTAACAAATCAATATAGTGACAACCATGGCTGAAGAACTGACCGCCGCCAACACCTTTCTTGGTGGAAGCCCAACCGCCTTCAACGTTGGTGTACTGTTCGGTCCACATAGAGCACTGGAAGAGTTCGCCGTATCTCTTGCTGTCGATGATCTCTTTTAAGACTCTGGCGGACTCGCGATAACGCCAGGGATAACCGACCATCAAGGTCATGTTCATGCGGTGAGAAGTTTCGATCAAATCAATACACTCCGGTTCGGTGGTAGCCAAGGGCTTTTCCATCATAACATGCTTACCCTGTTCCAAGAAGAACTTACCGCAAGCATAGTGCAAGTCGTGGGGCAATGCAATCAAAACCGCATCAACGTGGTCAACCATGGTTTCCCAGTTTTCGGTTACGTGGGTAGCACCCCACAGTTTTGCTGCATGCTCGGCGCGTTCGAGAACGGTGTCGCAAGTAGAAGTTAACTCCATACGACCGATTTCGATCTCATGAGCGATTGCTTTGGAATGTGCGCTGGCAACGATGCCGCCGCAACCGACAACACCTAATCTTACCTTCTTCATCATCATTACCTCCTAGTGTTTAGTGACGTTTTCGTCAATTATCATCATACACGATTTTCACCGCATTTGATTTAGATTATCTTGGACTTTTTTTGTACTTTCTTGACCCTATTGCCATTGATTGAAATTTCGGCAGCGGTACACTTCCGCGTTCGGTTCTTCAGAGTACATGGCAAAGCCCTTTTTCCTCTGCATATTCCATCATTTTAATTATATCTATTTCCGCTTTTATTGTCAATCACTTTACAGAAATTTTCCATTTGTTTTCGGTTTTTTGTTTTTAGGGTCTAAAATCGGTACGAATGGAATATTAATTGCTTATTAAGCTGTGTTTCCGCACAAAAGTGGCAAAGAAAAATGTTATTTGGCACAAAAACGATCGTTGTGTGTCAATAACAATGACTTGACAAAGAGATTTTCATCGATTATAATGAAAAATGTTTCAATATCGATGCCAAATCCCTAAAAAATGACATTGAGAGAAGGATTATACCGATGATTAATGTACCTGAAATTTTCGGAACTTTGGTGTTTGACAGTAAAGTAATGCAAGAGCGGTTGCCCAAAGAGGTGTACCAGGCATTAAAGGACACCGTCCGCAACTCTGCGCCTTTGGACAGCTCCTTGGCAACTACCATTGCAAACGCCATGAAAGACTGGGCCATCGAACTGGGTGCCACCCACTATACCCACTGGTTCCAGCCGATGACCGGTATCACCGCCGAGAAGCACGACAGTTTTATGACCCCCTTAAAAAACGGCACTGCAATTATGGAGTTTTCGGGCAAGGAACTGATTAAAGGTGAGCCCGACGCCTCCTCCTTCCCCTCGGGCGGATTGCGTGCCACTTTCGAGGCTCGCGGGTATACCGCCTGGGATCCCTCGTCCTATGCTTTTGTAAAAGACTCGACCCTGTACATCCCCACCGTCTTCTGCTCTTTTAACGGCGAAGCGTTGGACAAAAAGACGCCCCTTTTGCGGTCGCTGGATGCGGTCAGCAAAGAGGCGGTACGGATCTTGAAATTGTTCGGCAAGGACGTCCACCGCGTCATTCCCCAGGTCGGCGCCGAGCAGGAATATTTTCTGATCGACCGCAACCTGTACAATCAAAGGAAAGACCTGATCTTCACCGGTCGCACCTTGCTTGGCGCAAAGCCGCCCAAGGGGCAGGAAATGGACGACCATTATTTCGGCAGCATCAAGACCCGTGTGGCAAACTACATGCGGGACTTGGACGTTGAGCTTTGGAAATTAGGCGTTTCCGCCAAGACCAAGCATAACGAAGCCGCCCCCGCCCAGCACGAACTGGCGCCCATTTTCAACACCGCCAACATGGCTGCCGACCACAACCAGTTGGTTATGGAGACCATGAAGCGTGTTGCCGAAAAACACGATCTGGTTTGTCTCCTTCACGAAAAGCCTTTTGCAGGGGTAAACGGTTCGGGCAAACACAACAACTGGTCCTTGGCTCCCGAAACAGGCGAGAATCTGTTAAAGCCCGGTGCTTCTCCCCAAGAGAACGCCCAGTTCCTGTTGTTCCTTTGTGCGGTCATTAAGGCTGTTGACGAGCATCAGGACCTGCTTCGCATCTGCGTATCGGGAGCAGGAAACGATCACCGTCTCGGCGGTGACGAAGCGCCCCCCGCCATTGTTTCGATTTTCCTGGGCGACGAACTGACCGACATTTTGGAAGCCATCGAAAGCGGCGAATCCTACCAGGGCAAGCATCGCAAGGAACTGGAGATCGGCGTAGACTTGCTGCCCAAGTTCTCGCTGGATTCTACCGACCGCAACCGCACCTCCCCCTTTGCATTTACAGGGAATAAGTTTGAATTCAGAATGCCCGGCTCGTCCCTGTCCATTGCAGGGGTCAATATGGTCATCAACACCATCGTTGCCGAGTCCCTTCGCCAATTTGCCGATCGTTTGGAAGGCGCCGCGGACATTAAAAAGGAACTGAATAAGCTGATCCGCGAAACCATCACCAAGCACAAGCGGATTATCTTTAACGGCAACAACTACTCACAGGAATGGGTCAAGGAAGCCGCCAAGCGCGGACTCTTAAACCTTTTAAGCACCCCCGATTGCGTACCCCTGTATGCATCCGAGAAGAACGTTGCCCTCTTTGAACGGCATCACGTCCTCTCCCGCGTGGAGCTGGAAGCACGTTGCGAGATCTTACTGGAAAATTACGTTAAAACCATGCGTATCGAAGCACGGACGCTAACCGAAATGATCAAGAGGGACATTCTCCCCGCAACGCTGAAAGCGGCGGACCGTTTGGCAGTTGCCATCGGCAACAAGAAGAGCCTGGATCTGGATCTGGACTACTCTACCGAGCTGACGTTGTTACAGAGTTTCACCAAGCTGAACAAAAGCCTGTTTGCCGAAGTCAAGGCCCTGCAACGAGGGATGGAAAAGGCAAAGGAGCAAGAGGATGTTTTGTCCAAGTCCCGTGTTTACGGCGACGTAATCGTTCCCGTCATGAGCCGCATCCGCAAAATTGCCGACGAGTTGGAGACCATTACGCCCACCGATCTGTGGCCGATTCCTACTTACAGCGACCTACTCTTCCGGGTATAAGCCCAAGCTTTACATCAAGAAAAGACACCCCTTCGGGTGTCTTTTTTCATACAATCAAGTAATCAAGCACACGTCAAGAAGATACAAAAAAGCCGCCCCGAAAGGCGGCTCTTTAAAATGCAGAAATTAGTTGAGTTCTGCGAAGTACTTAATGGTTCTTACCATCTGGCTGGTGTAGGAGTTCTCGTTGTCGTACCAAGAAACAACCTGAACCAGGCTGGTGCCGTCCTTGTTGTCAACAACCATGGTCTGGGTTGCATCGAACAAAGAGCCGTACTTCATACCAACGATATCGGAAGAAACGATCTCGTCGGTGTTGTAACCGAAGGATTCGTTTGCAGCAGCCTTCATTGCGGCGTTGATGCCGTCAACAGTAGCAGCACCTTCAACGGTAGCAACCAGGATGGTGGTGGAACCGGTGGGGGTGGGTACACGCTGTGCAGAGCCGATGAGCTTGCCGTTCAGTTCGGGGATAACCAGGCCGATTGCCTTTGCAGCACCGGTGGAGTTGGGAACGATGTTAACAGCAGCGGCACGGGATCTTCTCAGATCGCCCTTTCTCTGAGGACCGTCCAGAGTCATCTGGTCGCCGGTGTAAGCGTGGATGGTGCTCATGATACCGCTCTTAACGGGCATGTAGTCGTTCAGAGCCTTAGCCATGGGAGCCAAGCAGTTGTGGGTGCAGGATGCTGCGGAAATAACAGTGTCGGTAGCCTTCAGATCCTGATGGTTTACGTTAAATACGATGGTGGGCAGATCGTTACCTGCGGGAGCAGAGATAACAACCTTCTTTGCGCCTGCTGCGATGTGAGCAGAAGCCTTTTCCTTGGAAGTATAGAAACCGGTGCATTCGAGAACAACGTCTACGTCCAAAGCGCCCCAGGGCAGGTCCTTAGCGTCCTTCTCGGCATAAATTTTGATGGTCTTACCGTCTACGGTGATGGAATCTTCACCGGCGGTTACCGTTTCAGCCAGAGCATACTTACCTTGAGAAGAATCGTACTTCAGAAGATGAGCCAATACTGCAGGGCTGGTCAGGTCGTTGATTGCTACTACTTCGTAGCCATCTGCACCGAACATCTGTCTGAAAGCCAGACGGCCGATACGACCAAATCCGTTAATTGCAACTTTTACTGCCATTTAAATCTACCTCCTAAAAATAAATCTACTATATTTTACACTACTTTTTTACAAATTACAAGACTTTGTTAAAAATTCTCCAAAAAATTATGAAGAAAAATCCAAATTCGGCTCATATTCGCTCTTTTTCTCCCGTTGCATCAGGATTTCCGCTGCTTTTTTCGGGTCACTGCCGCGGAAAAGCACCTCGTACATCTGCTGGACGATGGGCATTGAAATCCCTAATTTTTGCGAGAGCGCATAGGCGGCTTCGGTGGTTTTGACCCCTTCCACCACCATCTTGACTTCGGACAGGGTTTCTTCCAGCGATTTTCCCTGACCAATCAGGATGCCTGCACGGCGGTTACGGCTATGCATACTGGTACAGGTAACGATCAAGTCGCCGATTCCCGTCAAGCCGAAAAAGGTAGTAGACGATGCGCCCATCGCCACGCCCAGGCGGGCGATCTCGGTGATGCCGCGGGTCATTAAGGCGGCTTTGGTATTGTCACCGAATCCGCAACCGTCGGAGATGCCGGCACAAAGAGCGATAACGTTTTTCAACGCGCCCCCTACTTCGACCCCCACCATATCGGGATTGGTATAGACCCGAAAGACTTTGTTCATAAAAATATCCTGCACAAAAGGTAGCAAGAATTCGTCCTCTGATGCCACAACATTGGTGGTGGGCAGAAAACGCCCCACCTCCTCGGCATGGCTGGGGCCGGACATGACGGCAATGGGGTTTTCGGGAATCTCCTGACGGATGACCTGGCTCAACCGCAGCTGGGTATCCGTCTCCAACCCCTTCGCGATGTTTAACAGGGGTTGATGGGGTTTTAAATAAGGTGCCAGGCTCTTACAAACATTGCGCACCGTGTGAGACGGGGATGCCAGGACCACCAAATCGGCATCGGCAACAGCAGTTTCCATGGACGGGGTGCAAACGATTGCATCGGGGAAGCGGACACCGGGAAGAACAGCTTTGTTTTCACGGTCACGGGCAAGGCATTCCGATTCTTCTTTGAAATAGGACCAAAGATAGACCGAATGGCCGTTGGTAGCAAGGACGACCGAAATGGCGGTCCCCCAACTGCCCGATCCGATTACTGCAATTTTTTTCATCGTATCCTCCTTATTTGGCAACCGAAAATTTGTTTTCGGTGCCGTTTAAGAGTTTCTTGATGTTGCCGCTATGCTTGATAATGGCCAACGCCACGGTCAGGCAGGCAAACACCACAGCGGGCAGCGTGCCGATAAAAAAGACGGTACAAAGGATCAACGCAACGCCTGCCATAATGGAACCCAGGGAGACATAGCGGGTCAGCACCACGGTCAGGGCAAAAACAGCCAGAGCAATCAAGTAAGACCAAGGGTGCAGGATGCAGAAAACGGCGCCCGTAGTCATCACGCCCTTACCGCCCCTAAAGCGGAAGAAGACGGGGTAGATATGACCCAGTACCACAAAGAACCCTGCCACCAAAAAGCAGATGCCGCGGAAGGGCTCGTCCAGCCAGGCGGTGCCGATAGCGCCGCCGATAACAACGGCGATGACTCCTTTTAAAAAGTCGCCTACCACAACGGCAAGAGCGCTTTTGACGCCGTAGGTGCGCAGGACATTGGTTGCCCCCGCGTTGCCGCTGCCGTGGCTGCGGATGTCTTCGTGACGGAAGTATTTACTGATGACGATGGAGGTATTAAATCCCCCCAGCAGATAAGCGATCACTGCGCTGGTAATGTAAGCTAAGATATTCATTCTCCTTCATGCTCCCTTTCGCGGATGATAAATCGGAGCGGCGTGCCGTCCAGTTCAAAAGTCTCGCGGATGCGATTCTCGATGTAGCGGATGTAAGAGAAGTGCGCCAACTCCTTATCATTGACAAACAGAATAAAGGTCGGCGGTTTGGTGGACGCCTGTGTGATATAGAAGATCTTCAGGCGGCGACCCTTGTCGGTAGGCGGCTGGACACGGTTCTGACATTCGTTTAGGACATCGTTTAACAGACCCGTGGAAATCCGCATTGCATTCTTTTCAGCCACGTAGCGAATCAGCCCGAAGAGCTTGTCAACCCGTTGGCCTGTCAAGGCGGAGATACAGACCACCTTGGCATACTGCATAAAGGCAAAGCCTTCGTAGACCTTGCGGGTGTATTCTTCGAAGGTGCCGTTTTCTTTGGGGAGCAAATCCCATTTATTAACGGCGACAATCATGCCTTTGCCCTGGTCATGGGCGTAGCCCGCGATCTTGGTATCCTGCTCGGTCACGCCTTCGGTGGCATCGATCATCATGACACAAACATCGGCGCGGTCGATTGCCATGAGGGAGCGAACCACGCTGTAGCGTTCGATATTTTCTTCGATTTTGCCCCGCTTACGCATCCCAGCGGTGTCGATCAGCAGGTACTTTTGCCCGTCCTTTTCAAAGGGGGTATCAATGGCGTCGCGGGTGGTACCGGGAATGTTACTGACAATGACCCGTTCTTCCCCGACGATGCGGTTGATCAGCGACGATTTCCCCGCGTTGGGTTTACCGATGATGGCGACTTTAATAACGTCGTCATCCTCTTCCTCGTCCAAGGATTCGGGAAGATGTTCGAAAAGTGCTTCCAGCAAATCCCCCAGACCCATACCGTGGGTGGACGAAATGGGAATCGGGTCACCCAAGCCCAAGTTATAGAACTCATAAAGTTCCATCGGGGGCTGGCCCGGTTGGTCGGTCTTGTTACAAGCCAATACAATGGGTTTTTGAGATTTCAGGAGCATCGCCGCAATTTCCTGGTCGGTTGCGGTCATTCCCGTTTTGATATCGGTCAGAAACAGGATGGCATCGGCACTTTCGATGGCCAGTTCTGCCTGCATCCGCATTTTTGCCAGAATCTCGTCTTTGCTGTAGGGTTCCAAGCCGCCGGTATCAATCAGCATAAACTTGCGGCCCAGCCACTCCCCTTCCCCGTAGATACGGTCACGGGTAACGCCGGGCGTGTCCTCGACAATGGAGATGCGGTCGCCTAAGATACGGTTGAAGAGGGTGGATTTCCCCACGTTCGGACGGCCTACAATGGCAATGATTGGTTTTGACATTTAAACTCCTCCTTCCAAAAGGTGGTGTAGTAAAGCTCCGCCGTCGTTAGGGACGGGAATCACGGGAACGCCCAAGGCGTTCGCCACCGTTTCGGGAGCGGTATCGTCTAAAAAGAGATCCCCCTCGCTCCGGAGCATATTTTCAGAAATATAGACTGCTTCCCCCAAGTCCCTGCCTTTCAGTTCGGCAATCAGATCCGAGCCGGTCAGCAAACCCGAGACGGTGACCTTGCCGCCGAAAAAGCGGTTGGGAATAACAGTGACATTGACCGCATCGGTCAGCGGTGTAATCAGCGATTTCAGCATTGGTGCGGCACAAGCGCCTGTTGCAACGGTGCAATGCTTGAACCGTAACGGTCGGGGCTGTTCTTCCAATGCGGTTTGGAATTCATCACGGAACGAAGCAATCATTCCCACGCCGTTTTCGATTTGAGGGAAGTCCTCGTAGGCTGTGCAGGCGGGCGGGATGCCGCCGCATTGAATATAAAACTCATCGGCGGGATAGACCACACGGGACCCGCAAAGGTCTGAGAAGCGTTCCTGCCAGCGGGTGACCTGCACCAGCACCTCGTGACATTCGTCGGGGGTAAAGGGACGCAACGGCGCTAACTTTTCGCGGTAAGCGGTCAAGCCCACCGGAACCACCGAAATGCTTTTCAGGTGGGGCAGGAATCTGCTTAAATCCGAAAGGGTGCGGTCCAGTTCGTCCTTGTCGTTCCAGTCGGGACAAAGGACAATTTGGGCGTTCATCGGCAGTTCGGCATCAAAGAACTTTTGCATCCTTGGCAGGATTTGGTCTGCCGTAGGGTTTCGAAGCATCTTTACCCGCAGGTCGGGGTTGGTGGTATGTACCGAGATATTAATGGGAGAAAGGCGCATCCGAATTACCTTGTTTAAATCGTCCTCGGTCATATTGGTCAGGGTGACATAATTCCCGTACAAAAAGGAAAGGCGGTAATCGTCGTCTTTAAAGTAGACCGGTTTGCGCATCCCTTTGGGGAGTTGGTCGATAAAGCAAAAGACACAACGGTTTTTACAGGCACGGGGGCGGTCGATCAGCGGGCGTTCGAATACAATGCCCAGTTCTTCTTCGTCCACGTCCTCTAAAACCAGTTCCTCCAAAGAGCCGTCTTTCTTCTCGATGAGCAAGGTAACTTCCTCCCCCGAAGCAAGGCCGAAGCGGTAGTCAAAGATGTCCACAATCGGCGTTCCGTCAATTTGGAGCAAAGTGTCCCCCGGTTCCAGTCCCGCCTCTTCGGCGATGCTGTCGGGCAAAACTTGGCTGATCGTGGCTTTCTCCTTCATAAAATTTACCTCTTTTTTAAGTCTTCTAAGTAGGAATTCAGGTTGTTTTCGAACTTATTGTTCCCTGCACGGTAGTACTGCGCATCACGGATGGCATCGGGCAGGTATTGCTGTTTGACATAGTTGCCGGGGTAGCTGTGGGGGTATTGGTAGCCAATGCCCCGGTCGAGTTTGGCGGCGCCGCTGTAATGGGCGTCCCGCAGGTGGGCAGGAATCTCACCGATGTCGCGGTTGTGAAGATCGGCAGTGGCTTCGTCAATGGCGGTGATGGCGGAGTTGGATTTGGGCGAACACGCCAAAAGCAATACCGCTTCAGCCAAAGGGATCCGTGCTTCGGGCAGACCGAGACGGAATGCGGCTTCCACACAACTGTTGGCAACGGTGATGGCTTGGGGGTAGGCAAGACCTACATCCTCTGCCGCAATAACCAAAAGACGGCGGCAGACCGATTGCAGGTCGCCCGATTCCAAAAGCCGTGCCAGGTAGTGGACCGCCGCGTTGGGGTCACTGCCGCGGATGGACTTTTGGAAGGCGCTTAACAAATCATAGTGGTTGTCCCCCGCCTTGTCGTATTGTAAAGAGCGACGGCGGGCACATTCCTCTAACAGTTCGGCGCTGATGCGGCTGATACCGTCACCGTCCGGCAGAACCGTATCGTATGCCAGTTCCAGCGCGTTAATGGATTTTCGTGCGTCCCCGCCGCAGACCTGGCTTAAAAAGACCAGTTGTTCTTCATCGATCACGAAGGGGCGTTGGGGATGGGATTCGGTAAGGATTTTGACACAGCGTTTTAAAACCTTCAAAATCGCATCGGCACCCAGAGGCTTAAACTCGAACACGGTGGAACGGCTTAGAATGGCGTTGTAGATGTAAAAATACGGGTTTTCGGTGGTACTTGCCACCAGGGTAATGCGACCGTTTTCGATAAACTCCAGCAGGGATTGCTGTTGCTTTTTGTTGAAGTTCTGGATTTCGTCCAGGTATAAGATACAACCGTTGGGCGACAGAAGACCCTCCGATTCGCGGATCACTTCTTTGATATCCGAAACCGAAGCGGTAGTCGCATTGAGATAAAACAAGCGGCGGTCAGAGGCTTTTGCGGCAAGGTTTGCCACGGTGGTCTTTCCCGTTCCCGAAGGGCCGAAAAAGATCATGTTGGGGATCTTCCCCGATTCGATGATACGGCGGAGCACCTTCCCTTGGGAAAGCAAGTGCTCCTGACCGAAAACCTCGTCCAGCGTCTGAGGACGGATTCGCTCCGCCAACGGCTGTTGCATAACGGTCACCTCAAATCTTTAGTCGTACATGGGGAAACGCTTGCAGATAGCGGCAACCTCGGCACGTACTTCATCACAAGTGCCTTCGAAATCGGTTGCGGTTTTGTAAATCAGTTTGGCAATCTGCTTCATTTCTTCTTCTTTAAAGCCACGGGTGGTAGTAGCGGCAGTACCGATGCGGATACCGCTGGTGATGAAGGGGCTTTGGGGGTCGTTGGGAACGGCGTTCTTGTTAACGGTGATGCCAACTTCGTCCAGGCGGTGTTCCAGTTCCTTGCCCGTGATGCCCAGGTTTTGCAGGTCAATCAGCATCAGGTGGTTGTCCGTACCGCCCGATACCAGGTGGAAGCCTTCGGCAACCAGTGCGTCTGCCAGGGTTTTGGCGTTCTTGACCACCTGTTTAGCATAGTCTTTGAATTCGGGTTGCAGTGCTTCTTCAAAACAAGCGGCTTTCCCTGCGATGACATGCATCAAAGGACCGCCCTGGATACCGGGGAAAATCGCCTTATCGATCTGTTTTGCCAGTTCTTCACGGCAGAGGATCAAACCGCCACGGGGACCCCGCAGGGTCTTATGGGTGGTGCTGGTAACGACATCGGCATAGGGCACGGGGTTGGGGTGTTCGCCGCCTGCAACCAGGCCTGCAATGTGTGCCATATCCACCATAAAGTACGCGCCCACTTCCTTTGCGATAGCGGCAAAACGTTGGAAATCAATGACACGGGCGTAAGCACTGGCACCTGCCAAAATCAGCTTGGGTTTGCATTCCAAAGCCAAACGGCGTACCTCGTCATAATCAATGGTGCCCGTTTCGTCCCCTACGCCGTAAGGAACGATGTTAAAGTATTTACCCGACATATTGACGGGGCTGCCGTGGCTCAGGTGGCCGCCGTGGGCAAGGCTCATACTCAAAACGGTGTCACCGGGGTTTAACAGGGCAAAGAACACTGCCATGTTTGCCTGTGCGCCCGAGTGGGGCTGAACGTTGGCGTGGTCCGCGCCAAAGAGTTTGCAGGCACGTTCACGGGCCAGGGTTTCTACAACATCAACACATTCGCAACCGCCGTAATAGCGTTTGCCGGGATAGCCTTCGGCGTACTTGTTGGTCAGCACGGTACCGACAGCGTCTAAAACTGCCTGGCTGACAAAGTTTTCGGACGCGATCAGCTCGATTTTATCCGACTGTCTAGATTTTTCGGCACAGATGGCGTCATAAAGAGCGGGATCCTGCGCCGAAAGAGGGGTTTTGTTTAACATGAAATTTGCCTCCTTTGTATTTCTTGCAAATAATAAACAAATTTGATATAATAAAAGGGTAAAGCCTTTTTATCACGAAAGAGGGATGAGGATGACCAAAGCAAAACAAGCCGAATCGATTATTGCGTTACTCAAACAGGAGTACCCCGATGCGGTATGCACCTTAGATTACGAAACGCCGTTACAGTTGCTGGTTGCCACCCAGTTGGCGGCGCAATGCACCGATGCGCGGGTGAATATCGTAACGAAAACGCTGTTTCAAAAATACCCCGATGCCCAAGCCTTTGCCGACGCGGACTTCGAGACCCTGTGTCAGGACATCCGTCCTACGGGGTTTTTTAGGAGTAAGGCACGGCACATCATCGACTGTTGCCGCATTCTCTCGGACGAGTACGGCGGCGAGGTCCCCTTTGAGATGGACGCGCTGACCGCTCTGCCCGGTGTGGGGCGAAAGACCGCCAACATCATCCGCGGAGATGTGTATCATCTGCCTGCGGTGGTCACCGACACCCACGCCATGCGCCTGAGCTATCGGATGGGGTTAACCCCCTACCGTGACCAACCCAAAAAGATCGAGCAAGACTTGGCAAAGATTATTCCGCCTGAAGAACAGTCGGATTTTTGCCATCGGTTGGTGGAGCACGGCCGTCGGGTGTGCAATGCAAGGAAGCCCCGTTGCGAGGCGTGTATCCTTGGGGATTACTGCAAAAAGGTCGGGGTTAAAGCATAGAAAGTAAATCGTCTTCGGAAAGCACGGGAACGCCCAGTTCCTGTGCTTTTTCCAATTTACTGCCCGCTTCCTCCCCTGCGACCACATAATCGGTCTTTTTCGAAACGCTTCCCGACACCTTCCCGCCGTGGGATTCGATGAGTGCCTGCATTTCTTTCCGACCGTAGTGGGGCAAGGTGCCTGTCAGGACAAAGGTTTTGCCCCCAAAGCGGGTATCGGTCACGGCGCCGTGGGTCTGTTCGGTGCAAAGGCCTGCACGAACCAGCTCGTCCAACAGTGTCGCCGTCCGCGGGGATGCAAAGAACCGCAAAATCTCGTCTGCCATCTTGTCGCCGATTTCGTCCAGTGCGGTCAGGGCGGACTTGTCCGCTTTTTGTAAGGCGTCCAAACTCCCGAAAGCACGTGCCAGGATCTTGGCGCTTTGTTGACCGATCATTCGAATCCCCAATCCGTACAAGAGCCGTGCCAGTTCCTTTTCTTTCGAGGCGGCGATGGCGGCAAGGAGGTTTTTCACCGATTTGTCCGCAAACCCTTCCAGGGGGATCAGGTCCTCGTAGGTCAAAGCATATAAATCAGCAATGCTATGGATGAGGCCGTTGTCCATCAGTTGGTTGACAACGGCAGGGCCAAGGCCTTCGATGTCCATGGCATCACGACTTGCAAAGTGGATGATCAAGCGGGAAATCTGTGCAGGGCACTGCCAATCGGTACAGCGAAGGGCAACCTCCCCTTCCTCCCGCCGACAGGGTGCGCCGCAGACAGGGCAGGTTTCGGGCAGGTGGTATTCCTGCTCGGTGCCGTCCCGACGGTTTTTTTCCACGCTTCGGATTTCGGGGATGATGTCCCCTGCTTTTTGCACCCACACCCAATCCCCGATGCGGATGTCCTTTTCACGGATGTAGTCTTCGTTATGCAGGGTGGCGCGGCTGACCGTTGTGCCTGCCAGCGAAACAGGTTCTAACACGGCGTTGGGCGTTAAGACCCCTGTGCGGCCAACCTGAACGGCAATATCAATCAAGCGGGTCAGTTTACATTCGGGGGGGTATTTATAAGCCACCGCCCAGCGGGGGAATTTCCCCGTACTGCCCAGCAGTTCCCGATCTGACAAGTTGTTTAGCTTTACAACACCGCCGTCGATGTCATAGGGGTATTGGTGACGGTGTTGGGAGATATCGAAAATCGCACCGATCACTGCGTCGTGGTCGGCAGTGCAGGTGACGGTGGGTACCGTAGGGAAGCCCAGCTCCCGCAGAAAGGCAATGGTGTCAGCGTGGGTAGCGGGGGCGTTTTCGGGGGACACCTGCAGGTTAAAGACCAGCACGTCCAAACGGCGTTTGGCGGCGATTTTGGGGTCTAACTGGCGCAAGGAACCTGCCGCGGCGTTTCTTGGGTTGGCGAATACCGATTCGCCGTTTTCATCCCGTTGGGCGTTTAGCTTTAAGAAGGTTTCCTTGGACATATACACCTCCCCGCGAACGGTCAGGGTCAGCGGTCGGGTCAGTACCAAGGGCAAGGAACGGACGGTCTTTAAGTTTTCGGTGACGTCTTCACCCGTAGTACCGTCCCCACGGGTTGCACCGCGGACAAATACGCCGTCCCGATATTCCAGGGACACCGAGAGTCCGTCAATCTTCGGCTCCACAACGAACTCGGCAGACGGAAGGGCTTGGGTGATGCGGGTTAAGGCGTCCCGCAATTCTCCTTCGGAAAAGACGTCGGCAAGGCTTTCCATCCGCACCCGATGGGTAACGCTTTCAAAGCCGTCCAGGATGCGTCCCCCTACCCGTTTGGTAGGGGAAACGGGACTGTCATATTCGGGATGTTCGGCTTCCAAAACCTCCAGACGGCGGAGCAACCGATCATACTCGGCATCGCTGATCTCGGGGTTATCCTCGACATAATAACGGATGCCGTGATAGGTAAGGGACTCGCGCAACTGTTCGATTTCTTCTCTGACGTCCATATCCGTTCTCCTAATCCATTAAGTTCAATGCGGTATCGGGAGGCGATTCGTTTACGCCTTCGATATTGGTATATGATTGGGGAACATTCCCCACAATAATTGTTTCGGCAATGGGCACCTGGGTTGTGACGGTGGTGCGGGTCTTGGCAACAGGCATCAGCAGGCTGATGTCCAGGCGGGTCTCTAAGACCAGCCGGTGGACGGTCTGGTTGATGGCAGCGGCAGAAAACTCGGATTTCAGTTCTGCCGAAAGCTGACCGTTTGGAGTGACCGTAATCGGGATCCGCGGTCCCCATCCGCTTAAGTACTCGGCATTGAGCATTGCCCCAAAGGGGACGGAAAGCGACCATTTGTCCAAGGCACCGATGCGGTCGGAGATGGTTTGGGTGATGCTGCTTTTCATACGGTTGACCGCCACGGTGTTTGCCATAACGGCGTTGATGTCTCCTTCGGCGTTCTTTTCCAAAAGGATCAGGTCGCGGTAGCCTACCCCCGATTCGTCTAAGTAGGAAAGTACCACCTCGTCACAAAGGCGTTGGAGATAGACGTTTGCCCTTGATGCCGCCGCCGCAGAAGCAAGCGGGTTGAGCCGCTGGACAGCAAAACTGCTTCCCAAAAGCAGGAATAATCCGAATATTAAAATGGCGGGCGCCGAGCCTTTCGGTCTGCCGGAAGGGGTTCGGTAAAAGCGCATAGACTGTTCCTCCGTTAGTCCATAGTATGCGGCAAAACGGAGAATGTTTAAACCTTTTACACCAAATAAACCCATTATCCATTTTATTATACCTAAAAGTTTGGCTTTTTTCAAGTCTTTTACAAAGAAAAAAGGACGGAAAACCGTCCTTTTTTCGACATCTTTCCGAAAACTGTTCGGAAGGTGTTTCAGGTCCTATCGGCAGAACCGGGAAATGGGGATTGTTCTTACAAAAACGGGCTTTTACAAAATGATACAGATGAGTCCGCCCGTACCTTCGTTAATGATTTTTTGGAGGGTCTCCTGAAGTTTCACCTGTGCATCGTCAGGCATCCGATAGAGTTTGTTTTGCAGTCCTTCGCTGATCAGGGCGTGGAAGGATTTTCCGAAGATGTTCGATTCCCAGATCTGTTTGGGATCGCTCTTGAATTCCTCTAAAATATGTTGGATCAGTTCCTCCGATTGGCGTTCATTGCCCACAATGGGCGATACCTCGGTATGGATGTCGGCACGGATCATATGAATGGACGGGGCACTGGCTTTTAAGCGGATGCCGAAGCGACTGCCCTGTCGGATGATCTCGGGTTCTTCCAAAAAGAGTTCATCGGTGGTGGGGGCAACGATGCCGTAGCCTTTCTCCCGCACCTCATGGAGGGCATAGGCAACCTTGTCGTACTCCCGCTTCATTTCCGCCAGTTCGCCGATTAAGGTAACCAGTGTGTCTTCGCCGTCAATATCAAAGCCCGAAGCTTCGGACAATACGCGGTAAAACAGGTTTTCGCCCAGTACCAGATTGGCACAGACACAACCGCAACCCAGGTCCATTTTGTCGATATAGACCCGCTCCACATGCTCACAGGCGCAAAGGCTGTCAAGAGCGTCTTTGACATCTCCGATCTTGCGGATATTGCCGCTCATCTCCCGAACCAAGGCGTAAGCTTCGGCTTTCAGCCAATGGTCTTCGGCAAGGGCGTTCATCCACCGGGGGATGCGGACGGTGATCTCGGACACGGGGAACTCGAAGAGTACCCGCTCCATCATTCGCAGAATGTCCTCTTCACAGAGTTCCGCACAGTTGACCGCCAATACGGGAACCCCGTACTTTTCTTCCAGCTCAAGACGCAGAACCTCAGTTTCCGTTGCGTTGGGCCAGACCGAGTTTAAGAGGATCACAAAGGGCTTGTTGATGGCTTTCAGTTCGTTTGCCGCCCGCTCCTCTGCCTCGATATAATCTTCACGGGGGATACTGCAAATCGAGCCGTCGGTGGTGACTAAAATCCCGATGCCCGAGTGTTCGCAGATGACCTTCTTGGTACCGATCTCCGCCGCCTGTTCGAAGGGAATCTCCTCGTCGAACCAGGGGGTATGCACCATTCTCGGGGTTTCGTCCTCGAACTGTCCCAACGCCCCGGGGACTAAGTAACCAACACAGTCAATCATACGGACACGGAATCGGGCGTTATCTTTCAAGCAGACTTCCACCGCTTCGTTGGGCACGAATTTCGGCTCGGTGGTCATAATCGTCCGACCTGCCGCACTCTGCGGAAGTTCGTCCCGTGCACGCTCCCGATGGTACTCGTTCTCGATATTGGGCAGGACCAGCAAATCCATCACCTTTTTGATCAGGGTGGATTTCCCCGTTCGCACCGGTCCTACAACACCGATATAGATGTCCCCGCCCGTACGGGTGGCGATGTCCTGATAAATGCTCGTATTTGTCATCTCTCTCCTCCATCTTCTGGCGGGAACCCGTCCCACTTTAATTTGTATATCATATGCAATCCTGTCAAAAAATATACAAATTTAAAAGACCTCCCAAAAGGGAGGCCTTTTTCAGTTTGCTTTCAAGTTGGTGCGCCAAGTCATCAGCGGTACGCCGCTCTGCCCGTTCATAATCTGCCAGGTGACCTCGGCGCCAAAGCTCACCTGCACCATCAGCGGGATGTCCAGGGCATTGGTCAGCATTTTGCCGATATCCCCCCGCAAAGCCGCGTCGGTACCTACCAGGTCCAGATCTTTTAAAACACCCAGTTTGTCTGCCTGCATCATGTACCCGAAGGGGTAGCCGCCGCGAGATTCCGCCATTTCGCCGTAGCCCAGGGCGCAGACAATCATTTTGACCGCTTCTTCGTTGGTAACGTGGTCCTCGGGAGCAAAGGTCGTCTCAGTCTTTCCGTGGATGATCCCCTGTTCCTGTGCCGCTTTGATGTAACCACTTGCCCAGTAGGCAGAGGTCACGTCTTCGAAAACGGTGTCACAGGGCAATCCTGCGGCACCCGCCAAGCCCAAGGAAGCGATGATCATTTTTGCCGTTTCGGCGCGGGTCACCTCGTCTTCAAGGCGCATTGCCCCATCGGGATCCCCCTGCATAATGCCGAACTTTTTTAAGTCTGCGAACGGGTCGGCGGCAAATACACCCATCCCTATGGATAAAACCAGCAATAAACAAAGTAACTTTTTCATAAATTCCTCCTTAATAAATGATTAAAGCACCTTCGATGCCGTACCGCCCCGCACAATAGGCATCCAGGGTGAGTACATATGGTTCCCCGGGGGTAAACCCGTCAAAACTGTAGAGGGTCTCGCTGTCGGTGGGTAGAAAGTAACCCCATCCTGCAGGGTGGTCGGCTCTGCGGATATTGATTTCCGCCGTTGCGTTGGGAACGGGGGACTCAAACCGAAAAGAGATGACCCCCGCTTCGTCGGGGTAAATGCTTACCTCGGCCCGTTCCCGCACATCGGAGTTATAGCCGATGCGTGCCTGAATGGCAGGCAGCGGGGATTCTTCGGGTTCGGGGAGCTGGGGTTCGGGCGGGGGCGGTTCCGGAGTCCCGACTGCGGAAAGGGGTTCCTCGAGCGGCAAAACAGGCTCGGGAATCGGCGCAACTGCGCGGGGAATCCTGGCGTCTTCGGCAACAATCACCACCTGTCGGGTATGAAAGTCGGTTGCCAAAGCGTTCCCGAACCACAATATGCCAAAGCACATCAACAAGGCGGTCAGTATCGCGATTCCCCTCATGATGCCCGATTCTTTCCGTGGGCGTCGGACGGCCGAAAAGCGGCGCTTTAAAACCGATTTTCCGCTAAACATTTTGGTGGTTAAAGGACGCATCCCCGAGGGAGAACAGTGGTTGAGGATCATCCGCATATAGGTGTCGGTTTTCGATGGTTCCCAGTTGCGGGTCACGATATGGTCGCAGGATGCCTCACACTCAGCGTCAATCTGCCCTATAATCAACGGGAATATGGGGTTAAACCAATGGAATGTGCTGACCGCCTGGGCATACCACTTGAAGAGCAGGTCCCGCCGTTTGCAATGCACCGACTCGTGTGCCAAAATATAGGGAAGTTCCGCTTCGTCCACCGATTCAGGCAGGTACAGCACAGGGCAAACCAAGCCAATCACCAGCGGAGCATCCAACAACCAGGTACGCCGCACCGACACGGAGTGCGGCAGGGCATAGTCGTTGCGATCCGCTGTAGAATGGCAGCGCAACCGGCCTTTGAATAAGGCGTAGCGCACCAGTTTAAACAGGGCAAACACCAACACGCCCACCCCCCATACCGTTGCCAAAACCGTCATTATATCGGGAGGGTTTGGGGCGTGAACCGTTACTTTTGGAAACGTGTTCAGTGCGGTACGGTACAAAACAGGTGCAGACGAGGGCAGATATTCCACCGTAATCCGTTTGGGAACGGGCAGAACAAAAGCGGTCAGCACCAGTAACCAAATGTAATACTGCCAATCGGGACTGAACCACTTACGGGTGACAGGGCGCAACAGAAGCACCACCCCTGCCGCAACACTACCCATGAAAGTGGACAGCAAAAGGGTTTCAAACACAGATCGTAACATAGCAGTCTCCATTTTTACAGCTGGAACATTTCGCGGATCTCTTCCACGTCAGCTTCAGACAATCCGCCGCCGTGAAAGAGGGACACCGCCAGATCCTTTACCGAACCGTTATAAAGTCGGTTAACAAAGTTTTTGGTTTGTTCCTTTTGATAGGCTTCCCGTTCTACCAGCGGGCGGTAGCGGTTTGCTTTCCCCTCTTTTGCCGAGGCAACGGCTCCCTTTTCTTCCATGCGCATTAAAAGGGTTGCCACCGTTTTGTACTTCCAGCGGTTTTGGGGCAACAGGTCACAGACCTCCTGCACCCGCAAGGGCTGTTCTGCCGACCAAAGCACTTGCATCACTTCCAACTCGGCGGTACTGATTTCGATATTGGTACCCATTCGATCCCCTCCAAAACTTATTCTTACACGTGTAGGACACTTTAATCTTACACCTGTAAGAATTAAATGTCAATAGGTTCAGACAAAAAAATTCGCAACCGTCAGGGTTGCGAATCTAATTGTACCAATTCCCGAAGGGCGTCCATGCGGTCGTCCAATTCGGCGCTTAGGTCGGCGCAGTGCTGAAGCTCCCGCGCCATTTCCTCGGTAAAGTGAAAGTTCTTTTTATAGCGGAGCTGGTGTTCCAGACTTGCCCACATATCCATTGCGATGGTACGAAGCTGGATTTCCACCTTCATGATCCTTTTTTCATGTGCCAAAAAGATGGGCACGGTGATAATCAGGTGGAGACTGCGGTAGCCGTTGGCTTTTGGTTTTTTGATATAGTCTTTCCGTTCCAGCAAGGTGATGTCGTCCTGCTTTAAAAGGGCGTCCGCCAGCATATAGACATCTTCGGGGAAGGAACAGACCACCCGCACCCCTGCCACGTCGTTCAGGTGTTCTTCAATGGCTTCGATGGTATCGGGCAGTTCACGGCGCTCCAGTTTTTCTTTGATGCTGACAGGTTTTTTCAGACGGGTTTTGATGCTGTTGATGGGGTTGCGGTCCAAGCGGAGAGAGAACTCTTCGTTCAATACGTTCAGCTTGGTTTCGACCTCCATCATAGCGCATCGGTAATAAGCCATCAGTTTTTGATATTCCTGCAACATCGGCATCGAGCGTTTAAACAGTGCTTCCAGCTCCCGCTGATTGCCGTCAAGCAGTGACATTTAACATCCCCTCGCTTTCATATCTGCATGCAGAAGTTTCCAGACCGTTGCCGTCAGCGGCACGCCCAAGAGCATTCCCGCCACTCCGAAGAGTCCGCCGCCGATGGTGACCGCCGCCAAGACCCAAATGGCAGGCAGACCGATGGACTGACCCACCACGCGGGGGTAGATGATATTGCCCTCCAGTTGTTGCAGTACCAGAATAAAAATCAGGAAGATCAAAGCTTTTCCCGGGGAGACGGTCAGAATCATAAATGCGCCCACTCCGGCACCGATATAGGCACCCGCAACGGGGATCAGGGCGGTAAAGCCGACGAGGGTACCCACCATGGTTGCATAGGGCAGACGGAACAGGAGCATTCCCAGGATACAAAGGGTGCCTAAAATCACCGCTTCGGTACACTGACCGACGATGTAGTTATGGAAACACTCGTTCATGGTTGTAATCACTGTGCGGGTCTTACGGCAAACGTCTTTGGGCAGATAGGTATCCATCAGACGATTGACCTGGGCGCCCAAACGTTCCTTGGTGCAAAGGAGATAGACCGAGAAGATGATTGCCAAAAGTGCGGTCACGGTAACGGTGAGCACCGAGGTAACGGTTGCCAAAACCAGCTCGACCACATTGCCGATGCCTGAGGTGACGACTTCGATGATCCTGCCGATTTGGGTCTGCCAGTCTACGGCAGAAAGGGTGGCCAATACATCATCGGAAAGAAGGTCATGCTTCTCGATAAAACCAATCAGATAGGTCATCCATTCGGGAAGTTCGGACAACAACAGACGAATACACTCGAGCAATTGGGGCAGCACCATCACAAAGACCAAAGCGACAATGGCGATCAGGGTGACGACCGCCGCCGTCAGCGAGACGGGACGACGGCTTTTGATCAGCCAGTTCTTTTTGGTTTTCGGGAAATAGTGTCCCTCGTAAAAGCTCATTAAAAGGTTCAGTACATAAGCGATGCCGCAACCCAAAAGCAGGGGCAGCGCCGCAGAAAAGAGTTTTTTCACCAGACCAAAGACGGCAGGCCAATGGTGAATACACAGATACAGCAAAAAGATGCTGAGACCTGCTTTAAAGCAAGTTTTCCAACTAAGTTTCATATTCTTTTCCTCACAACGGGAGTTCGGTTTTTAAATCTTTAAGGTGGGTTGCCTCGCCCACCAACACGGGGGTAAAGCACCCGTCCTCGTACTCCAGCACCGTTACCGATGCGTTGGGCACCCAGCCGATTTCCTCCATTCCCCCAAGACCTTTGGGATGGATCATCGCCAAAGCAACGCTGACAGGGGTGGCATGGGATGCCAGAACCACTGTCTTGCCTTCGTTTTCACGGGCGATTTGGCAAAGGGCGGCATACACACGGTCTGCTACCTCTGCCACCGACTCCCCGCCCGTGCAACGGGCATTGGGGCGGTCGGTGTACCAACGGCCAAAATCGTCGGGGTAAAGCTTCCCCAAGTCGTCAAAACGGACGCCGTCCCACTCCCCTGCCCGAATCTCACGCAGGTCCTGCCGAGGGATGACGGACAGACCCAGCCGATCTGCCACCGCTTTGCCCGTATCATAAGCACGGTTGAGGTCACTGGCGTATACCTTGTCCACCGTATAGTGTTCTAAAATGTATTCTGCCGTCAGACGGGCTTGTTCCCGACCGCGATCGGTCAGGTCGACGTTTAGGTGTCCTGCAAACAAATCGGCTTTGTTTGCCTCGCTTTCCCCATGACGGATTAAAATCAGCCTGGTCATCACAGTACCGAAACCAAAAAGACAACCAACAGGATCAGGGGCAAAACATAGGACAGGTAAGGTTTTAGCCACTTGGCAAGTTTTAAGCCTTTACCCGTATTGACTTCGGCAAAGTAATTGTCCCAGCCCCAACCGTAACGGGCGGTACAAAAGAGCAGGTAGAACAGGCTGCCCAAGGGGAGCATTATATTGGAAACGGTGAAGTCTTCCAGGTCCATAATGCCCTTGCCGCCGATTTGGAAGTCGCCCCAAACGGTAAAGCTTAAAATGCAAGGCAGGGACAGCAGGATCATCAACAAGATATTGATCACTGCAATCTTACCCCGTTTCATCTTGGTCAATTCCAGCCAGAAGGACATGATATTTTCAAAAACCGCAATGACGGTAGAGAATGCGGCAAAAATCATAAAAATAAAGAAGAGTGTGCCCACAATCCGTCCCCCGGGCATTGCGTTAAAGATGCTGGACAGGGTGGTAAACAAAAAGCTTGCGCCAACGCTGGAGGCATCGGCGGTAACGCCGTTGTTATAAGTAAAACAAGCGGGGAAGATAATCAGACCGGACATCAAGGCGACCAGGGTATCCAAAGACATAATGGTCAGGGCTTCACCCGTCAGACTGCGGTCTTTTTTGATGTAACTGCCGAAGATGGCGACGGAGCCGATACCGATACTTAAGGTAAAGAACGCCTGGCCCATTGCGGCGGAAATAACCGTCCACAGGCCATGCTCGCGAACACCGTTTAAGTTGGGGATCAGGTAGAACTTCAGCCCCTCTGCCGCGTTGGAAAGGGTGCAGGAATAAATGGCAAGGCCAATCATCAGACCAAAGAGCGCGACCATCATCCATTTGGTGATCTTTTCAACGCCCTTTTGCAATCCCAAAGAGCAGATGCCAAAGCAGAAAAGGATTACAAAAACATTAGCAACAATCAGCATCGGCGTGTTGCTGACAACACCGCCGAACACATTACCCAGTTCCGCTGCGGTGGTATACTGCAGGATCGAGCCGTTTGCATATTTCAGGAAGTAAATGACCATCCACGCCGAGATGGTGGTATAAAACATCATCAGCAGATAGTTGCCCGCAATGCCCATATACTTCATCCAGTGCCATTTTTGCCCGGGCTTTTCCAGGGCATCAAAGGACGAAGCGATGCTTCGCTGGCTGGCACGGCCGACCGAGAGTTCCATGGTCATAATGGGCAATCCCATTAACAGCAAAAAGCCGATGTAAATCAGCACGAACAATGCGCCGCCGTAAGAACCGGTCAGAATGGGGAAACGGTACACATTCCCCAGACCGATGGCACAGCCCGCGGAAATCAAAATAAAACCTAAACGAGATGAAAATTTTTCTCTTTGCATTTGAACGCTCCTTATCTTTTAGGATGGTCGGACAATCCGACAGGGTTATTGTACCATATCATATCCAAATAGTCAAACATTGTACAATGCAACAAACCCGTCCGTTTCTGTGGGTGATAAGCGAAACCGTCGGGAATACGTCTTGCCGTTTTTTTACGGTCAGCTCTTATTTTATCACGCACTTTTTACTTTGGATCAGATAGACGATTTTCGCCAGTGCGCGGTCGGGCAGGATGCGGCGCAAGGCAATGGCAATCCGCATCAGCAGACCGGGAACGATGACTTCCTTTCCCGCAAAAAGCTTTTTCAATGCGTAAGCGGCAACGTCCTTGCTGTTTAACACGATATACCCCCGCTTCTCCGACGCCTCGCCGAAGTTGACTTTGGCTACTTTGGAAAATTCGGTATGAACGGGGCCGGGGCAAAGAACACTGATTTGCACCTTGCTCCCCTTTTGGCGCAGTTCTTCCGCCAACGCCTGAGACAGGCGCAGGACATAGGACTTGGTAGCGTAATAAGCACCAAACAAAGGTCCCGGGAAGAACGCCGCCAGCGAGGCAACGTTTAAGATAGACCCCCGATCCTTTTCTGCAAATTTTTGCGCCACCAGTTTGGTCAGGATATGGAGGGCGCGAACGTTGGTGTCCAGCATTTTTAACTCGTCGTCCAAGGACGTTTCGCAAAACTCGCCGAAAACGCCGAAACCCGCGTTATTGATAAAGACATCCGCTTCTCCCGCCCGTTCTGCCAGCGCTTTGCACTGGTCGGGATCGGTGACATCCAGGCAGAGGATTTCCACCTTGGTGGGGAGTTCTGCTTGCAGTTGTTCTAATTTTTCACGGCGGCGGGCAACGGCGATGATGTCGTACCCTTGTGCCGAAAGCTGATGTGCCATATCCCAGCCTAAGCCTGAGCTGGCACCCGTAATAATTGCCTTCATATCATTCTCCTTATAAATCTACGCCCAGGAATTTTTTTGCCAGCACGCCCACGAAGAAGGATACTACTGCAACCCCGACGCTAATGAGGGTCATTTCCCAAAAACGGGGTTTAAAGCGTTCGCCCTTGGCAACCGAAATGTAATATGTAAACCCTGCAATAATCAGGATAACCACCCCGATCATGGAAAAGAGCGCCGTCATAAACTGTGCGTTGTCCAACAACAGATAGGGCAAAATCAACAGCGCTACGGTAATCAGGTAGGCGACACCTGTGTAGCAACAGGATTTAAAGGCGTCGGTACGCCCCTCGCTCTTGGCGGCTAAGAATTCGCTGGATGCCATGGAAAAGGTGGCGGAAATCCCCATAATCAATCCCGACAGGGCGATCAGGCGGGTGTTTTGCATCGCAAAGGTAAACCCTGCCAAAGAGCCGGTCAGTTCTACCAGTGCATCGTTCATGCCCAACACCATACTACCCACATACTGGAGCCGTTCTTCGTCCAGCATTTCCAGCAATGCGGCTTCGTGCTCCTCTTCCTGACGGCGGATGGCAAAGCTTTCCTCTACCTCTTGCGCCAGCAGTTCATATTCCTTTTGCGCGCCCGCTTCGCCCTTTTCCATCAGCTTGACGGCAAAGGTAAACCCAAAAACACGCGCCAGCCATTGATATTTCAGCACCTTAAACCGCTGGGGCTTTAAGCTTTCCCCGGTATAACTTTTCCAGATTTCGTAATGTGCCCGTTCCTCGGAGGAAAGGCGTAACAAGGTGTTCTGGTTCTCCTCCCCCTTGGCAAAACGGGCAATCTTTTCATAGATCATGCTTTCGGTCAGTTCGTTTTGCTGCATTTTACGGATGATTTTTAATGCCTCTCGGGAAATCGTTTTGGTCATTTTTACTCCTCCTTTCTTCTTATTATATCAATTCCCTTTAAGATGTCAACCAGATTTTTGCATTCGAAAGTATTGACAAATTTTTTGTGGTTTTATATAATAGTAATGTTCTGAAGAAGAAGTCTTATTAAGGAGGAATTATCATGAAGAATCAGTATCTGCAAGACGTGTTGGAAACCGTCAAGAAAAGAAATGCAGGCGAGCCTGAATTCATCCAGACCGTAACCGAAGTTCTGGAGACCATCGAGCCGGTAATCGACCAAAGACCTGACCTGGTTGAAGCAGGCGTTGTTGAAAGAATGGTTGAACCTGAAAGACAAATCGTTTTCCGTGTACCGTGGGTAGACGACAACGGTAAGGTTCAGGTAAACCGCGGTTTTAGAGTTCAGTTCAACTCTGCCATCGGTCCTTACAAGGGCGGCCTTCGTTTTGCCCCCAACGTATATGCCGGTATCATCAAGTTCTTGGGCTTTGAACAGACCTTTAAGAACAGCCTGACCTCCCTGCCCATGGGCGGCGGTAAGGGTGGCTCTGACTTTAACCCCCAGGGTAAGTCTGATGCCGAAGTAATGCGTTTCTGCCAGAGCTTTATGACCGAGCTCTACAGACATATCGGTCCCGACCTGGACGTTCCCGCTGGGGACATCGGTGTTGGTGCCCGTGAAGTCGGTTACCTCTTTGGTCAGTACAAGAGACTGAAGAACGAGTTCACCGGCGTTTTAACCGGTAAGGGAATCTCTTACGGTGGTTCTTTGATCCGTCCCGAAGCAACCGGTTTCGGTGCAGTTTACTACACCGTTGAACTGTTAAAGCACTTTAAGGACGACATCAAGGGCAAGACCTTTGCTGTTTCCGGCTTTGGTAACGTTGCTTGGGGTACTGTTAAGAAGATTACCGAACTGGGCGGTAAGGTTGTTACCATCTCCGGTCCCGACGGTTACATCTACGACGAAGACGGTGTAAACACCGAAGAAAAGATTAACTTTATGCTGGAAATGCGCGCTTCCTGCAGAAACCGTGTTCAGGACTACGCTGACAAGTTTGGCGTTCCTTTCTTTGCAGGCGAGAAGCCCTGGGGCGTTAAGGCTGACATCATTATGCCCTGCGCTACCCAGAACGAAGTTGATATGCCCGAAGCCGAAAAGATCGTTGCCAACGGCGTGAAGTACTATGTTGAAGTTTCTAACATGCCCACCACCAACGAGGCAATTGCTTACTTAAAGGCAAACGGCGTTATCGTTGCTCCTTCCAAGGCTGTAAACGCCGGCGGTGTTGCTGTTTCGGGTCTGGAAATGTCCCAGAACTCCATGCGCTACAGCTGGACTGCTGAAGAAGTTGACGAGAAGCTGAAGGGCATCATGAAGAACATCTTCGAAAGCTCCATCAAGGCAGCAAACGAATATGGTCTGGGGGATGACCTGGTTGCAGGTGCCAACATTGCAGGTTTCTTAAAGGTTGCCGAAGCAATGAAGGCTCAGGGCTGTGTCTGATAACACACCAAAAACAAAAGGTGAAACGGAATTCCGTTTCACCTTTTTTCTTTTTCCGATTTATAACTCCACTCGGTTGCGAATCTCCCCTTTTAAGAACACGTCCATATTCAGGATCATTTCCGCATAACAGCGCTCCCGTGCTTCTCGGGCGCCCCACGCCATATGGGGTGTAAGACAAACGTTATCCATGTGGCGAAGAGCATAAAAGGGGCTTTCCTCGGTAAAGGGTTCCGCGCCGTAGACATCTGTCCCCAACCCTGCAATCCGACCTTGGCGCAGGGCATCGCAAAGGGCGGCTTCGTCGGTGACCGCACCCCGGGCGGTATTGACCACGATGGCGCCAGGTTTCATTTGGGCGATACGCTCTTTGTTCAGTAGGTTGCGGGTAGCATCGGACAAGGGGATGTGGATGGTGATGATGTCACTTTCCCGCACCAGGGTATCCACGTCGGTGCACTCCACTCCGTCAACAGGGGTCCGTTTAAAGGCAAGGACACGGCATCCCAGGGCTTTGGCGATCTCGCCCACCCGGGAGCCGATGCCGCCGTAGCCGATGACCCCCCAAGTTTTGCCGTAAAGCTCGTGATAGACGGGGGTCAGGATGTTTGCCGTCTTTCCCGACGAGTAGGTGCCGTCGGCGGTATAGCGGGTGTATTCGGGCAGATGGTTGACCAAGGACAAGACCATGGACACCGTTACCTGGGACACGCTGTAGACCGAATAGCCGGGCACGTTGCAGACAGCGATACGGCGGGTACGGCAGTAGTCGAGGTCGATGTTGTCATACCCCGTTGCCGCTTCGCAGATCAACTTAAGGTTTGAAGCGTTTTTTAAATTGGTTTCGTTCAGTTTGACCTTGTTGACAAAAACCACGTCGGCGTCACCGATATGGGTTTCCACCTCTTCGGGGGTGGTGTTGTCATAGCAGACCAGTTCCCCGTAGGCTTCTGCCGCAGAAAGGTTTAAATCTTCGCCCAAGGTCAGGCGGTCGAGAACGACGATTTTCATAACAGACTCCTTTACATCAGAAGAGTTTGGATTTTTCAAACAGACGGGCGAGCAAAAGTCCGACCGCCAACCCCGCCGTCCCTTGGATGATACTGGCGGGAAGGCCCGAAACTGCGGCGGCAAGACCGTACAAAAGGATATCAAACAACAGATATCCCGTCATCATGATCAGTTGCGCCAGACATCCGCTGACCGCTTTGGCAGGGGTACTCCCCCATTGGCGAAGCAGGGCTTTGTGGCAGTAGTAAGCGGCAAGTGCCATCAACCCTTTGATGATGAAGGTAGCGGGGATGTAAAGGGCGTAGCCTGCCAACATATCCGCCAGGGCAGAGCCGATGCCTGCGGCGAAAAAGGCATATGCAGGCGCAAGGAACCAGGCGGCAATCAAAACCACGCTATCCCCTAAGTTGATATACCCCTTCAGCGGTGTGGGGATGCGGATGACCATGGTCACCACGCAGCAAAGTGCCGCAAAGAGCGCGGCAATAACGATTTTTTGCGTATTGTTTTTCAATCCGTCCACTTCCTTTTGCTTTGGTGAGCTGTTTCTTACTTAATTTATCATATCATATTCCTCCCCCGATTGCAATAAAAAAGTCCCCTTACCATCACGGCATCCCTGAAAATAGAAATTGACTTTAAAGTGAAAATATGTCATAATGAAATAAGCAACATTACAAAGGAGGCCCCCTATGCGCGTTTTAAGAACGGTTATGATTTCGATACTGGTGATTGCCCTGATCTGTGCCGCAACCCCGTTGGCTTTTGCACGGGTGCAGTTTACCGACGTTCCTGCCGACCACCCCTATTCCAAGGCGATCCTGACCCTGCTTTACGACCGTATTATTGACGGACAAAAGCAGGCGGACGGCACCTACGCCTTCTTCCCCGGGAATGCCGTTTCCCGCGCTGAGGTGGTCAAGATGGTCGCCAAGGCCTTAATCGGCGAAGAAGATGCGGGATTGGACACCGCTTCCCGATTTTCGGATGTTGCCGATGACCACTGGGCAAACAAGTATATCAACTACACCGCAGAGACGGGCATCGTCGGCGGATACGAGGATTCCACCTTCCGTCCCGGCGGCTGGGTCACCTATGCCGAAGCAGTCAAAATGTTAGTCTGCGCCAAGGGATACGGGCATTTGTATCAGACTACGGTCCCCTGGTATGACGGGTATCTGAAGCTGGCGGACCGTTTTGGGATCACCAAGGGCATTGACCATGCGCCCACCGCCAATGCATCCAAGGGTGTAGTCGCCCAGCTGATTTATAATTTAAAGTACGAAAACCAGCTTCCACGGCTGTACTTCAGCGGGGATATGAGCAATATGCTCACCAAAGAGGACGAGAAAAAGATCACGGTTCGGTACGAGGACGGTACTATCGCCTTTACCACCTATGCCAAGATCAAGTTGCAGGGCACTTCCAGCCTGGCTTACGAAAAAAAGAACTACACCGTAAATTTCTACAGCGACAGTGCCTATTCTCAAAAGAATAAGGTGGATCTGGGTTGGGGCAAGCAGAACAAGTATTGCTTAAAAGCCAACTGGATTGACAAGACCCACGCCCGCAACGTCGTCACCGCGCGTTTGGTGGGACAGATGCAGGACAAGTACGGTCTGTTTGGTGGAGCACCCAACAACGGGGCGGTCGACGGGTATCCGGTCGAGATTTATATCAACGATAGCTTCCACGGACTTTACACTTTAAACATCCCCAAAGACGAGTGGATGTTTCATATGGATTCGGACAACCCCGATCACATCGTGGTAGGCGGCGAGGACTGGGGTCCCGAGACCTTGTTTACGGCAATGCCCAACTTGAAAATGTGGGAAGTGGAAGTGGGAGAAGAAAACGATTACACCTTAAGCAAACTGAATCGGTTGTTTGACTTTGTTATCAACAGTTCGGACGAAGAGTTTAAGGCAAACATCGGCAACTATCTTTCCCTGAACGCCACCATGAACTACTACATTATGACCGACTTTGCTTACCTGTTGGACAATCTGGGTAAAAATATGCTGTTGGCGACCTATGACGGAAACAAGTGGTATCCTTGTCTTTACGACCTGGACACCGCCTGGGGCACCGACGCTACGGGAAGCGGGTTGCTGTCTTACGAGCAGTACTTGATCGGGTTTGACTACAACAACCTGTTCACCCGCATTGAACAGTGCTTCCCCAACGAGTTGGCAGAACGCTACTTTGACCTGCGGAAAGATGTACTGACCCGTAACAACGTCCTCTTCCGGTTTAATGCCTTTGCCGATTCCATACCCGAAACGGCCTATGCAAAAGAGCTGGTCAAGTGGGGTCCCCGTCTCCCCGGCTATGACCTTTCCCAAATCGAGTCCTTCTTAGACAATATGATCCCCCGACTGGACGCCAAGTATCAAAACTTAAAATCCCGCTGACGAAAAAGACCTCGGTTGAACCGAGGTCTTTTGATTGACAATCCACCGTCCAGATGGTAGAATATAGGTAAGGAGACTGCTTATGAAAAAACAAGCCCTAAAACCGAATATCCCCACGGGACTGGTCTGGGACCGCTTGGTTTTGGTCTTGTTTCTTTTTTGTATCATCAACCAGGGCAGTTATTTTAACAGCGGCATTTTACTTGCAACAGGGGCATTGCTCCTTTGTTGCATTGTGAAACGGCTTGTGTTTGATGTAACCCATCTGCCTGCCTTGCTCTTTTGCGGATGGTACATTTTTTCCGCGTTCAAAGGCGGGTTTGTTTTAGAGTACGCCATAACGGCACTCCTTCCCCTCTCCGCCTTTTTGTTTTATCTGGTTGTGACCCAGACGGTGGCTGACAAGCAACGGTTTTGGACCGAATTTGTCAAGGCATCGGCAGTAGTTGCTGTGATTGCTCTTGGAGTCACCCTCTTTCATTCCCTGGGGACCCTGCAGCTGCAACGGGCGACCTTCCCCTTTGGCTCCGCCAACGGGGCGGGGATTTTTTACGGTGTACTGCTGTTGATGACCGCAAAGAAAAAAGGCGCCTTAAAGTATCTTTTTGGGGCGGCATTGGTGCTGACCCAATCGGTAGGTGCTATCCTCGTCACCCTTTTTCTGCTGTTTTTGACCGACTTTAAAAACAAGCGGAACCTGGTTTTATTTGCCGTTCTCATCGTCCTGGGCGTTTGCTTAAGGGACCGCGTCAGCGAGAGCGTCTACACCTTTGCGGAGCGGTTGCTTCAAGCCTATGACGGCGGCGTATGCATGGCAAAGCACCCCCTCTTCGGCATTGGTGTCGGGCGGTGGGCGATTCTGCGTCCCTACTACCAAAGTGGGGTATATACCGCCAAAATCATCCACTCGATTCCTGTGCAGATCGGGGTTAGCAGTGGGGTGCCGGGACTCTTGCTTTTTGGGTTGGCAATCCTTCAGCCCATGGTTGACAGGTTTAAAAAAGACCGCACTCGGTTTTGGTTGGCGGCCGCCCTGTTGCTTCATAGTTTTTTGGACGTCACCTTTGCTTACGGCGGGTTGGCAATGTTGTTTGCCGCCCTGTTGGCGAAGGAGGAACAGCCGGCAAAGCACCGCTGGGTTGATTCGGCGGTTTTTGTCCTGTTGCTGTCGTTTACGGCGGTTCTTGCCGTGGGGACGGCACAGGTACAAACGCTGAAACATCAGGTTTTGGCGTTTTCCTACCCCGAAGCAGCTGCTTATTATGAAAATCGGGTACTGCCCCGATATGCCAACGCAGGACAAATGGAGTATCTTAAGGCATTGTATGCCCAAAAGCGTTTTGATGAGGCTCTGGCTACAATGGATAAGATAGAACCCAAGTCGGACGACATCTATCTTCTGACCGCCTGGTGCGGCGAAGAGTCGGCACTCTTGGACGGGCTTAAGGTTCAGCCATACAACGAAAAACTGTATGACGAACTTTCCGCTCTGGACAAAGAAGCGGCGGAACAACTCTGGAACGAAGGGGTTGAACGGATGTCGGGGTTGGGGAAAATATTATATTACCGAGAAGGAGCGAAACAAAAATGAAACTGAGCATGACCCGTATGACCGCTTTGGCAGTTTGTGTGGTGCTGGTAATGTCCGTCATTGCCCCCCTGACCACCGTTTTTGCCGGCGCATACATTTCCTGGAGAGGGGATTCTTTCTCCGCGGGAGATCTGTACTTTGACCACAGTTTGCAAAACTGGAAACGGTATCATGACGATTGGGAGACCATTTCCCTGTACGATACCAGCGGCAACCGCATCTTTAAAGGTCAGACCACCGGCGTATATAACCTGGACGAAAAGGGTACCAAGCTGATCCAGGGCGAAAACGCGAGGATCGTTGACCAGTACGGCAACACCATCAAGAGTTTTGGCGGGGACTTCGTTTACCCCTGCGGTCAAGGGTTTGTCTCCCGTTACACCAATAACGGTACTGCCATTTACAACTATAAGGGCAACAAGATCGTCCCGGCTGAAAGCGGCTTACAGTGCTACGAATCCTTTAACAAGTACCGTGCAATGGTCTGCGACTATGACCAAAACTACGGCATCATCGACAACAACGGCAAACTGCTGGTTCCCTGCAAGTACACCGAACTGAAATACATTTCGGACAGCCGCATCGTTGCGCGGAACAGATCGGGCTATTACGGCATCATTGACATTTACGGAAACGTGCTCCTGCCCTTTAACTACACCAACATGGAGTATATTTCTGACAAGCGCATCCTTGCTTCGAAGATTGAAGGCTGGCCCTTTACCCAATACTTCGACCGCATCATCTACCTGGACGGTACCAAGCGGTTTGTAAAGCCCGATGGTTATTCCATCAGCAGCTACATTTCGGACAATTTCATCATTTTAAGCCACATTGAAACCTACCAACAAAAGGTGGTCAACTTAAAGGGTGAAACGGTCATTCCCAGAGGCTACGAGGCTTGGGCAGAAAGTGACAACTGCATTCTGGTCACCAACCAGAGCAACTACAAGATCGGCATTTACAACGCCAACGGCACCAAGGTGCTCCCCAGCACTTACGAAGCCCTTTACTACTACAGTGACAATACCCTGATCGCCTTTGACGGTCAGTACTACGGTATCATCAACGCCAAGGGCAAGGTTAAGACCCGTTGCAAGTACGATAGCGTCCAATACCTCAGCGACGATTGCTTTATCGTTCAGCGCTACGGCAAGTACGCAGTGGTGGACGCTTACGGCAATATCCTGCACGACTATCAGGAAGACTACATCAGCGGCATTGCCGGCGGAAACGGCAGTTTCGCCATCAGCCTCGGTCACGACGAGAACTGGAACAGAATGTGGCGGCTGGGCAAGATCAAGTACAACTAAAAAAGAAAAAGGGTTGAGCGATGCTCAACCCTTTTTGATGTTTTGCGGCGCCCCGGTTTAGTCGTCAAGGTCTTTTTCCCACTTTAAGACAGAACCGTCCTTTGCGTCAATTTCGGCTTCGTACTCGTAACCGCCGCTTTTGAATTCGACTTCGTAGACGAGTTTGCCGTTGTCGCGGTCCGGTTCAACCCGGTCAAAGCGGACTTCGGAGGAAGTGAAACCCGCTTTTCCCAGAGCGATGGCCTTTGCCTTTTCTTCACCGATAAAACGGGGCTCGGTCTGTATATCAGCATTCATTTTTTGGACGGCACTTTTGGCGATGGCGCCTATCGTCAGGCTGAGCACGCAGAGCGCTACAACCAACAAGGTTACCAATTTTCTTTTCTTCATAGAAGCATCTCCCTTACGAAAAAGCGGCAATCAAGTTTCCTTGACTGCCGCTTTTTTGTTTATATTGGTTCGGCAGTAATGTCGAACTATTGGGCTGCTCCGTTCATCAGTTCGGAGATGACATCCAAAACCTTTTGGTGGCATCCGCCGCAACCGGTGGAGCAATGGGTGACCTGTTGCACACTGTCAAAGGCGGCAAGCACGTTGTCAAACTTTTTATGCTGATGCAACGCATCGGCGATATCGTTATAGCTTACCTGTTCGCAGTTGCAAATCATGACATTCTCACGCATTAGGCAAAATATCTCTTTAAGAGACCCTCCAAACCTTTACCGTGCCGGGCCTCGTCTCTCGCCATTTCGTGAACGGTATCGTGGATGGCATCCAGGCCGTTTTTCTTTGCGCAGGATGCCAGATCGAACTTGCCCTGAGTTGCGCCATACTCACAATCAACACGCCATTTTAAGTTGTCTTTGGTGGTGGCTTTCATATTGGGTTCTAAGTCCTCGCCCAGGAGTTCTGCAAACTTGGCGGCGTGTTCAGCCTCCTCGTATGCAGCCTTTTCCCAATACAGGCCGACTTCGGGATAGCCTTCCCGATGGGCGATGCGCGCCATGCAGAGGTACATACCGACCTCGGCACACTCGCCGTTAAAGTTTGCCATCAGCTGTTCGAAGATATATTTTTTATCTTCTTCGGAAATGTCGTGGTTGTTCTTTACGGTTTTGCCGTAAACGCCGTACTCGTGCTCTGCAGCCAAAGCGGCACCTTCTTGCATTTCTTTAAACTTTTCAGCGGGTACCTTACATACCGGACACTTTTCGGGAGCAGAATCCCCTTCGTGTACATAACCGCAGACCGAGCAAACAAATTTTTTCATTTTTACTTCCTCCTAATTTTTTATTTTCATTTACATTCGTTGCATTTTCCGTAGAAAACTGCCGAATGATTGTAAACTGTTCCGGAAAACCGTTTCGTTGCCCATTGGTTTAATTCTTCCAAGGGCGGCGAATCGATGTCGTGGACTCTACCGCAATCACAACATATAATATGATAATGGGGCGCGGGGTTTCCGTCAAAATGTTCCATTGTTGTACCCAAGCCGAGTTTTAAGATTTTCTTCTCCTCTACCAGTTTGGCAAGGTTGCGATAAACGGTTGCCAGGCTGATGTTGGGAATGGTCTTTTTAACCTCTTGGTACACCCATTCGGCGGTGGGATGGGACTTTGTTCCGCAAAGAACACGGATGATTTCGTCCCGCTGGCGGCTATGCCGTTGCATCATCATTTTGACTCACCTCCTGCGTTTTCTTAACGATAATAATTATCGTTATTAATATTATAGCACATTAAAATTATTTGTCAATAGTTTTTTTAAAAAAAGAAGAGCCGCCAAAAAGGCGGCTCTTTACATCAATTAGAAACGGTTACGTTTTTGATAGTGGGTGTGCAACAGTTCGTGTGCCTTGTGACTGCAGGGCTCGCCCAGATAGTTTTCGTAGAGATCCTTAACAAAGGGGTTCTCGTGGGACTTTCTGAAGGAGGCGTTCTTATCCTCTGCATACAGGGCTTTTGCACGCTCGCTACGCAGGTCGATGTCCATTCTGAGCTTTGCATCACGGATGGGCTGACCGCCGCCGGTTACACAACCGCCGGGACAAGCCATAACTTCGATGAAGTGGTATTCGGCTTCGCCTGCGCGGATCTTATCCAGCAGTTTTCTTGCGTTGCCCAAGCCGCTGACGATAGCGGCTTTCAGCTGCATTCCACCGGCTTCGACAGTTGCTTCTTTGATGCCTTCAACGCCACGGACAGCAGTGAAGTCTACGTTGTCCAGAGGTTTGTTGTTGAGGATTTCGGCAACCGTTCTTAAAGCGGCTTCCATAACACCGCCGGTAGCACCGAAGATAACAGCCGCGCCGCTGGCTTCGCCGCAGGGGTTGTCAAAGTTGGTGTCAGGCAGTTTTGCAAACTGGATACCCGACTGTTTGATCATACGGGCCAGTTCGCGGGTGGTGATGGAATAGTCGACGTCTTCCATCATTTCTTCACGGTCGACCTCGAACTT
>JAZOOX010000039.1:0-15947 GCA_045655245.1 Clostridia bacterium | reverse complement strand
CGAGTATTACTCTTAAAATTAACGTGAACCTTTGTGCTGTTTAGTTTTCAAGGATCGCCCGCTTCGTCAGCGGCAAGTGCTATTATAACAAACCTTTTCCACCTTTGTCAACCCTTTTTTTCAACTTTTTTGAAAAAATTTAAAAGGGTGACGGAAACGCCTTCCGACACCCTCTATCTTGGGGTCAATTACCGCCGCAACCACAACCGGCGCTGCCGCCGTCAAAGTTGAAGCAACCCCGTTCCGGCGGAAAGAATTCGTCGAAGGGGAACTGCAGCGACTCAAACAGTTCACAGGGGTTCTCATCGGTCGAGGCGACACATTCCTTTTCGGGAATACAGAAGTCATAGGCGGGAATCAGCAATTGAACCAACCGTTCCAAACGGATGATGGTAAACACGCCCAAAGAAACGTAGACTCGCTTCTCATCATTATCGCAAGCAAAGTCACCGCCGAAGCACTGGCAGATGCAAGCCGGAATATTGGTGATCTCGTCATCGTCACAGCAACAATCCTTCTTTTCAACCAGACGTGCATTCAAGCAGATGGGGTCTACCACTTCTACCGTTGCACGGGGCTGATTGGTCTTGCCGGGCTCCTGCAGATCGGACGCGCAAGGCGAATACAGAGAAGAATAGATTTTGGCGTGGCCTTCCGAGCCAAAAAGGATAACCTTTTTGTCGAAGGTGGCCAAACCGGTAATCGAGGTGGGGGCGCCGATACCGGTAAATACGTCCAGGGTGATGCGGAAGAAATACTTCACATCAACGGTGTAATAGCCTTTGTTAAAAGGCACCGCTTCCACGTCTGAGTACACCCATAAAATTTCCGCACAACGGCACTTGACGTTGATGGCGCGGTTAATGAGTGCCTGATCGTTGGGGGACAGAAGTACCCGCAGATCTTCCAGACAATCTTTGTCGCGGCAGGAATCATAGACCTTTTCAGTCGAGATGCAAACCGCTTCCTTAAAACAGTGCTGGTCCGTAATAGGCCCCGGCACTAAACGTTCGGACATAGCATTACCTCCTATCAATATTGGGGATTTCCAATATTATCTTATGTTGCACAATCTCGAATGTGATAAAAATTTCGTTTCTTCATATAATAATCCAGAGGAGGAACCAGGATGATTCTTTTAAAAACCCCCAAAAACGAACTGTGGCAATTCTTTTACGAACCCAACCGCGGTATTTGTCAGCGGCGAGGCACTCACATTCCGCAGATTTTGTACCCCGACGGCTCTGCCGACTTTGATGCCAACTGCGACCGACTGGGCAATCTACACCTGATTACCACCAATCAAGACCGTGATTTGATCTATTTTGCCCATGATGGGCGGAATTGGCAACAATTGACCCTGCTGAAAAGTCGCGGCACCGCCCTTGCAGGTCAGTTTCGGTTACTTTCTGCCGATCGTTGGCAGAACCTGTTTTACACCCTGAAACTGGAGGACCGCACGCTGCTCGTCCACCACATCATTGACTCACCTGCACCGCCTACGGTGCTGGACCGCATCGCAGGGAATTTCGTCTGCGCCCTATCTGATTGCGACGATATGGGCGTATATTACAAGAAAGAAGACGGAACGGCCGTCTCCCGCCAATACATATGGAGTCAAAAAAGTTGGACCGATCCCGTTTCCCTTCCGTTAGAAGGAGAGGCGGCGGACTGCCTCCATATTCCCGATTCCGGGTTTGTCTATTTAAGCCGCACCGAAAAGGAACTGCACTTTTTTGCCAAAGAGGTGCTGACTGTGGAAGCGACTACCCGACTGTCGCCCGCTCTTGCATATACCGACAACGTTTTATGGATACTTTGGGAAGAGGACGGGCGCATCCGCGGTTGCCGTTCAGAGGACGACGGCGCGCACTTTGACCCGCCGACCCGTTTTTTGTCTCCCGCCGCCCCCGCATTGTTTGAAATTCGCCCCACCCGTTTCCCAAAAACAGTTTGCAACCGCGCCCTGGGGGACATTTCTGACGGAGTTTCTTCCTTATATATAATAGGCAAATGGTTCTCGGATCCTTTTCCGCCCGTAGACCGTCCGCGGCGGTTGGGTCAGGAGGTAGAGGATTTTGCAAAAATCGAAAAAACTGCAAACCGCCCTTGACATCCGTTTGTCGCCGTGCTATAATGTATGCAATGGAAATCTTTAAGGCGATCCCGTGAGATCGGCAAGATTACGTCATATGTTTTGATACAGAATACTGTGTCGGATTCTGCATGTTTGTCTTGCCGCCTACGGCAAGACTTTTTTTATCTCAAAGGAGGAAGGAACCATGTGCAAATCGGAAACCAAAATCAACGCCCGTCAGGTGCTTTGTCCCCCGACGCTTGTTTCCGCTTTGGATGTTTTTTCGTTGTCCCCCTTGTTCGATTCCCGTTATGTTGTTTTCCCCGGATTTTGCGATGTGCATGTGCATTTTCGCGAACCGGGGTTTTCTTATAAAGAAACCATTCTCTCCGGCAGCCGTGCCGCGGCTCGGGGCGGGTACACCTCGGTTTGTACCATGCCCAACCTCAACCCTGTCCCCGACTCGGTAGAGCATCTGGCGATACAGCTGGACGCCATCCGCAAAGACGCCTGCATCGATGTTTTCCCCTACGGAAGCATCACCCGCGGGGAGCAGGGGCAAGAACTGTCGGATATGGAAGGGATGAGCCTTACAGTAGCAGGTTTTTCGGATGATGGCCGCGGGGTGCAAAGCGATGCAACGATGGAAGCGGCAATGCGCCGCGCCAAAGCCCTAAACAAACCGATCGTTGCCCACTGTGAGGTGAACAATCTGCTTTTCGGCGGGTATATCCACGCAGGTGACTACGCCGCCGCCCACAACCATCGTGGGATCGTCAGCGAAAGCGAATACGCTCAAGTAGCACGGGATTTGGAGCTAGTTGCCAAAATCGGTTGCAAATATCACGTCTGCCACATCTCCGCAAAAGAAAGCGTTGCCTTAATCCGTCAGGCAAAGGCGGACGGACTGGATGTTTCCTGCGAAACGGGTCCTCACTACCTGGTGATGGACGATCGTGATCTGCAAGAGGACGGTCGATTTAAGATGAACCCGCCGCTACGCTCCTCGGCAGACCGAGAGGCTTTATTAGAAGGGGTGTTAGACGGCACCATCGAGATGATTGCCACCGACCACGCCCCGCACTCGACAGAAGAAAAGTCCCGCGGATTGGAAAAAAGCGCTTTCGGTATTGTAGGGTTAGAGACCGCCTTCCCCGTTTTATACACCAAACTGGTCAAGCCGGGCATCATGCGGTTGGAAACCCTGATTGACCGTCTGGCAATTGCTCCCAGGAAACGATTTGACCTGCCTTTGGGTTGCGACTTCACCGTTTGGGATTTGGATGCAGAAGAAACGGTTGACCCCGAGCAGTTCCTGTCCATGGGACGCGCCACCCCCTTTGCGGGCGAGCGGCTATTCGGCAAATGTGTACTGACCGTTCACCACGGAAACGTTGTTTATAAAAACCTTTAATAATAGGAGGAATACACTATGGCAAAACGAACTGACCTGAAAAAAATCTTGATTATCGGCTCCGGTCCGATTGTTATCGGCCAGGCGGCTGAATTCGACTATGCGGGTACCCAGGCCTGCCTTGCCCTGAAAGAAGAGGGGTACGAGGTAATCCTGTGTAACTCCAACCCTGCCACCATTATGACCGACACCACCATTGCGGACAAGGTGTACATGGAGCCCCTGACTTTGGAGTATATTGCCAAAATCCTCCGTCACGAGCGTCCCGACGCCATCGTTCCCGGCATTGGCGGTCAGACCGGTCTGAACCTGGCAATGCAGTTGGAGAAAAAAGGCGTTTTAAAAGAATGCGAAGTCGAACTTTTGGGTACCAAGAGCGTTAGTATCGAGCGTGCAGAAGACCGCGAACTCTTTAAAGAACTCTGTCAGGAAATTGGTGAACCCACCATTCCTTCCCAAATCACCTACTCCCTGGAAGAAGCCAAGAAAGCCGCTGAAGAAATCGGCTACCCCGTTGTTCTGCGTCCCGCCTTCACCCTGGGCGGTACAGGCGGTGGATTTGCCTATAACGAAGAAGAACTGATCGAGATCGGTCAAAACGCCTTCAAACTTTCCCCCGTTCATCAGGTACTGATTGAAAAGAGCGTTAAGGGCTATAAAGAAACCGAGTTCGAGGTCATGCGCGACGGTTCCGACCACGCCATCACCATCTGCGGTATGGAAAATATCGACCCCGTTGGTGTTCACACCGGTGACTCCTGCGTTGTGGCTCCGATTATGACCTTAAATGACCACGACCTGAAGATGTTAAACGACAGCGCCATCAAAATCATCCGCGCACTGCAAATCGAAGGCGGTTGTAACGTTCAGTTTGCACTGAATCCCCATACCTCCGAATACTACCTCATCGAGGTCAATCCCCGGGTATCCCGTTCCTCGGCGCTGGCATCCAAGGCAAGCGGCTATCCCATCGCCCGCGTAACTGCCAAGATTGCCGTTGGTATGACCCTGGACGAAATCGCCATTGCCAATACCACCGCCGCTTTCGAGCCTCAGCTGGACTATGTGATTGCCAAACTGCCCCGCTTCCCCTTCGATAAGTTCACCTCTGCCCCCAATACCCTGGGAACCCAGATGAAGGCAACGGGCGAAGTAATGGGCATTGGCAGCAACCTGGAAGAAGCGTTGCTGAAGGGGATGCGTTCTCTGGAAATCGGCGTCAACCACATGTATCTGTCCAAGTTTGACAATATGAGCGTGGAAGAATTGTTAGAGTATATCAAGGTTTTCCGCGCCGACAACCTCTTCGCCATTGCAGAACTGATTTATCACGGCGTTTCCATCGAAAAGATTCACGAAGTCACCATGATTACCCCCTACTTCCTGGAATCCATCAAGCGTATTATCGATATGGAAGAAGCCCTTCGTGTCCGTAAGGATATCGAGACTTTGACCGATGCCAAGAAAATGGGCTTTTCGGACAAGTATATTGCCCGTTTGTGGAAATGTACCGAGCTGGATGTTTATAATATGCGGAAAGAGCACAACCTCTTCCCTGTTTTCAAGATGGTAGATACCTGCCACACCGGCGCCTATATCCCCTACTTCTACTCTTCTTATCAGGGCGAGAATACCTCCCGCCTGTCAGATAAGAAAAAGATGATTGTACTGGGTGCAGGCCCCATCCGTATCGGTCAGGGTGTCGAGTTTGACTACTCCACTGTTCACGCCGTCACTACCATTAAAAATTCGGGCTACGAAGCCATTATTATCAACAACAACCCCGAAACGGTTTCCACCGACTACACCACGGCGGATAAACTGTACTTCGAGCCGCTGACGCCCGAAGACGTCATGAACATCGTCGAGTTCGAACAACCCGAAGGGGTTATTGCTTCCTTAGGCGGACAGACTGCAATCAACCTTGCCGAGCCGCTGATGAAGCGCGGCGTCAAGATCATCGGCACCGACTGTGCCGCCATCGAACGGGCTGAAAACCGTGACGCTTTTGAAAAGACCTTGAAAGAACTGGGAATTCCTCAGCCCCAAGGTCATGCCGTTACCAATATCGAAGACGGCGTTAAAGCCGCAGCAGAGGTCGGCTACCCCGTATTGGTTCGTCCCAGTTTCGTACTGGGTGGACGGGCAATGCAAATTGTCGCCAACGAAGAGCAGTTGCGGGATTACCTCAAAACCGCCGTTGAGATTGACGAGGATAAGCCGGTTTTAGTCGATAAGTATATCCAAGGTAAAGAGGTAGAAGTCGATGCCATCTGTGACGGTCGGGACGTGTTTGTTCCCGGTATCATGGAACTGGTCGAGCGGACGGGCGTTCACTCGGGTGACTCCATCAGCGTTTACCCCGCCTTCAGCATTTCGGACAAAGTAAAGGGGATTCTCCTTCAGTACACCAAGAAATTAGGGCCTGCCATCGGTATTGTCGGTCTTTACAACATCCAGTTCATCGTTGACGAAAACGAGAACGTCTTTGTCATCGAAGTCAACCCCCGTGCTTCCCGTACCGTGCCCTTCCTCTCGAAAGCCACCGGATACTCGCTGGCTGACATCGCTACCGAGGTCATCATGGGCAAGAGCCTGAAAGAACAAGGCATCTTCGATATCTACCCCGCCGAAAAGAAACGCTGGTATGTTAAGGTCCCCGTATTCTCTTTCAGCAAGATTCGCGGCCTGGACGCTTACCTCTCCCCCGAAATGAAGTCTACGGGCGAAGCCATCGGCTATGACGATAAGCTAAACCGCGCTCTTTACAAGGCACTGCAAGCATCCGGTATGCACCTGCAGAACTACGGCACCGTCTTTGCTACCATCGCCGACAAGGACAAGGAGGAGGCGCTCCCCTTGATCCGCCGTTTCTATCAGCTCGGCTTTAATATCCAGGCAACCGAAGGCACTGCCGAATTCCTGAAAAAGAACGGGCTGCGCACCCATGTCCTGCGCAAAATCAGCGAGGACAGCGACGAGATCTACGATGCAATGCGCCAGGGTCATATTGCCTATGTCATCAATACCCGTGACATTGCCTCGGTCGGTCAGTTAAGCGACGGTTATCAGATCCGCCGCTATGCCACCGAAAACAACGTAACGATGTTCACCGCACTGGACACCGTTCGCGTGCTCTTAGACGTACTGGAAGAAACCACCCTCTGCATCTCTACTATTGATGCATAAGGAGAAATCATGAAACAGTCTTTCTTTACCATTTTGAAAAACGAGGCGCTTACCGCCGATGTCTACCGCATGGTTTTGGCGGGGGACACCTCGGACATTACCGCATCGGGACAGTTTGTCAACGTCAAGTTGGATGGACTCTTTCTGCGGCGGCCCATCTCGGTCTGTGACCGCGATGATAAGACCTTGACTCTGATCTACAAGGTTGTGGGCAAAGGCACCCAACAGATGAAACAAATGCAGAAGGGGGAACTGGACGTTCTGACAGGATTAGGCAATGGCTACGACTTAACCCTGTCAGGAGATAAACCGTTGCTGTTGGGCGGCGGGGTCGGTGTTCCGCCCATGTATCTGTTGGCAAAAGAACTGATTGCCCGGGGCAAAACCCCCACTGTGGTTTTAGGCTTTAACACCCAAGCTGAAGTCTTTTATGAGGACGAGTTCCGCGGGTTGGGCTGTAAGGTCTTAGTGACCACCGCCGATGGTTCTTACGGCATCCGCGGCTTCGTTACGGATGCTATGGCGGACTTGGACTACTCCTACTTTTACACCTGCGGTCCCGAGCCGATGCTCCGTGCCGTTTGCCAAACAGCAACAACCTCGGGTCAGTGCAGTTTTGAGGAACGAATGGGTTGCGGATTTGGCGCCTGCATGGGCTGCTCCTGCAAGACTTTAACCGGAAACAAGCGGATCTGCAAAGAAGGTCCTGTCCTGAAAAAGGAGGAGATTTTATGGTAGATACCCGCGTCAACCTCTGCGGCATCGAGCTTTCCAACCCCATCATTCCCGCCAGCGGGACTTTCGGGTTTGGCTACGAATTCGCAGAACTTTACGACATCAATATCTTAGGCAGTTTTTCCTGCAAAGGGACCACCCTAAACCCCCGTTTCGGCAACCCCACTCCGCGGATTGCCGAGTGCCCGTCGGGAATGTTAAACGCCGTCGGTCTGCAAAACCCCGGGGTGGACAAGGTACTGTCCGAAGAACTACCCAAGTTAAAAACCCACTTCCATAAACCCATCATTGCCAACGTCAGCGGCTTCTCCTTGGAAGAGTATGCCGAGACCTGCCGCAAGATGGATGGTTCGGACCAGGTGGGCTGGCTGGAAGTCAACATCAGTTGCCCCAATGTCCACGGTGGCGGAATGAGCTTTGGCACCTCACCCGAGGCGGCGGCAGAAGTGACCCGCGCAGTCAAGGCGGTGACCCAAAAACCCGTCTTTATTAAACTCTCCCCCAACGTGACCGACATCGTTGCCATCGCAAAAGCCTGTGTAGATGCAGGCGCCGACGGCATCAGCCTGATTAATACCCTGCTTGGGATGCGGATCGACTTAAAGTCCCGCAAACCCATCCTAGCCAATAAAATGGGCGGTTTTTCAGGGGATGCCATTTTCCCCGTAGCCCTGCGGATGGTCTACCAGGTCGCGCAAGCAGTAGACGTACCTGTTATCGGGATGGGCGGCGTGTCCACTGCCGAACAGGTCATCGAAATGATGTTGGCAGGTGCCACCGCCGTTCAGGTCGGTGCCGCAAATCTGGTCAATCCCTTTGCCTGTCGGGATATCATCAATGATCTCCCCCGGGTGATGGAACAGTATAAAATCAACTCGTTACAAGAGATTATAGGAGGCGTAAACTAATGGGAAAAGACGTTATTATCGCTTGCGATTTCCCCGGTGCCCAGCAGACCATCGCATTTTTGGACCGTTTCGAAGGCAGAAAACCCTTTGTCAAAATCGGTATGGAACTTTTCTATGCCGCAGGTCCGCAGATTATTTATGACATTAAAAACCGTGGTCACAAAATCTTTTTGGATTTAAAACTCCACGACATCCCTAACACCGTCAAAAAGGCGATGGCCGTTTTGTCGGGTCTGGATGTTGATATCTGTAACCTCCATGCAGGCGGCACCATCCCGATGATGGAAGCCGCACTGGAAGGCTTGACCCGTGCTGACGGCACCCGTCCGCTGTTGATTGCGGTCACCCAGTTGACCTCCACCGACCAGGAGACCATGGAACGTGACCTGTTGATTCAAAAGCCTATCGACGAAGTGGTGATGCACTATGCCCAAAACGCCAAAAAGGCAGGTTTGGACGGTGTGGTCTGCTCTCCCTTAGAAGCAGAGAAGGTACACACGGTTTGCGGCCGCGAATTTTTGACCGTGACCCCCGGCATCCGTTTTGCCGATGGAGATGTGGGCGACCAAAAGCGGATTATGACCCCCGCCGCCGCCAACGAAATCGGTTCCGACTATATCGTAGTCGGCCGTCCCATTACCGCGGCAGAAGACCCGGTAGCTGCATACACCCGCTGTATCGAAGAGTTTACAAAATAACCGAGGAGGAATAGGGAATGAAACGTACCATTGCAAAAGATTTACTCTCCATCAAGGCGGTTTTTTTCCGTCCTGACGAGCCCTTCACCTGGGCAAGCGGCATCAAAAGCCCCGTCTACTGTGACAACCGTCTGACCCTGACCGCACCCGAGGTCCGTGACCACGTGGAAAACGGTCTTGCCGCCATTATCCGTGAACACTACCCCGAAGCAGAAGTGCTGATGGGCACCTCCACCGCAGGCATCGCCCACGCCGCCATCACGGGGCATATTATGGGTCTGCCCATGGGCTATGTCCGCTCCGGAGCCAAGGACCACGGCCGTCAGAATCAGATTGAAGGAAAACTCCTGCCCGGACAGAAGGTGGTTGTTGTAGAGGACCTGATTTCCACCGGCGGCAGTGTTTTGGAAGTCGTCCATGTCCTGCGTGAAGCAGGGGCAGAAGTGCTGGGTATTGCCAGCATCTTCACCTACGGCATGAAAAAAGGCATCGACCGCATGGCAGAAGCGAATGTGAAAAACGTTTCTCTGACCGACTTTGACTGCATCGCAGAAGTCGCCGCCGAAGAGGGGTATATCCGTCCTGCAGACGTGGAACGGTTGATCCGGTTCCGCAACAACCCCTCGGATGAAAGTTGGATCGGGGAGTCGAAAAAATGAGAAGCCTAATCGATATTTTAGATTTCACCAACGAGGAACTGGCAGAGCTGTTGCACACCGCAACTGACATTGCGGCAAACCCCGCCGCTTACGCCGACGCCTGCCGCGGCAAGAAGATTGCCACCCTCTTTTACGAGCCTTCGACCCGCACCCGCCTGAGCTTTGAATCCGCTATGTTGGAACTGGGCGGCAGTGTCATCGGGTTCTCGGATGCCTCCAGTTCTTCCGCCACCAAGGGCGAGACACTGGCAGACACCGCACGAGTCATCAGCAACTACGCTGATATCATCGCCATGCGCCATCCCAACGAAGGCGCACCGTTGGTGGTTTCCAAGTACGCCACCGTGCCTGTTATCAATGCAGGTGACGGCGGTCACTATCATCCCACCCAAACCTTGACCGACCTGTTGACCATCCTGCGGGAAAAGGGGCATATCGACAACATCACCATCGGTTTCTGTGGTGACTTGAAGTACGGACGCACCGTTCACTCACTGATTGCCGCATTGACCCGCTATTCGAGTATCAAGGTAGTTTTAATCTCCCCCGATGAGTTAAAGCTCCCCGCATACACCCGCAAGGATATGCTGGAAAAGTATAATATCCCCTACTCCGAAACCGATAACTTGGATGACGCCCTGCCCGAACTGGACGTACTTTATATGACCCGCGTTCAGCAGGAACGTTTCGAGTCTCGGGACGAGTACATGCGTCTGCGCGACCGCTATATCTTAACGGGCGAAAAGATGAAACTGGCAAAGGCGGATATGGCAATCCTCCATCCCCTGCCTCGGGTCAACGAAATTGCGCCCGAAATTGACGATGATCCCCGTGCCTGCTACTTCCGTCAGACCTTAAACGGCAAACTGGTCAGAATGGCACTGATTTTAAAACTCTTAAGCGACCGTACCCCCTCCACCCCCTGGGGCGACATCGAAATTCCCCAAGGTCTTTCCTGCACCAACCCCCGTTGCGTGCTGAATGTGGAGACCGGGTTAAAACCCCGCTTTACCCATACTGACGGGGAGTACCGTTGTCTCTACTGCGAATCCATTGTTAAATAAAAAAAGACCCCGTTAAGGGGTCTTTTTTATTTCCTTGGCTTATTCTCTGGGGCGCATCCCCTCGGGCGGGATGGTGCCAAACTTTTCGGGGTCAAACTCATACGGATAGAAGCGATCGGTCTTACCCGTGTCCAAAGCGGCAAGTGTTGCCAGTTCCTCGGCAGTCAGGTTTAATCGCGCGGTACCCAGATTTTCCTTCAACCGTTGGGGGGACTTGGATTTTGGAATCACGCAGAACCCCAACTGCAACTCCCACCCCAAAAGCAACTGTGCAGGGGTGACCTGATACTTTTCCGCCAACGCTGATACCGCAGGATGGGTCAGCGCCGCCCCCTTGCCCAAAGGTCCCCAGGCTTGGGGCAATATCCCCAGTTCAAGGCTCTTTGCCCAGGCGTCTCGGGTCTGCATAGTGGGGTTAAACTCAATTTGATTCACGGCGGGACAAACCTTAGCAGTCCTTAACAGACCTTCCAAATGAACGGGACGGAAATTGGAAACGCCGATGCTCTTGACCAATCCTTCCCGTTGCGCTTTTTCCAGTTCGGCCCAGGCTTCGTTAACGGCACCCACAGGCCAATGCAACAAAAAGAGATCCAAATAGTCCAAACGAAGCCGTTTTAAACTCGCTTCCAAGGACCCGCGGACCGTCTTTGCCGAAACCATTTCCGACGGCCATACTTTACTGGTAATCATCAGTTCTTCCCGCGGGATACCGCAGGTACGAACCCCTTCGCCCACCGCTTCCTCATTTTGATAATACGCAGCGGTGTCCAGCAAACGATAGCCCATCGCCACCGCCTGTCTGATAACCTCGGGGGTTTCCTCCCGCAAATTCCAACAGCCCAGTCCTACTGCGGGAATCTTATTTCCATCATTTAAAACGTACATTTTATCACGACCTATTGTGTTTTCTTATGATCTATGATAAACTATTTTGAAAGTCTTGTCAATTCTTGCATTTTTCTATTGACTTTATCACTTTACCGTGGTAAAATGCTACTATGCTAAAATATATTAGAGGAGGAAGTGCCGTGAGCGGATTGGATCTGGTACTGAAAAACGAGGAGCGCGTGCTCTTTAATCTGCGGGCGCTTTATCAGCGTTACGGGTATGCTCAATATAAGATGAGCAAATTCGAAGAATATGATTTATATGTTCGAAACAAGGATTTTTTGGTGTCCGACCATATGATTACCTTTACCGACACCAACGGAAAATTAATGGCGTTAAAACCTGACGTCACCCTATCCATCATCAAAAACAGCCGTGACTCGGCAACCTTTACCGAAAAGGTCTATTATAACGAAAATGTCTATCGAGTCAGCCGCGGCGATCATACCTTCCGCGAAATTATGCAGGCGGGATTAGAGTGCATCGGCGGGGTAGACCGCTACTGTATCAACGAGGTGCTGACTTTGGCGTGTCAAAGCTTAAACGAGATCTCGGGCGACTATGTACTGGACATCTCCCACCTGGGCGTTTTGTCAGCGGTGATGAAAGAATTGGGTCTTTCCGCCGTTGCCGAACAAGAATTGGTGACCTTTATGGGCGAAAAGAATACCCACGGGCTGTTGGCACTCTGTGCCCGTGAAGGGGTCTCGGAGGAGTGGGCGCAAAAACTAGCAAAGCTGGTTTCGGCTTACGGGCGTCCCGATGAAGTGCTTCCCCGTTTGGTTGACCTCTTTGACGGCGAAGCCAAAACCGCTTTGACCGAACTGACCGATGTTTGTGCCGCTCTAAACGACCCCCGCATCCGCATCGATTTTTCCTTAATTAACGATATGAACTATTACAACGGCATCGTTTTCCGCGGGTTTGTCAACGGTATTCCCAGCGGTGTCCTGTCGGGCGGACAGTACGATCGCCTGATGCGACGGATGGGCCGCCGTGCCTGTGCCATCGGCTTTGCCGTCTACCTGGACGAAATCGATCGGCTTTTTGACCACGCTTCCGCCTACGATGTGGACTGCGTATTGCTTTATGATGAAACCGACAGCATCGAAAAGGTTTCCCAGACCGTTGCCAAATACGCCAAGGAAGGAAAGAGCGTGATGGCGCAACGAAGTCTGCCCGAAAAGATTCGTTACCGCGAACTGTTGCGATTGACCGAAAGAGGGGTTGAGATCATTGAAAACAATGCTTAACATTGCTTTGCCGAAAGGTCGGCTGGGCGAAAAAGTATACGGGATGTTTGCCCGTGCAGGGTTCGAGTGTCCCTCTTTACTGGAAAACAACCGCAAACTTATTTTTGAAAACGAGGCATGCGCCGTCCGTTACTTCTGGGTCAAGCCCTCGGACGTTTCCATTTATGTCGAACGAGGCGCCGCCGACATCGGCGTTGCAGGGAAGGACATTCTGTTAGAGTACAATCCCGATGTTTACGAACTTTTGGACTTGGGCGTAGGCAAGTGCCGCATGGCGGTTGCCGCCCCCGCCGATTTCTACGACCCGACGATGCGCACCCTGCGGGTCGCAACCAAGTTTGTCAACATCGCCAAGAACTACTACACCGCCTTGGGCCGCGATATTGACATCATCAAATTAAACGGGTCCATTGAGATCGCCCCCATTCTGGGCTTGTCCGACGTTATTGTAGACATTGTGGAAACAGGTACCACCTTAAAAGAGAACAATTTAGCTGTTTTTGAAACCATCCTGCCGATCAGTGCACGGCTGATCGCCAATAAGGCGAGCTTTAAGTTTAAAAACGAGCCGATTAGCCGCATCTGCGAAAGCCTGCGGGCAGAAACGGAGGCAAACCAATGATTAAAATTATGGATTTTAACACGGTCAGTGCAGAGGAAATCTTTGCCCGTGCCGTCACCGAAACCGATGTCAGCGGTATCGTTTCTGACATCATTGCCACCGTCCGCCGGGACGGCGACAGTGCCCTAAAGGCCTACGCCGCTCAGTTCGACGGTGCCGCCTTGGACCGTCTGTTGGTTACCCAAGAAGAACTGGACGAGGCTTTTGCCGCAGTCCCGCCTCGGTTTTTGGAAATCTTAAAAACCGCCGCCGATAACATCCGCCGTTTCCATCAACGACAGGTAAAAAACAGTTTCATTTTAAACGACCGCGAAGGCATTGTCACGGGTCAAAAGGTCATCCCGCTGGATCGTGTGGGGTTATATGTCCCCGGCGGTACGGCGGCGTATCCGTCCACCGTTTTGATGGATGCCATCCCCGCCAAGATTGCAGGATGCCCTCAACTGGTAATGACCACGCCTCCCAATAAGAACGGCAAGGTCAACCCCGTGATTTTAGCCGCCGCCAAGATCGCAGGTGTCGATACCATTATCAAGTCGGGCGGCGCACAGGCTGTTGCCGCTTTGGCCTACGGCACCGAAAGCGTCCCCCGTGTGGACAAGATCGTTGGTCCCGGAAACGCCTTTGTTGCCGAGGCAAAGCGCCAGGTATTCGGTCAGGTTGCAATCGATATGATTGCCGGGCCCAGCGAGATCTTGGTAGTCGCCGACGGCAAGAGCAACCCCCGCTTCGTTGCGGCGGACCTGCTATCCCAGGCAGAGCATGATAAGATGGCAAGCGCTGTTTTGGTTACCGACTCCTTTGACTTTGCCCAAGCAGTTTCACAGGAGTTGGAACGCCAGATTCCCACCCTGCCCCGTCAGGAGATTGCTCGGACCTCCATCGACCGCAACGGCAAGATCATCGTTGCCGATGACCTGAGAAAAGCCATTGACATTGCCAACGAAATTGCTCCCGAGCATTTGGAGTTATGCGTGGACAACCCCTTTGACTACTTAGACCAAATCCGTCACGCAGGCTCGGTCTTTATGGGCCGCTACTGTCCCGAAGCGTTGGGCGACTACTATGCCGGTGCCAACCACACCCTGCCCACCAGCGGTACGGCGCGGTTTTCCAGCCCCTTGTCGGTAGACGATTTTGTGAAAAAAACCCAATACACCTACTACACGCAGGAAGCGCTTTCCCGCGTTGCCGAGGATGTTGCATATTTTGCCGAGCAGGAAGGTCTTTCTGCCCACGGTCGCAGTGCGACCATCCGTTTTGAGGAGTGATTCTGTGAGTAAGTTCCAAGGCAAACGCCTTTCCCGTCTGGTCCCCTACACCCCCGGGGAACAACCCACCGATATGCAATATGTAAAACTAAACACCAATGAGTCCCCCTTTGCCCCCTCCGAAAAAGCCGTTCAAAAAGCGGTGGAAGCGGCAAAGGTCCTGCAACTTTATCCCGACCCCCAGTGTTCTGCGTTGTGCGAAGCCTTTGCCAAACAATGCGGCGTCGGACCCCAAAACGTGATTGCGGGAAACGGCTCGGACGAGATTCTGAACTTTGCCTTCTTGGCGTTTTGTGACCAGGACACGCCCGCTCTTTTCCCCGATATTTCCTACGGGTTTTATCCCGTCTTTGCGGAACTGAACGGGGTGCCTTACCGTCAGATCCCCTTGCGAGAGGACTTTTCCATCAACATTGACGACTACCAGGATCAAAAGGGGATGATCGTGATTGCCAATCCCAACGCCCCCACGGGTCTTACCCTGTCGGTTGCCGAGATTGAACAGCTCCTTTTGGCGCATCCCAACCAGGTGGTGGTGATTGACGAAGCCTATGTCGACTTCGGCGCCGAAAGCTGCGTCCCTTGGATTGAGAAGTACGACAATCTGTTGGTGGTGCAGACCTTCTCCAAATCCCGCTCCATGGCGGGTGCACGGCTGGGATTCGGCATCGCCTCGACAGGGCTGATTGCCGATTTGAACACGGTTCGCTATTCCACCAACCCGTATAACATCAACCGTATGACCATGGCGGCAGGGCTGGGGGTTCTGGCTGACGAAGTGTATACCCGCCAAAACCTGCAAACGGTCATTCAAACCCGCGAGGACACCGCCGCAAAACTAAAGGAAATGGGCTTTACTCTTACCCCGTCAAAAAGCAATTTCCTGTTTGCCAAGCATCCCAAGGCGGACGGTGAGACCCTCTACCGTTCCTTAAAGGAACGGGGCGTCCTGGTGCGGCACTTTAACAAGCCCCGCATCAACGATTACATCCGTATCACCATCGGCAGCGCCGCGCAAATGCAGGTGCTGTTGACCCAACTCTCTGAAATTTTGGAGGAACTGTTATGAGAACTGCAACCCTGACCCGTACCACTGCCGAAACCGATATTCAGCTGAGCCTGGCCTTAGACGGTAGCGGCAAAAGTGACATCCAAAGCGGATGCGG
>JAZOOX010000038.1:0-27634 GCA_045655245.1 Clostridia bacterium | reverse complement strand
TCGTACCTGAAATCATGTTCTGAGGATTGTTGTCATGTTGCTTTCTTAAATGATGGACAAGTACGATAGTGATATCGAGTTCCTTTGCAATTTTTTTCATATAATTCATCTCTGCGTACTCACAAGCATAAGCGTTTCCGGTGAATTGTTCTCCTCTTATTAACTGAAAAGTATCAACGATTACGAGCTTAATGCCTGGCTCTTCATTGACGATTTTCCTGAGGAAAGTATCGAACCCATTGTCCATGTTTGGCGCATCATACATGAATAAAAGATTGTCCGTTTCACTGCCGGGCATACCCTCAAGTCTGTCCTGAATACGATTTTCAGTATCCTCCAAACAGAAATAAAGAACCTTACTTTTATTGGTTTTAAATCCCCACAGCTCATTTCCGTTTGCAACGCAAAGTGCAATCCAAAGTGCAAGCCAGGACTTACCTGCTTTAGGATGTCCCGCAAGAAAATGAACTCCTTGCGACATAAACTTCTCTGCCACAAAGTTAATTGGTTTCTTTTCTTTCTTCATAAGTTCTCCTGCTGATACAGGTTTTGTTGTTAAATTAAACATTTAGATTCCTCCAATCTTTTAAAAAAATTCAAAAAAAATATCTCCCAGAGGCCTTTGGGAGATTCATTATAGCGCGGAGGAAAATCCGCGTCAACGCACTTTTTAACATTGCAGCCAAATTGCAGCGAAAGTGCAGCGCGTGTGTAATATAACTATGTTTTTGTAATAAAAGTGCAGCATAAGAAAGGTTTTTGGGAAATGAAAATAGCCGATGCAAATGCATCGGCTGTTGACTATTTATTATGAGTTTATTTTATAAACTCATAGAGTCCAATAGTTTCTCTGTTTCTACAAACCTTATTTCAATCGATAGTGGCAAGTAGACTTGCCCGAACCTTCACGCTTTAGCTCTCCTTCGCTTACCATTTTACGAAGTGCCCCTTCAACGGAGCTTAGCAGATACAATAAGTCGCAGGACTTGATATATAATAGCATTTCAAGTATAATAGAGTTAACAAGAGAAGATATATTAGAAACAAGTTCTTTGAGAAATACAGAGGAATTGGCAAAAACAAATCAAACAAATTAGAATTTGACAAAGGAGTGTGATTGTATGAAAAATCTAAAACTATTATTCTCAGCATTGACAGTAGCATTTGGAATATTAGGATTAACAAAGGCTCTTTCAACAGATATTTCAATGCCAATAATGTTCGTCTGTTTAGCAGCAACAATGTTTATAACATCCAAAGAATACAAAGATAAAAAGCAAAAAAGCACAGCAGTTTATTTCTTGGTATTGGGAATATTCTTATTGGGGGTAACTGCCTATAATGTTGCTTCTTTGATTTGGGGAATTTAACATACAAATTTCAGTTTATAAATTGGAATTTATCGAATGGCAGTCAAAATTTTTGAAAAATGTATTGACTCTCACGCTCCGTCATAGTGTATACTCTGTTTTGGGAGGTGACAAAATTGAAAATGCAGATTAAGGAATTTGCCGAGTTTACAGGTGTAAGTGTGCGCACACTTCATTATTACGATGAAATAGGATTATTGATGCCTGCCTATGTGGATAAGTTTACAGGCTATCGTTATTACAACGAAAATTCCCTTCTTCGTATGCAAGAGATTCTCTTTTACCGCGAACTTGACTTTTCATTAAAGACTATTCGCGAGATTTTGACATCCCCGAATTATGATAAATGCAAGGCACTGAAAGAGCAAAAACACCTGCTTATGCTCAAAAAAGAAAGATTGGAAAGATTGATTTTTGCCATTGACGGTGCCGTGAAAGGAGAAAATATTATGAGCGCATTTGATAACAGTGAGTTCGAAAAGTATAAGTCAGAAGCAAAAGAAAAATGGGGTCAAACTCCTGCATATAAGGAGCACGAAGAAAAAACAAAGCAGTATTCAAAAGAAAAGTGGAATATTCTTGCAGGAGAAATGAATGATATTTTTGCAGAGTTTGCCGCTTGTATGAAGAGCGGCGAAAAGCCTGACTCTGCCAAAGCGCAAAATCTTGTTAAAATGTTGCAAGACCATATTACTCAAAATTACTATCTCTGTACAGACGAGATTTTAGCAGGTCTCGGTCAAATGTATACCCAAGATGAACGCTTCAAAAATAACATCGATAAGAATGCAGATGGTACGGCGGTGTTTGTCTGTGGCGCAATTGAATTCTATTGTTACAAGTAAAATTCAGTTTGTTGAAAACAATAAGCATAGGAAGGTGCATATCATTGTATGCGAAATTATATGCACCTTTTTCTATATTGTTGTCTATGAATGCTTAATATACAAGGAATTCAGAAAAATTTGACATAAAAATCAATACAATAGGCTAACAGAGCCTAAAATTATAAAAATTTGCATCCCATGTACCGCACTATCTGCCGATATGTTTTGAAAATATTTATCCTTTACTTTTTTTCTAACATTTTTCTAACATTTTTCTAGCACTTTTCTAGCGAAAACCCAAAAAAGCTATCTAAAAGTGGCAATACGAAATTTACGAGAACAGCAAAGGCTTTGAAGGTTTTTAACCCCTCAAAGCCTTGATTTTATGCGGTTTTTATCGCTTTTTAAGTTCCTTTAACTTCCGCTTATTTCGTCTATCTAAAAAGACTCTCTAACAGCTCGAAATCACGATGCCCCCTGAGGGACGTGGGTCCGAATCCCACCCGCTCCGCCAAAAAACTCCTTGAAGGTTTTATCCTTCAAGGAGTTTTCTCTTTCAGGAAAACGCTGAGCCTATTGCCATCGCGCTTACCTTCTTGCTCTCGCTGCCAATGTGACTATAGATGTTAGCAGTAGTCCCCATATCGCTGTGCCCCAGCCAGTCCTGAATCATTTTCATCGGCACGCCGTTTGCGAGGAGTAGCGAGGAAAGACCTTTGGTCTTTATACCAAACTGAAAGAAGCAACATACTCGGCGTCTGACTCTATCTTTGGATCATTTTGCCAAAAGGCAACATTCAAATTATTCTCTTTTGCAGTCAGGTCAAAGTGGCAAAGCGCAATACCCATATCAATCATTTGCATATCAAGTTTTTCGTTATAGCTAAAGCCCTTACTGCGTTTCAGATAAAAATGAACTGAATCATCAGCCACAACAACTCGCCATGGCTGTTTGTTTACTGCCGATGGTGCAAGTCTTACCATTTCCAGCGCTTCTGCCCATTTCCCTGCTTTTTCTTGAGATAAAGGGGTATCAAATGAGCCGTCAAAGAATAATCCCTCAAAAGGAAGTCTTTCGTCGGCTTTCACTCCTTTTCGCATCATACTCTCGCGCAAAGACATCTTTTTAGCCGGATACCCAAGCGGACTTGCGCAAGGCATAATTTCGTCATTATCAAGTTCCATAGCCTGTTCAAAAGCAGAGCGGTTCATCGTTCCGCCGAGCCAGGTTGTTCCAATACCGATTGCTTGGGCATATAACACCAGCATTTCAAAGGAATAGCCAAATGCCACACTTGCATTTTCAATGCATTTAATTTTACCGCCGACAAATAAATCCGTGCCCACCGTAACAGGACAGTTAAGCCCATGTTCCTTTGCATTCATCAACTTGAAATCCACAGGAATTTTATAAGGATTTTCTAAAGTCTTTGCAAAGGATATCAATTTTTCTATGTCGTTTTTATCCAGTTCTCTGCCATCAAATGTTCTGACACTTCTTCTGTTTCGAATATGTTCTTTGATATTATTCATAGCACACTCTCCTCTCTGATTATGTTCTGCAATTCCAATATTTTCTCTTTAATCGTATTCGCTGTTTTGATAAATTCTTCATCCCTTTTTCCCGTGGGATCGTCAAGTCCCCAATCGTAACGCTCTTTGCAAGGGATATAGGGGCATTGAACGTTACATCCCATTGTAATAACGATATCAGGGACAGGGATATCCGAAATCCGCTTCGAATACTGACCCGACAGATCTATATCAAAATGCTCTTTCATAATTCGTACAGCATCTTGGTTTATCTGTGGCTTTGTTTCTGTTCCTGCAGAATAGCAGTCATATTTTTCTGACAGATACACTTTTCCAAAAGCCTCTGCCATTTGACTGCGACAGGAATTATGTACGCAAATAAATGCTATTTTAGTTTTTGACATAGAAAGGACACCTTTCTTCAATACATTGATTATTCATATGAGAGCGAGAGCAAACGATTTCGTCAAGCTCCATATGTACACCAAGGTTCTCGGCAGTAAAATTAACTGCCTCACGAATTGCAATATAAGAATCTCTTTTACAGCAACGGGGGCCACCATTTTTGCCGATTGCAGATAGAGCTTGTCCTGTCATCTGATTGGAAAGTCCCCAAGCCTCTTTTGCAAGGGGGGTGGACTTTGTTATAATCGACAGATACATACCTGTGCTTACGCCTGCACCGCAGGCACCCCAAAATCCGCAAGCTCCGCCGGGAACTTGCTTTCCTCTTGCGTACATTTCAGAAAGAACGGTCGGCAAATCAATCTCTCCGCCTGCGTTTTTATATGCCGTAAGAAGTGATGCCCCTACCATAACATGATGCTCGGGCCCGTGCATGTGGCAAAATTCCATTGACATCATTTTCTCTAATATGCGAATAGGATTTTTGGACTTTTCATTTAACGCTAACGCTATAATTTCGTCCATTCCGTTTGTGTGACACTCACTGCAAACGTAGTGCCCGTTTACGCATCTTGTTTTGCTGTTTTCTTTTTTATGGCAAATCACACATTCCATCATTGTATCTGTTTCCAGATATTCAAGGGGTGCTTTGCAAATTAAACATTCTTCACTCATTTTCATACCACCATAATTTCAATTTTTCTTCGGCTGATAAAGTCCAACAGTTTCTATGTTTCTATACTCGTGCTTTTCGTAGTAGCCGATTAGTGTGCCGTCATCATCACGAAGAGCGACCATATAGACGTCTTTGTTTTCCTCGTCATTGCGATAGGTGTAAATGATGTTGTTGTCCTTGCTTTCTTTAAACCAAGTAAGCACCTTTTCTATCATCTCGTTGGCTTTGGGCGGATGACAGTCTTTTATACTTCTGCCAGTCAAATCCTTATGATAACGCCCTATCGCAGACGGATTCATGTAAACAATGATATCCTCCATATCGCAAACAACAACAGGGGCTGTGTCTTGGTCAAGTATGCTTTTGAAAAGTTTATGTAATTTCATTTTTTATCCTCACCTACTGTAATTTATGTTTAAATAATTATACTATAAATTGCCTTGGAATTCAATATTTATTGATTTACAATTAAAAATCTGATATAATATTATAAACATATATGTTGTAATAACAACATTGGAGGGCATTTATGGATTTTAATTTTCTATCAAAAACAATTCTCTTTCGGGGCATTGCTCCGCAGGATATACAATCGCTTATGGGCTGTCTTAACGCAACTACAAAGAAATACAGAAGAGATGAATTGATCTTTTATTCGGGTGACATCACATCTTTTATGGGCATCGTTCTTTCGGGCAGTGTTTCAATCGAAAACGATGATATCTGGGGTAACAGAAGTATTCTTGATTTAATCGGTCCCGGGCAAGTTTTCGCAGAGAACTACGCCTGTATTCCGGGCGAACCTTTGATGATAAATGCAGTAGCGGGCGAAAGTACAGAAATTCTGTTTTTAAGTACAGAGTCGATGTTCTCCGTTTGTGCAAACACCTGTGCATTTCATAATAAACTGATACAGAATATGCTTTTGCTTTCAGCACAAAAAAGTCTGAATTTATCAAGAAGGATTTTACACACAAGTTCAAAAACCATCAGAGGAAGACTTCTTAGTTACCTATCCTATCAGGCAACTTACCACGGAAGCAAAAGTTTCGAAATCCCCTTTAATCGCCAACAGCTTGCCGACTATCTGAATGTTGACCGCAGTACGATGTCCAACGAGCTTAGCAAAATGCAAAAGGATGGCATTATAAAACTTAACCGAAATCATTTTACTCTTTTAAATACCGATTCTGAATAAAATAGTCCCTTTAGAAAATTATACTTTCTAAAGGGATATTTTTTATCTATCTAAAATTCTGCCATCCGTTGAAATTGTTACAACCTGCCACGGGATAAACTTTCCGCTTGCCTGCAAGGCTCTTTTTGCGGCGTTCTCAATACCTCCGCAACACGGAACTTCCATTCGAACTATTGTAACACTTTTAATATCGTTACCCGAAATAATCTCGGTGAGTTTTTCTGCGTAGTCACCCTCGTCAAGTTTGGGGCATCCAATCAATGTGATTTTATTGCGGATAAATTTGTTGTGAAAGTTTGCATAGGCATATGCCGTACAATCTGCCGCAATCAAAAGATTAGCCTGATTAAAATATGGGGCATTTACAGGTACCAGCTTAATTTGCACGGGCCATTGCTGAAGTTGGCTTGTAATCGGCTGAGAAACGGTCTCATCAGCCATGACAACTTCTCTCTTTATAACCTTTGAATTCATTCCGGGACATCCGCAAGGAAGTCTTTCACCTTGTTTATTCATCTTAGCCTTTTTTACCGCCTCTTCATTATAAGCCGGAGCCTCTCGTTCTTCAAATGTGATTGCACCTGTCGGGCAAACAGGAAGACAATCGCCCAATCCGTCACAATAATCTTCACGAGTAAGTTTTGCCTTGCCGTCAATCATTTCTATCGCACCCTCATGACAAGCTTTCGCGCACAATCCGCAACCGTTACACTTTTCTTCATCAATTTTAATTATTTTCCTAATCATGTCTCAAATCTCCTTTATTTCACTTTCTGATATGAGTATATCATAGAAAAAGTCTAATTTATGTTGTTATAACAACATAAATTAGACTTTTTTCACCTAATGTTTTTCTGGCAGGAATGGTTAGAAACGTGTGTAAAAAGGTGGCAATAGGCTGAATTCGAGCGCAGTAAAGGCTTTGAAGGATTTTAACCCCTCAAAGCCGACTCAAGGCTCGGCGAAGGCGCCGCCGAATTCGTCTTCAATCCAATAACAGAATACTGCAAATGATCTTTTGTGTGCGTTTACTCCTCGTCACAATGCCCGTTGCAACTTTTGGAATAGGGGCAACCAACACATTTTCCTTTTTTCTTTTGCCAAAAGAGATAGTATATCGCACCGCCTACAATGACCGAGACAATCAGAATCAAAACCAAATTAGTCATGTACATTCCTCCGAACCAACACTATCACAACGGCTGCCATTGCAGCCAGGGCAATTCCGCCGCCCACAATACCGCCGCCGAAGTGGCCGACGGTTAACAGGGTGCCCATTTGATAAACCAAAAAGCCCAGGGTAAACCCGACACAGAGTTGCAAAACCACTCCGCCCCAAAGCCATTTTGCGCTTTTCATTTCGGCGTTCATTGCACCGATAGCGGCGAAACAGGGCGGAGAAAACAGGTTAAACACCAAATACGCCAGGGCGGCAGACTGGGTTAGCCCCATTACAGAGGCAACCTCACCGGCGTTGCCCATTAAAGAAAACTCATCCACATTAATAAAGTTGGTGATGCCGTAGCAAACCGCCAACGTTCCCACCACGTTCTCCTTAGCGATAAACCCGGTCACGGCGGCAGCCGCCAGCTGCCAAGCGTGATAGCCTACAACGGGAATCAGCAAATAGGCAAAGGGGTGGGCAATCCCCGCCAGAATCGAAGTGTCTGCCGATGCGGCGGGACGGAACGTCCAATCAAAGCTCTGCATTACCTGCACGGCGGTATTACACAGCAGAATAATGGTTGCCGCCTTAACGACGTAGGACCAGCCCCGGTTACACATAGAACGAAACGCTCCTGACAAAGACGGTGCTTTATACTCGGGAAGTTCGATAATAAAGAAGGTCTTTCGCGCCTTATGTCCCACGATTTTGTTGACTAAAAGGGCAGACAGGAAAATAATCAAAATCCCCGACAAATACATGACCGTACTGATCCAACCTCCGTTGTCAAAAAACGCTCCTGCAAACAGTGCAATCACAGGGATCTTTGCGCCGCACGGCATAAAAGGAGCCAACATTGCGGCGGCACGGCGTTCCCGCTCGTCACGGATGGTACGACTTGCCATTACCCCGGGGACGGCGCAACCAACGGCAATCACAAAGGGAATAACCGATTTCCCTGACAAACCGACCCGCTTGAAGATGGGATCTAATACTACTGCCACGCGGGACATATACCCGCAATCCTCCAGAATGGCAATCAGGAAGTACATGACCATTACCAAAGGTAAAAACCCAATAACGGCAATGACACCGCCAATGATGCCGTCTATCAAAAGAGCGGACAAAAGGGGCGATGCAGATGAAAGCAACCCGCCAAGGGCAGCCTGACCGACTTCCAGCCAACCGACCAGAGCATCTGCAACAAAGGGGCCGACCCAGCTCTGAGAAATTTGGAATACCAGCCACATCACCACGGCGAAAATCGGGATCCCCAGCCATTTGTCGGTTAAGATATCGTCAATTTTATCCCCAATGTTACGGTCGCGGGTGGGGATGGTGCGGGTCTCTACCGTTTTGACGATACGGTTGACATACTCGAACCGTCTGCGGTCTGCGGCACGAGCCGATTCCCGATCACAGCAATCGGACACGCCTTGATAAAAGGGTGGAATCTGTTTGGCTCCAACCCGCTCCACTGCCGCAGAAACCAGTGCCTTTAACCCTTCGGAAGAGGTGGCATCAGTGGGGATAACGGGACATCCCAAGTGTTCCGAGAGGGCGTCGACGTCGATCTCTGTCTTTTTCTTTCTATTAACGTCGCTTTTATTTAAGGCGACTACAACGGGAATCCCCAGCTCCAGCAATTGGGTGGTCAAAAACAAACTACGGCTTAAGTTGGTCGCATCCACGATATTGATTAACACATCGGGATTTTCTTCCAGAATATAAGTGCTGGTAACACTTTCCTCCCCCGTAAACGGGGACATCGAGTATGCCCCGGGAAGGTCGGTCAGCATGAGTTTCCGCCCGTTGGCGTAGACCTTTTTCACCCCATGCTCCTTTTTCTCTACTGTGACTCCTGCCCAGTTGCCTACCCGCTCGTTTCGCCCGGTAAGCGCGTTGAATACCGTCGTTTTTCCCGAATTGGGGTTCCCCGCCAATGCAAGTTTCATTGTCTTTCCTCCTGTAGTTAGCCGAAACTAACCATGCTGTAAAAATTTAAATTAAAATGGCTTCCGCCAGTTGGTTATCCATGTGATAACGAGCATCTTTTAAAGAGACGACACACCCGCTTTTTAATCGGGAAACCACGGTAATCTCTCCCCCGTTATAGCACCCTAAAGAAAAGAGAAACGCATTTAACTCTTCGTCTTGGGTCAGTACCGCCGACACTTTGTATGTAACACCGAGTGTTGCTTCTTTCAATGTCATCAAAAACACCCTTCCCTTAGTTCGGACTAATTGTGGTTAGTTATATCTAACTATATCCATTATACACCAAAATTCTAATTTGTCAACAGAAAAAGCTTGTGCATTAAAAAATATGTACAAGCCTTGGGAATTATTCTTCGTTCTGACTGCCGCACCGGGCGTCTTTTTTCCCACCGATTTAAAAGGACACGGTAATTACTCCCGGTCCTCAGAAAAATGTTGATTTTTCAACCGATTAATGCTATAATGTTCCATTGGAGGTGAGGGCAAATGAAAATCGATTGTCATACCCATATTGTCAATTCGGACATCCGTGACGCATATTTTAATATTGCGGACGGATACGCATTGGTCATGACTTTTTTAGAACGGTTCGAAACATTTGCGCCTCCCGATCATGCTTATGCTTTAACACGGGGAGATGACCGCCTCTTTTTATGCCCCGCGATTGATATTCACGGGGACGTTCGGGCGCAGTTGGACAAAATAGAAGCGCTTTTGCCCACCACACCCGTTGTGGGACTGAAGGTGTATCTGACCTACCAAAGAGGACGCGCCGACGACCCGAGCCTGTTTCCCATCTATCAGTTTGCCGCAGACCACCGTCTGGGCGTGACCTTTCACACCGGCTCCTGCTCACTGGTCCTGCCCACCGACAACGATATGGATGGGTGCAACGCCAAGTACGTACAAGCGGCGGCAAAACGGTTTCCCGACGTGAACTTTGTATTGGCACATATGGACGATCCCCGCTACGAGGAGTGTATCCGCATCGTCAGCGAGACCGAAAACCTTTTTACCGACTTTTCAGGTGCTTACGAGCCGGGGACGCCGGAGGGTGACAGCCTGGACTGGGCGGTTCAGCGGTTTAAGCAAGCCATCGACCCCTATCCCCAGGTGTATCGAAAGTTCCTTTACGGCACCGATTTTTGTCCCCCCATTAATCTCTCGGCAGTGACCGAATACCACGAAACCATCGAAAAAATCTTTACGCCTCAGCAGGCGGAGGAGATTTATTACCACAACGCCTTACGGGTTTTCCCCCGTTTGAGCGAATACTTAAAAGGAGTTAATTCAGATGTCCTCTATTAAAAAACTAATCAAATCGTTTACCCCTTATCAGATTATTTATCTGTCGGCGGTACTGGTACTGACCGCCTCGTTCCTGGTTTTTTTTCCCGAGCTTATGTTTGAAGAGGGTGCAGGATTCTTTTTGATCTTCATCACCGTTATTGATACCTTGGCAAACCCCTTATGTGAACTGCTGATCGCCAAGCAGAGTAAGTGGAACTTTGTGGTGGACTTTTTCTTTATCGAAATCCCCGAAGTACTGATTTGCCTCCACTTTGGCTGGTACGCCATTGCCGCCAGTGTGGTCCTTTTCTGGATGCCCGTTGACGTCATCAGCTTTATCCGCTGGAGCAAACACCCCGACCGCGAGGACGAAAACCTGACTCAGGTTAAACAGTTAAAGCCTTGGCAAACCCTTTTGGTCGTTGCAGGGATTTTCGCCTTCGGCTTTGTTGCGGGCGATTTACTGCAGCTTATCCCCGGCGCATCCGATACTTATTTGGACGCTTTTGCCACCGCCGTCGGTATGACCAACGGGATCTTGCTGCTTTTGCGCTACAGCGAACAATGGATCGCTTGGCTGATCACCACCGTCCTCTACATCTTTATGGACGTTTCTCAAAAAGCGTACATCCTGCTGATTTCCGAGTTTGCAATGCTGATCAACACCATCTACGGCATTGTCAAATGGCGCATTTACGTCCGTACCCATCGGGAAGAATAATAAAAAAGCACCCTTTCGGGTGCTTTTTTATTCCTCGCAAATCTGTTCAATCTGATAAAGGCAAATAAAGGGGAGCAATGCCAAGGCGGCAAACCATACATAAAGTAACATTTTCATTCCTCCTATCGGTTTTACAAGTTCAGTTTAAACCACCTTGTGTGTCATAAAACGGACTTTGCTTTTGCTTGAGGGCAGACGTGAAGAACGACAGTCAGATTCAGGGGGCATAAACCATTGATGCCCCGTTCCCGCAAACGGATGACAAGAGGCCGTCCGATAAAAAGTCAACGAGGAAATTGAAAAAGCCTTGGCATCAGCCAGGGCTTTCTTCTTGACAAAACAGGAAAAATCAAATACTATTATAAGGAAGGAGATGTACGACTATGCAAATGATATTAATTACAGCCTTTGGTGTCGGCGGCGCCACCGTGATCGGTGCGCTCATCGGATTTATTTTTCGGCGGATTTCCCATCACTTTGCAGATATTGTTCTGTCCTTTGCCGCAGGGATTATGTTGGCGGCAGCAGTACTGGGGCTGATTTTACCTTCCGTTGAGTACGGCGGAAAGTTCGGTCTTGTTTACGCCGTCTCCGGCATCTTTATCGGTGCGTTGGCGCTGAATTTGATTGATAAGGTCGTCCCTCACCTGCACAAACTGGTCGGGCCGGAGTCTGCCTCTGCCGAGGATAGCTCCCGATTAAGTCATGTACTGCTCTTTGTCATTGCCATCGGCATCCATAACCTTCCCGAAGGGATTGCCGCAGGTGTCGGCTTTGGCTCGGGGAACATTGCAGAAGCCTTTTTGATTGCAGGGGGTATCGCCCTGCAAAACATCCCCGAGGGGATGGTCGTTATCGGTCCGATGCTTGCCGCAGGCGTCAAGCCGGGAAAAACCTTCCTCTGCGCTTTGGCAACCGGATTGGTGGAAGTAGTCGGCACCCTGTTGGGGTATTTTGCCGTCTCGGTATCTCAGGCGATCCTGCCTTTTGCCCTTGCTTTTGCAGGTGGCACCATGCTCTTTATTATCAGTGACGAAATGATTCCCGAAACCCATTCCCACGGTTCGGAACGGGCGGCGACCTTCGCGCTTTTAATCGGGTTTTGTGTAATGTTGGTTTCTGATGTGTTATTGGGGTAAAAAATGAAACGAGTATTCGCATTGCTTTTGTGTTGTGCCCTTTTGGCAAGTGTTTGCGGTTGCACCCCCGCACCCCAAAAGGAAAAACTGCATATTGCCGTTGCCATCCCTCCTGTTGCCGCCTTTGTTCAGGCGGTTGCAGGTGATCTTTGCACGGTACAGACCATGGTTCCAAAGGGTTACAGCCCCGAAATCTATGCCCCCACGCCCAAAGAACTGACAACGGCGTTTGGGGCAGACGTCTATTTTTCGGTAGGGGTACCTGCCGAGGCGGAGGCAATTCTCCCCCATTTGAACCCCGAAACCGAAACCGTCTTTTTGGACAAGGTATGTGACAGCCGCTATCCCCCGCGGATGATCGGCGAAACCACAGACCCCCACCGTTGGCTCTCCCCCAAGCGGGCGGCAGTCATGGTGGAGGAGATTGCAACAGTACTCTCTGCCTTAGATCCCGAACACGCTTCCCTTTTTGAACATAACAAATCGGTCTTTTTAAGTGAAATTGCTGAGGTAGAAGCACAGTTGACCGAAACCTTGCAGAATGTAAACAACCGCACCTTTTTGGTCTTTCACCCCGCTTTTGGATACTTTGCCGATGACTTCGGTCTGGAGATGATTGCCCTGCAGGAAGACGGCAAGGAAGCTTCGCCAAGACGAATTTCCGAGCTGGTGGATCTGGCGCGGGAAGAAAAGGTTCGGGTCATCTTTTACCAGGAGGAGATCAACTCCCGTCAGGCAGAAGCCTTTGCCCGCGAACTGTCGGGGACAACGGTGGCGTTAGACCCTCTTTCCGAAGCGTATATTGAAAATCTTCGCACCATGGCGAAAACGATTAGCGAGGCGATGAACCATTGAGTCGAATCCTTGAAGTCTGCGACCTCACCGTTTGCTACGGCGGTCACACTGCCTTAAGCAAAGTCTCCTTCGGGATTGACCGCGGCGAGTTCGTGGCGATTATGGGTCCCAACGGCGGCGGCAAGACCACCTTAATCCGCACCGTTTTAGGGTTTTTACAACCCAGCGGCGGAAGTGTCACACTCTCCGCTAAACGGATTGGGTATGTCCCCCAGTCCTCGTCGGTGGACCGCCGGTTTCCCATCACCGTACGGGAGGTGCTGACCACCGCAACCCTGGGTGCGGGACTCCATCCCCGGCTTTTCTCTAAAAAGTACGACGAAACAAAGCTGGATGCCTGTCTGCAGCAAGCAGGGCTTTGCGAACATTATAAAGGCCGTCAGATTTCCGCCCTTTCAGGGGGCGAGTTTCAGCGGCTTTTGTTGGCACGAACACTCTTGTCCGACCCCGACCTGCTTTTATTGGACGAGCCAACAGCAAATGTCGACCCCCTAAGCCGCGAGCAGATTCATTTTGCCTTAAAAAAACTAGCACCCGAAAAGACGGTGGTAATGGTGACCCACGATATTTCGGTCCTGAGCGGGACGGTAAGCCGTCTCATTTGCCTGGGTGACCGTCTCCTTTATGACGGTGCACCCACCCTGACCGCCGCACGGATGAACACTTATCTGACGGGAGGGAACTGTCATGATTAACGGACTTTTTTCCTATTCCTTCTTGCAGTATGCCGCTATCGCCTGTATTTTAGCAGGGGTGTTGGGCGGAATCTGCGGCGTTTTGGTCATTGAAAAGAAGCTGGTTATGATGAGCGGCGGCATTGCCCACACCGCCTACGGTGGTGTCGGGCTGGGCTACCTTTTGGGCATCAGCCCCATGCTGGGTGCCGTTGGTTTTGCATTGGCGGCCGCCTTTGGCATCGGCGCGTTGCAGAAAAAAGGCGGGCAGAAAGCGGATGTGCTGACAGCAATCTTCTGGTCGGCAGGAATGGCGCTGGGCGTCCTTTTTATCGGTCTGATCGACGGATACCCGCCCGATATCAACTCTTACCTTTTTGGCAACATTTTAGCAGTCAGCCAAAGCGATTTGTGGTTTTTGACGGGGGTCGCCTTCCTCTTTCTGCTTTTTTTACGGGTTTTTTACGATGACCTTCTTGCCACCTTGTTCGATCCTGAGTTTGCACGGGTGTCGGGCATCCGTACCACCTTTTTAGAATACACCATTTTGGTGCTTGTTTCCCTTTCGGTGGTAGCACTGATTCGGGTAGCAGGGATCATCCTGATGCTCGCTCAACTAACTCTCCCTGCCGCCTGCGCCGCTCTGCTGACCCAGCGGTTGGCAACACGGCTTTCCCTTTCAGCTGTTTTGGGCGTGGTCTTTTCACTGGCGGGTCTTGCCCTTTCTTATTTCCTAAACATCTCGTCAGGAGCGGTTATTGTACTGTTATCAACCGCGGTATACTTGATCCTCTTACCAATAAAACGAACAATAAAAAACGGTTAAGCAAATTGCTTAACCGTTTTATTTTTATACACCTGCCACTTCTTCGCTGGTCCTTGCGTTCCGCATTTCTTCGGCATTAATTGCGTCGCGGTTGACAACATCCGCATTGCGGTAAGTAGGCACAACTTCCATCATCGCCTGACGAATCGCGTTGTTGTCACGGGTCAACAGGGCACGATCCACAATTTTAAGTTTTTCCAGCAGTTCCTCCCGCGGGATCTTTCGTTCCCGCTCAATAAAGATTTTTTCGTTGTCGGTCTTGTCCAATTCCTCGGTTTTCATCAACAGTTCTTCGTAGAGCTTTTCGCCGGGACGTAAACCGATTTCCTGAATATCAATGTCCTCGTAAGGCTTTAACCCTGCCAGACGGATCATATTCTCGGCAAGGGTCAGAATTTGCATAGGCTTGCCCATATCCAATACATAAATATCGCCCTTGGCAGCGGAAGCACCCGCCTGCATCACCAACTGGGCTGCTTCGGGAATGGTCATAAAATAACGAACAATCCGCTTATCGGTAATGGTGATGGGCCCGCCGTTTTCGATCTGGCGCATAAAGAGGGGGATAACACTGCCGTTGCTGCCCAACACATTACCAAACCGCACGGCAACAAAGTCGGTGGCGCTGTCCTTCTTACTCTGGATAATCATCTCACAAAGACGTTTGGTAGCGCCCATGATATTGGTGGGGTTAACCGCCTTGTCGGTAGAAATCATGATGAACTTACCGACCCCTGTTTTTTCGGCGGCATTTGCCATATTAAAGGTGCCGAAAACATTGTTCTTTACCGCTTCGTCACAGCAGTCTTCCATCAGCGGCACATGCTTATGTGCGGCGGCGTGGAAAACAACTTCGGGGCGATGCTCCATAAAGATTGCTTCAATCTTTTCCGCATCACGGACAGATGCGATTTCGCAAACCACATTCAGACGGTCGCCGTACTCGCGACGGAGTTCTTGCTGGATCTCGTACACATTGTTTTCGTAAATGTCTAAAATAATCAGCTTTTGGGGTTCCAACTTGGCGATTTGACGGCAAAGCTCAGAACCGATAGACCCGCCACCTCCTGTAATCATTACCGTCTTGCCGCCGTAGACCTTGCTTAAGTTTCCGCCGACAACCGAGATGGCATCGCGGAAGAGCAAGTCCTCGATACGGATGTCACGAATGCGTTTGTGGGCATTCCGTTCCTCCATGGACGGAACGTCATAAATTCGCACCTTCAGCCCGCTTTTTTCGTAAAAGTCAAAGAGGTCCATCTTCTGCTCGGGAGACAGGTCGTGGATAGCAATAACAATCTCCTGAACGGGCAGATCGCGGATGCGACGGATGGTGGTGTTGTCAACGGGATAGATTTTAAGTCCGCGAACGGTATTACCCACTTTTTGGGTGTCGTGGTCAAAGAAACAATAGGGAGTATACTGGGCGTTGGGGTCGCTTCTTAAAGAGTCGGCCAGCAATACACCCCGCTGTCCCGCGCCAATGATAGCGATGCGCTTTTGTTCCCGCTTATTGCGAGCGGCAGACGGGGGCAGTTCTTTGCCCAGACGGCGGTGGTACCAGTTGACCATCGCACGGAACAAGTGGTGAGACCGGAATGCCTGATAGAAAAAACGGAAGAAAACCGTTGCCAATAAGGCAATCAGCGCAACCAGGACCATATCAAAGAAGGGGATCTTTTGGACGCCCAGGCGGTCAATCACCAGCCGCTCGATAGCATAAAAAGCAATCCCACCTATCAGGTCGGACAAGCAAAGGGTTAAGTAGTTGATGGCACCTGCATAACGCCAAACAAAAACATAAACACCTGCCAAAATACGGGCTACCAAAACGGTCAGTGCCAATACGGCGCTGTGGATAAACCAATCGTTATTGGACGGAGTTTTGTCCAAAAAGAACCAGTAGACCAAAAAGGATGCCAACAGAATGGTCGAAATATCGATGGCGTAGAGCAAAATATGCCGAGAACGGTGCTTTACACCCACAGGTTTATACTGCTTTAGGTTCATATTTTCCAAAGTTTCAGCCTCTTTTCCATAATGGTAAGTGGTGCCGCACTAAGATGTCGTTACAATTACTTTCATTATATCGCAAAAAAACGATAATTGCAAGTGCTTTATTTTGCCGAAAAAAAGAGACCTCTTAACCGAGGTCTCTTAAATGCTTTTCTAAAATTTCCGCGGCGCAGTACACCAAGTCGGGACAACTCCGTTTTTGATAGTATTCGGCGGTCCGTTTTTCGGGAACGTGGGTGTTTTCACCCGCTTGCGCTCCCAGCAGATCACGGCAGATGATCGACCCGTTTTCTGCCTTAAAGGCGTTTGCCAGTGCTTGAATTCGTGCGTAGTGTTCGGTCTTACCCTTGTGGTCAGCAGGGTCAAAATCCCCTTCCGCCAATCCGTCAATCAAAAACATTGCACTGACCGCACCGCAAACCTCACGCATACGACCCATTCCGCCACCCATAGAGGACACCAGCCGCATTCCCGTTTCAAAGTCCATGCCGTAGTCTTCGCAAAAAGCGCCAAACACGGCTTGGGCGCAGTTATAGCCCTGCATAAACAGTTCCCGCGCGCGGGTCGCCTTACTGCTCATTCTTTAAAGTCTCCAGTGCCTTTTGGGCGTCTGCCAGCCAATCCCCTTCAAAGAGTTCGATTAAGCCTGCATCCACTGCCCCTGCCAATTTGGGGTTGATGGGCAACTGCCCTAAAATCGGCAGAGAGAACTTTTGAGAAACCGCAATCAGCTTGCTTTCGCCAAAAATGTCGATGCGTTTCCCGCAATCGGGGCAAAGGGCATAACTCATATTCTCGACCATACCCAAAACAGGAACATTCATCATCCGTGCCATTTTCAGCGCTTTTTCTACAATCATGGAAACCAGATCCTGAGGCGAGGTAACGATCACGATACCGTCTAATGGCAGGGACTGGAAGACGGTCAGCGGAACATCACCCGTACCGGGAGGCATGTCCACAAACATATAGTCCACATCCCCCCAGATCACGTCGGTCCAGAACTGTTTAACGGTGCCCGAAATCACAGGTCCACGCCAAACAACGGGATCGGTCTCGTCAGGCAACAGCAGGTTGACCGACATCAGTTCGATACCCGTTTTAGAGGTTACCGGCAGGATGCCCATTTCGTTCCCTTTTGCCTTTTCGTGGATACCAAAAGCTTGGGGTACCGAGGGACCCGTTATGTCTGCGTCCAATACGGCTACGTTATAACCTGCGCGTTTCATGGTAACTGCCAGCAAGGAAGTCACCATGGACTTGCCAACGCCGCCTTTGCCGCTGACAACGCCGATAACGTGCTTGATTTTAGACAGTTCATGGGGTTTTTCTAAAAAACTTTTAGGATCGCGGTCACTGCAGGACTTGCTGCAGGAACTGCAATCGTGATTGCATTCACTCACAATAATCGCTCCTTTTCATTGGTCTTTTATCAGTATAGACCTATTTTACCCATCTGTCAAGAAATAACACCCGCCTTTTGAGCGGGTGTCATGGTGCTTATGAAAGGGCTTTTTGGCTGTAAACCTCGTTGGCGTTTAGGGTGCGGATGCCATTGGCGTCCAAAATTGTTTTTGCCTCGTCACGGTGATCGGTGCGCAGGATGACCAGTGCACCTGCATCGCTTTTTGCCATAAAGGCGTACAGGTATTCCACCGAAATGCCTTTTTCCGAAAGTAGGGACAGCGGTTTTGCCAGCCCGCCGGGACGGTCGTCAACGGCAATGGCTAAGACGCCGTTGATTTTGGCAACAAAGCCCAGCTCCCGCAAAAGTGCAGCGGTGCCTTCGGGGTCACGGACAATCAGGCGCAGAATACCGAAATCGGCGGTATCCGCAATGGATAGAGCGTACAAATCAATATGGTGTTCACTTAGGGTGTCCAAAACCGAGGAGACTGCCCCCGATTTGTTTTCGACAAATACAGATAACTGTTTTAATTCCATCAAAAACCCTCCTTAGTGCAACTTTCTTAAATCCACAATCCGTTTTGCCTTGCCTTCCGAGCGGGCAATGGCCTTGGGATTGACCAGAGTAACCTTGGCAGACAGACCCAAAATACTCTTTAACCGGTTTTGAATCTCGTTCTTCTTGGTTTCGATGGTCTTGATGTCGTCGGCAAAGAGCGCTTCGGACATTTCGACCTGAACTTCTAAAGTATCCGAGTGGTTTACGCGGTCAATGACCAGCTGGTAGTTAGGCGTAATCCCGCCGCCCACTTTTAAGAGCACTTCTTCGATCTGGGAGGGGAATACGTTAACCCCGCGAATAATCATCATATCATCGCTCCGACCCATAGGCTTACACATCCGTACATGGGTACGGCCGCAACCGCAAGGGCTGATATCCAGTTTGCAAAGGTCGCGGGTACGGTAACGAATCAGAGGGAAGCCCTCCTTGGTGATGGTGGTAAAGACCAGCTCACCCACCTCGCCGTAGGGCAGGACTTCCTCGGTTTGGGGGTCGATGATTTCGGGGATGAAGTGGTCTTCACAAACGTGCATTCCGTTCTGCTCGGAACACTCGTAAGCCACTCCGGGGCCCATGATTTCAGACAGGCCGTAGATGTCATAGGCTTTAATGCCCAGCTTTTCTTCAATTTGTTTGCGCATCTCCTCGGTCCATGGCTCGGCACCAAAAATTCCCGCCTTTAAAGACAGCTGGTTTTTAAGACCCATTTCATTGATGGTCTCACCCAAGTACAAGGCATAAGATGGGGTACAGCCCAAAACGGTTGCCTTAAAGTCAATCATTGTCTGAATCTGACGCTGGGTGTTGCCTGAAGAACTGGGGATAACCGTAGCGCCAATATGCTGAGCACCGCCGTGGAGACCCAACCCCCCGGTAAAGAGTCCGTAGCCGTACGCCACCTGAACGATGTCGTCCTGTCCTGCACCAACGGCATAGAGCTGACGGCCGATGCATTCGTTCCAGAGCTTTAAGTCGTTTTCGGTATAGCCGACAACAATCTGCTTTCCCGTAGTACCGCTGGAGGCATGGACACGACAGATGTTGGTCAACGGCTCTGCAAACAAACCGTAAGGATAGTAATCCCGCAGGTCCTGCTTATAAGAAAAGGGCAGTTTATGCAAGTCCTCGACTCCGCGGATGTCTTCGGGCTTTAAGCCCTTTTCATCCATCCGCTGACGAAAAAGTTCCACTTTCTCGTACATCCGCGCCACCTGTTTGCAAAGGCGTTCGCTTTGCAGAGCGGTCAGCTCGTCACGGGATATTGCTTCGATTTCTGGTTGATACATCATTTTAATTTCCCCCTTCATAACCCAGTGCAAATGCATTCAGGTTGCTTTCCAGGAACTTTTCGGGGACGGTGGCACGGATGGCGTCGGTCCACTTCTCATAGGGAATATCGGTGGCTTTTGCCAATGCGCCGATCAGGACCACATTGACCGCCTTGGCGTTACCCGCCTGCTTGGCAAGGGTCAAAGCGTCCAGCACTTGCGCTTTTGCCTTTTCCACCAGTTCGGCTTCAGCCCCGGCGGGGTATTCGGCCGCGCCCGTAATCACGGGCATGGGATCGATTTTTTGACGGTTGACCAACATCTTACCGTCTTTTTTCAAGAAGGGCAGAGCGCGCAGAGCTTCTAACAGTTCAAACGCCAGGATCATATCTGCCTCCCCCGCTTCAATAATGGGCGAGGCAACCGCTTCGCCGTAACGAACGTAGGTGACAACACTGCCGCCGCGCTGGCTCATTCCATGGACTTCGGAAACCTTTACGTCGTAGCCTTCGCCAATCAGGACGTTGCCCAGAATACGGCTGGCAAGCAGAGTGCCCTGTCCGCCGACGCCGACAATCATAATATTCTTCGTCATGGGTTTAATCCTCCTTTTTGATGGCGTTGAACGGGCAAACGCCTACACAGAGTCCGCAACCGTTACACTGAGAAGCGTCAATTTCCACCTTGCCGTCACGGACCGAGATGGCAGGGCAACCCAGTTTCATACATGCCTTACAGTTTTTGCAGGCGTCGGTGATGACACAACGGCCGCTGAGTTTAACGGTCTTTAGCAATGCACAGGGGTGCTGGGCAATAATGACCGATGGCTCGTCAGCGGCGACCTCCTGCTTGACCAGGGCTTCGAACGCCTTTAAATCAAAGGGGTCACAAACCGAAACGCGATCTACGCCAACGGCGCGGCAAAGGGCTTCTAAATCCACCTGACGGGTAGGTTCGCGACGGATGGTAAAGCCGGTGGTGGGATTATCCTGATGCCCTGTCATGCCGGTAATAGAGTTATCCAAAATGATAACAGTGTTAGCGCCCTTGTTGTAAACAATATCAATCAAACCGGTGATACCCGAATGCATAAAGGTGGAATCGCCGATGACCGAAACCAACTTCTTGTTGAATTCAGGGCCCTGGGCTTTTGCCATACCAAAGGCGGCGCTGACCGATGCGCCCATACAAATGGTAGAGTCAACCGATGCCAAGGGAGCAACGGCGCCTAACGTATAACAACCAATGTCGCCAGAAACGGTCAGACCTAATTTTTTCAGAACATAGAAAGTGGCACGGTGAGGGCACCCTGCGCACATAACAGGCGGTCTGGGTGGCAGAACCGCATCGCTGGAAACCGTTTTATTCGGTTCCGTTCCCAAAACGGCGGATTTTATCTGCGCAGCGGTATACTCGCCCAGCAGCGAGAAACATTCCTTTCCGCGGACATCGGCGCCGATGGTGCGGCAATGCTCTTCAATGAAGGGGTCCAGTTCTTCGATGACGTAGACAGTCTTATAGTCTTTAACGAAATCCAAAATCTTTTGGGTAGGCAGGGGATAAACCATCCCCAGTTTCAAATATCCTACCTTATTCCCCAGTGCTTCCTTAGCGTACTGGTAAGCCGCACCCGAGGTAATAACGCCGATATCCGAGTCGTTATCCTCGCGGTGGTTTAACGCGGTGGTTTCGGCAAAAGCGGCAAGACGTGCCTGAACCTCTTCGACCACGACGTGGCGGCCGCGGGCGGCGGCAGGCATCATCACATTTTTGGCAATGTTCTTTTCGTAAGGACGGACGGGAATCTCCAGACGGGGTTCCTCTTCCACCAGACTTTGGGAGTGGGAAACGCGGGTGGACAGACGAAGAATGACGGGCGTGTCATATTCCTCGGAGAGGTCGAAAGCCAGTTTGGTAAAAGCTTTGCACTCTGCACTGTCGGCGGGTTCCAACATCATTGTCTTCGCAGCTTTTGCGTAATGACGGGAATCCTGCTCGTTCTGAGAGGAATGCATCCCGGGGTCGTCGGCAACACAGAAGACCAATCCGCCGCTGACACCCGTATAACGAACGGTAAAAAGCGGGTCTGCCATCACGTTCATACCCACGTGTTTCATACAGGACATACTTCGTGCCCCTGCCACAGAAGCGCCGATAGCAACTTCGGCGGCAACTTTTTCGTTGGGTGCCCATTCCAGATTGACTTCGGAATAAGGAACCATGCTTTCGGTAATTTCGGTACTGGGCGTACCCGGATAGGAAGATACCACGTGCACGCCTGCTTCATAGGCTCCGCGCGCGACGGCGGCATTTCCAAGCATCAGTTTTTTCATTTGCCCTTCTCTCCTATTATTTAATCTCGTTTTGCTGGGCAACAACGCTGTCACCACAGTAGATTTGTCTCAGTTTCGGTTTTTCGATTTTGCCCGTGGGGTTGCGGGGGACATCCGCAAAAACAAGCTTGCGGGGGCGTTTGTACCGGGGCAGATCCAAACAGAAATCGTTGATTTCCTCCTCGGTAGCGGTCATCCCCTCTTTGATTTGGATGATGGCGGCGGCAATCTCGCCCAGACGGGGGTCGGGCAGGCCGATAACCGCAACGTCACTGATTTTATCGTGTTTCCGCAAGAAGTCTTCAATTTGCACGGGGTACAGGTTTTCGCCGCCCGTGATGATAACGTCTTTTTTGCGGTCGACTAAGAAAATGAATCCGTCTTCGTCCTCGGTCGCCATATCCCCTGTGAAAAGCCATCCGTCCTTTAAGACAGCGGCAGTAGCAACCTCATCCTTGTAGTACGCGGTCATGACACCGGGGCCTCGAACGGCAAGTTCACCCACGTCACCGCGGGTAACGACGGCACCGTTTTCGTCTACGATTTTGGTTTCCCAGCCAAAGCCCGCTTTGCCGATGGCGCCGACCTTATGTTCGTTTTCCACGCCCAAATGTACGCAACCGGGACCGATAGACTCGGACAACCCATAGTTGGTGTCATACTGATGGTTGGGGAAGGTCTGTTTCCAACGTTTGATCAGGCTGGGTGGTACAGGTTGCGCGCCGATATGCATCAGCCGCCAATGGGACAGGTCATAGTCAGCGGGGTTCAGCTCGCCGCGGTCGATGGCGTCCAGGATATCCTGCGCCCACGGCACCAGCAGCCAAACGATGGTGCAACCTTCTTCGGATACGGCTTTTAAAATCCAGTCGGGTTGGATACCCTTTAAAAGCACCGCTTTACCCCCAACCAAAAAACTGCCGAACCAGTGCATCTTTGCGCCCGTATGATACAAGGGCGGAATGCACAGGAAAACGTCGTCCTTGGTTTGGGAATGGTGGCTCTGCTCGGTCATTGCAGCGTGCATCAGGCTTCTGTGCTTGTGGATAATCGCCTTGGGGAAGCCTGTCGTGCCCGAAGAGAAGTAGATGGCGGCATCGTCGTCATCGGTGAGCTTGATTTGAGGGCTCTTGGACGAACAGTAGGTTACCAAATTATCATAGCTCTCCGCAAAGGTGGGGCAGTCTTCGCCGTGGTACAGCCAAAGTTTCACTCGTTTAACCCGGTGACAGATCTCCTCGACACGGCCGGTAAACTCGGGACCGAAGATGATGGCATCCGCATCGGCAAGTTCCAGACAGTAACGAATCTCGTCTGCGGCGTAGCGGTAATTTAAGGGCACCGCCATAGCGCCTGTCTTTAAAATGCCGAAGTAAACAGGCAACCACTCGATACAGTTCATCAGCAGGATGGCAACCTTATCGCCCTTTTTAATCCCGCGAGTCAGCAGGAAATTGGCGAAGCGGTTGGCACGCTTGTTGAATTCGCTCCAGGTGATTTCCTTGCGATAGGCTTCATTGGGATTGGACTCGATCAATGCATACTCCCGCCAGGTCAAACGCGACTGTTTCTCCAGCGTGGGGTTAATCTCTACCAGGCTGACGTCGGCAGGGTAAAAGTCTGCATTCTTTTGTAAAATCTCGGTAATAGGCATAGCAAAACTCCGTTTAAAAATTATTCTTTATTATAACATAAAAGACCTTATTCTGTAAAGGTTAATTTCCTAGGGATTCTTTTGCAGGAACAACAACCTCCTGCTGATAACAGGAAAACTGCCATTCGGTCAAGTCAGCATCGGGCTTCCGGGTCAGGAAGCTAACCGCAGGAACCAGGACCAGTCCACCCAGCATGGCGATCACGCCGCTGTTGATGGGAGACTGTAAAAGAACGGGGAAGCAGGGGCGGAAGAGCATATTCAGCAGCATCAGTCCCGCGCCAAAAATGAAGCTTGCCCAGACCGATGCACGGGTAGTACGCTTCCAGTAGATCCCGTAAAGGAAGGGCGCCAGAAACGCACCTGCCAACGCACCCCAGGAAATGCCCATCATATCTGCAATGGCAGAAAGGTAATCCTTAAAGATGGCGATGACCGCCGAGATGACGATAAAGACAACAATTAAAATCCGCAGGGTCAGAATCTGCTTTTTTTCGGTCATGTTTTTAATGACGTGACCCTTTAACAAATCCAGTGTCAAGGTGGAACTGGAAGCCAGTACCAAAGAGGACAGGGTGGACATAGATGCGGAAAGGACCAAAATGATTACGATGGCAATTAAAATGTCCGGCAACCCCGAAAGCATTGTCGGAATGATTTCGTCGAACCCGCCGACGATACTGCCGTCTGCCGCAAAGGAAAGGCGGTCACTGAACAGGCGGCCGAATCCGCCCAGAAAATAGCATCCGCCTGCAACCACCAGGGCAAAAACGGTGGAAATCACCGTACCCTTGTGGATGTCCTTTTCGCTTTTGATGGCGTAGAACTTTTGTACCATCTGAGGCAGACCCCAGGTACCCAGCGAGGTCAGCACCACGACGAAAAACAGGTTTAACGGGTCGGGGCCGAAGAAGGAGTTAAAGGCGCCGGGAACTTCCGATTCCACTTCTGCCAAGCCTGCCAGAGATGCCATAAATCCGCCGTTTTGTGAAAGGACGGCGGCGATAACGGCAACGATGCCGAAGAGCATGATGATCCCCTGGATAAAGTCGTTGACAGCAGTTGCCATATATCCGCCTGCAGTAACGTAGATACCCGTCAAAACCGCCATTACGATCACACAAACCGAATAGTCAATCTGGGGAAATGCCATCGAGAACAACCGGGACAAGCCGTTGTACAAAGAAGCGGTATACGGAATCAAAAAAACAAAGACGATGATGGCAGCGGCTATTTTCAGTGCAGAGCTTTGAAAGCGTTTTCCAAAGAATTCGGGCATGGTAGCACTTTCAAGATGCTGGGAAATCAGACGGGTACGACGCCCCAAAACGACCCAAGCCATCAAAGAACCCAAAACCGCATTGCCGATCCCGATCCAGGTCGAAGCCACACCGAATTTCCAGCCGAACTGTCCTGCGTAGCCGACGAAGATGACGGCAGAGAAGTAAGACGTTCCGTAGGCAAAAGCGGTTAACCAGGGGCCAACCGAGCGGCCGCCCAAAACGAATCCGTTGACGTCGGTGGAGTGTTTTCTGCAATAAAGGCCAACGGCAATCATCACCGCAAAAAACAGCACCAGCAAACCAATTTTAAGTAACATAATAAACCTCTCCTTCGGGACAAACAAAAAGCCCGTCCCCTTATAATAAAAGAGGACGAGCGTAAACCCGTGATCCCACCTCTATTCGCTCTTGCCTCACGGCAAAAGCCTCGTGGAGTACCAACATACCCCGGTGCTGTAACGGGCACTCCCGTAGCGTTTTTAGTGCTCGGCTCGCGAAGTGTATTCGGATGCAGGCGTATGCCGTCTTACACCGACCGACGGCTCTCTTTGATACACAAGGGCATCTTACTTCTCTTCGGTCATTACCTTTATGTGAGACATTTTAGCACAGTTTTTCGACAGTGTCAAGAATATTTGAAAAAATGGGTTGACAAGGAAATGCAGAAGTGCTATAATCAGTAGCAATCGAATACAAACGCTATGATGCGGAAGAGTAAGCGGTTTGTTCTCCCAAAGAGAGGTGTCGGTTGGTGCGAGACATCGGAGACGGCTGGTGAAAATCACCGCGGAGCGGCTGCACGATAATGTAGATGCAGACGGGAACTCCCGTAACAGAGTTCAGGTGTGTTGGCACCGAAGGGCGTCCCTTTGGACGAAAAAGAGTGGTACCGCGGAAACGTTTGATACGCTTTCGTCTCTTTGACAGAGATGAAAGCGTTTTTTATTTCCTGTCATGCCATTCTTTAATAAGTAGACTTTTTGATCAAATATTATTGACAAGCGACCGAAATCGTCATAAAATTAAAACATAATGGGGGTTTTTCCCCGCGTATCATAAGGAGGAAGATAAAATGAATATTTCGATTACCAAAACAACTACTCCCAAGCAAAAACCCGCCGACGAATCGGCATTGGGCTTCGGTAAGATTTTCAGTGACCATATGTTCCTGATGAACTACACCGAGGGCAAGGGTTGGCACGATCCCCGCATCGTTCCCTACGGTGATTTATCCTTCTCTCCCGCATCCATGGTGTTCCACTACGGTCAGGAGATGTTTGAGGGCTTAAAAGCGTACCGCGATGCCGAAGGCCGCGCACGTCTGTTCCGTCCTGATATGAACGCCAAGCGCACCAATGCCACCAACAAGCGTTTGTGCATCCCCGAACTGCCTGAAGAAATCTTTGTAGAAGCCGTTTCCGAACTGGTCCGCGTAGACCAGGACTGGATTCCCTCTTCTCCCGGCACCTCCCTTTATATCCGTCCCTTTATCATTGCAACCGACGACTTTTTAGGCGTTGCTCCTTCTAAGACCTACCTCTTCATCATTATCCTGTCCCCCTCGGGTGCATACTATGCAAGCGGTCTTGCTCCCGTTGGCATCTGGATCGAAGACGAGTATGTTCGTGCCGTCCGCGGCGGCATCGGCTTTGCCAAGACCGGCGGTAACTACGCCGCAAGTCTTGCTGCTCAGGTAAAAGCCCACGACGACGGTTATTCGCAGGTTTTGTGGCTGGACGGTGTTGAGCGCAAGTACATCGAAGAAGTCGGTGCGATGAACATCTTCTTTAAAATCAACGGCAAGATCGTTACGCCCATGTTAAGCGGAAGCATCCTCCCCGGTATCACCAGAAACTCGGTTATCGAGGTTTGCAAACACTGGGGTTATGAAGTAGAAGAACGCCGCATCTCGGTTGACGAGTTGCTTGCCGCTCAAAAAGACGGCACTTTGGAAGAAGTGTTCGGTACCGGTACCGCCGCCGTTATCTCCCCCGTTGGTAAGCTTCGTTACAAGGACGACGTTATGACCATCGGAGACGGCACCATCGGCGAGGTCAGCCAGAAATTGTACGACACCATTACCGGTATCCAGTGGGGTACCGAAGAAGATCCCTTCGGTTGGTCGGTGGTTTTATGAGTTCTCGCCGTATCACCCTTTTTTCGGGACATTACGGTAGCGGAAAAACCAACCTGGCTTTAGACTACGCGTTGCGTTTGAAAGAAGAGTACCCCGATGTGGCGCTGGCGGATCTGGACATTGTCAATCCCTATTTCCGCTCCAAAGACAGCGAGGCGCTGTTGGCGCAAAAGGGGATTCGGATGATTGCTTCTCCCTATGCAGGGTCGAACGTAGACACCCCCGCCCTTCCCGCAGAAGCGTACGCGTTGATTGACGATAAGCGTATCCGCGCAGTGCTGGACATCGGCGGCGACG
>JAZOOX010000037.1:0-7189 GCA_045655245.1 Clostridia bacterium | reverse complement strand
CCCTGCCGCCTTGACCTGCCCGCAGTTCAGCGCATCCAACAGTGCCTCGCTGTCAATCAGCTTTCCGCGAGAGGTGTTTAAGACAATTACACCCTTTTTGGTCTGCGCCAGCGTTTCAGCGTTCAATAACTGATAGGTTTCGCGGGTTAGGGGACAGTGGAGAGAAAGGACGTCGCTTCTGCGAAGCAACTCGGTAAGAGGAACATACTCAAACTCGGCATCGGGCAACGGGAAGGGGTCGTGTGCCAAAATTTTCATTCCAAACCCGCGTCCAATGCCGATCATGACCTGCCCGATCTTCCCCGTCCCGATTACCCCCAGCGTCTTTCCGTGGAGGTCAACTCCCATCAGCCCGTTCAAGCTGAAATTAAAATCACGGGTGCGGATATACGCCTTGTGCACCTTGCGGTTTAACGCCAATAACAGCGCAAAAGCGTGTTCTGCCACGGCGTAGGGAGAGTAGGCGGGAACCCGCATCAGGGTCAGTTTCCCCTGCGCCGCCTTCGTGTCAACATTGTTGTACCCTGCACAGCGCATCGCCACCGTCGACACCCCTGCCGCCTTCAGCCCGTCAATGGTCGTGCGGTCAATCTGGTCATTGACAAAAGCAACCACTCCGTCGCATCCTTTTGCCAACACGGCGGTCTCGGGGGTCAGACGATGTTCGAAATAACGAATGTCATAGTTCTTGTTCAGGGCATCAAACCAAATCTTATCGTAAGGTTTGGTGTCGAAAAATCCAATGGTTTTCATATTATCACCTCTTTGTATAGGTTGACAAAAACGTTGCCGTTTGATACACTCAAATCGAGGTGATGCCCATGCGAATTTTAATCGATGCCGATGCCTGTCCCGTCGTTTTACAAACGGTCAAACGGGCAGAGCAGGCAGATGTTCCCTGCATCCTTTTTTGTGATACCGCCCATCTGATGTCCTACCCCGGGGCAGAAACGGTGACCGTTGACCGCGGCGCCGACGCCGTAGATTTCGTTTTGGTTAACCGTTTGCAGGCAGGGGATTTGGTTATTACGCAGGACTACGGTCTTGCGGCAATGTGCCTTGCTCGCGGCGCTGACGTCTTGCGGCAGGATGGCGTTTTTTATACCAACGATAATATGGACGGGCTTTTGGAGTCTCGTCATTTCTCGCAAAAAATCCGCCGTGCAGGCGGTCGCACCAAAGGTCCTAAAAAACGCACCGCCCAAGACGACCTTGCTTTCTTAGCGGCACTGGATTCCTACATACAAGAAAAGCGATAACCGAAAGGTTATCGCTTTTTGTTATTCAGGGTCAGAAAAGAACGCCGTTTCCGCTTCTACATTCTCGAGCCCAAAGCAGGAGAGTCGTGTGGGTGGCAGATTTTCAAACCGCAAAGGCCACCACCCCAGCACAAACTCCGATAGATTCGAGGTGAAGGTGTCAGGGGTGTAAAAGAGGAAGGTTTCGCCGTCGGTCAGCCCGTAGGGGTCTGATGCGACATAGCGCACCTGCTCTTCAATCCACTCTTCGTTTGCAGGCCGCTTGGTCTTTAGCTCTGCTAAGGAAAGGACGTAAGTCGTTTCGTTTTTCTGCCCGTCTACCAAAAACCGTCCTTCAAAATCGCAAAGGTAGACGGTGCCGTGAGGATATTCCTCTCCCATTTCACCCATATTGGAGTCGTGGAAGGCCCCCGTAAAGGTGCCGTCGGGGTAAAGCATTAACTCGGTGGACCACGCGCCCGCACCGCTTAAAAAGGAAAAGTGCTTGGGCGCATCAATGGGCAGGGACAGTTTCTGTCCGAGCACCTCTTCAGGTTGCTCGGGGATGGATACCACGGGCAGGTCGGGGTCTTCGGGCGGCAACGGCTGTTTTTTACATCCGATGACCGAAAGACTGAGGCAAAGAGTCAATAATAAAACAAGAAACTTTTTCATTTGTATCCCTCCTTAGTTTCAGTATAACAAAGATAGATAAAAAGTGCAAATAAAATTAAAGCCACCCGAAGGGGTGGCTTTTTTGGTACGCCCGACTGGATTCGAACCAGCGGCCTCCAGAGTCGGAGTCTGACGCTCTATCCAACTGAGCTACGGACGCATATGACCCTGCCGAAATTGAAACAACCGCGGCAGAGTGTTTCGAACCGCACAAGGCGGGATTCGATTAGCGGATGACGTCGGTACCGAGGTAGGGACGCAATGCTTCGGGAACGGTGACCGAGCCGTCTTCGTTTTGGTAGTTCTCCAAAATAGCGGCGACGGTACGGCCGACGGCAACGCCGGAGCCGTTTAAGGTATGGACCAGTTGTACCTTCTCGCCTGCGGCGGGACGGAACTTGATATTGGCACGTCTTGCCTGGAAATCTTCGAAGTTACTGCAGGAAGAAATCTCTACAAAACGGTTGTAGCTGGGCATCCAAACTTCGATGTCGTACTTTAAAGCGGCGGTAAAGCCCAAGTCGCCGACACAGATGCGGACGACACGGTAGGGCAGACCCAGTTTTTGCAATACCGATTCGGCATCACGGGTCAGCTTTTCCAGTTCGTCATAAGAATCTTCGGGCTTGGTGAACTTGACCAGCTCGACCTTGTTGAACTGATGCTGACGGATCAGACCACGGGTGTCACGACCTGCAGAACCGGCTTCGGCACGGAAGCAAGCAGAGTAGGCAACGTGCTTGATGGGCAGCATATCTCCGTCCAAGATGGAGTCACGATACATATTGGTAACAGGAACTTCAGCAGTGGGGATTAAGAAATAGTCGGTGCCTGCGACTTTGAAGGCATCTTCTTCAAACTTGGGCAGCTGACCGGTACCCACCATGCTGTTACGGTGTACCATGTAGGGCGGGAAGATTTCGGTATACCCGTTTTCGCGGGTGTGGGTGTCTAAGAAGAAATTGACAACGGCGCGTTCCAGAGCGGCGCCTGCACCACGGTAGAAATGGAACCGTGCGCCCGTTACTTTTGCGGCGGTAGCGGGGTCGAGTACGCCCAGTGCTTCGCCTACTTCCCAATGGGGCTTGGGCTGGAAATCGAACTGGGTAGGTTCGAGATAACGGCGGATCTCAACGTTGTCCTCGTCGGTTGCGCCGTCGGGGACGTTTTCGTTGGGGAGGTTGGGGATGGTCATCAAAACACTCTCGATTTCTTCGTCCAGGGTCTTGATCTCGGCATCCAGCCCCTTTACTTTGGCGGACAGTTCCTTCATCTCGGCAAAGAGCGCGGTGGTGTCCTGACCGTCTTTCTTCATCTGCGGAATCTGCTTAGAGACTTCGTTTTGCTTGCTTTTTAGCTGTTCCGTTTCGAAAAGCAGTTCACGGCGTTTCTTGTCCAACTCCAAAAAATGGTCCAGGCCGATCACCTCACCCCGGCGGGCAAGAGCGGCAATGACTTTTTCCGGGTTATTGCGGATTAATTTAATATCTAACACGCGGATTCCTCCAATAGGTGTTTTTCGTACAAGATTACAAGTAATTATATACCAAAAAAGCCCAGAGGTCAAGCCTTTTTTGACGAAAGAGGGGGAATAAATAAAATCGACAAGACCCGAAAGAATCTTGTCGATTTTGGTGCTCGAGGCCGGGGTCGAACCGGCACGAGGGGTAAGCCTCACGGGATTTTAAGTCCCGGGCGTCTGCCTGTTCCGCCACTCGAGCAAACAACGTGGTTATTTTAGCATATCTTTTAAAAAAAGTCAAGTATCCCCGCAAAGAAAATCGAAACAATCTGAATGCGCGGTTGACTTAACGGGGAAAATAGTGTATAATGACAATGTGATTTCACTCGGCAGTGCCGATTGAGATACCATGGCCGTACAACCGGGGCAGTAGCGGCGCCTTGTACCTGCAATCCGCTATAGCAGGGGTGATCTCCTACCGAGGGGGTAGGAAGGATAGACGGGTGTTTGTAAAGAACGCTGACGGATAAGTCCCATACGACGAAAACTTGTGAACCTCGTCAGGACGGGAACGTAGCAGCGATAAGCAGGGACTTTCGGGTGTTGTGGGGGTTCTTGTCCCGAGTTTGGAACAAACATTACGTGTCTTTTCTATCTTCGAAGACGGAGGTACGGCCTCCTTTTTACTATCAGGAGGGATTCGGATGGGATATCAAGCCTTATATCGTAAATGGCGACCCCGGACCTTTACCGAGTTGGTCGGGCAGTCACCGGTTGTGACCGCACTGTCCAACCAGGTCAAGGAAGGTCGGCTTGCTCATGCCTATCTGTTTACGGGCAGTCGCGGTACGGGGAAAACCAGTGCCGCTAAGATTCTTGCCCGTGCTGTCAACTGCAAAACCCCGAAAGACGGCAACCCTTGTAACGAGTGTGAGGTCTGCCGCGGCCTTTTAAACGAAACGATTTTGGACGTCATGGAGATCGACGCCGCTTCCAATAACGGCGTAGACAATATCCGTCGGATTCGGGACGAAGTCCTTTATCCGCCCACTGCAGGAAAGTACAAAGTCTATATCATTGACGAGGTACATATGCTTTCTGCGGGTGCCTTTAATGCGTTTTTAAAGACTTTGGAAGAACCGCCCGAACACGTGATTTTTATTTTGGCAACCACCGATCCGCACAAGGTGTTGCCGACGATTTTGTCCCGTTGCCAACGATTTGATTTCGGCCGCATCGGACTTTCCGACCTGGTGGCGCGGTTACAGTTTGTGTGCCAGCAGGAGGGCATTACCGTTGCGCCCCGCGCATTGAGCCAGATCGCCCGCAGTGCCGACGGCGGGATGCGGGATGCGCTGTCACTGCTGGACGGTTGTCTTGCCATCGGCGGGAAGGACTTGAGTGCCGAGGTTGTTCGACAGGCGTTGGGTACGGTGGGGGATGTCTTTTTGACCAACCTGACCGATGCGCTGATGAACGGCCGCACTGCCGATGCGCTGAATATGACTGCCGCGGAATATGCCCGCGGTGCGGATCTGTTCTTATTATATGAGAGTTTGCTTCGCCACTGTTGCGACCTGATGCTATTTGCTTCGGGGGCCGAACCGGACGAACTGACTGCCACCGACGAAGACCTTTGCCGTACTATGAAAGCCCAAGCACAACGGATTCCCCAAGAACGGCTGGTACGGATGATTCATCTGATTTCCGAGACCCTGAGTGAGGCGCGATTGTCCAAATCCGCCAAAACCTTATTCAATGCCATGCTGGTGCGGATTTCCCGCCCCGAAATGACCCCTGATCTGGCATCGGTTTTAGACCGGATTGCACGGCTGGAGCAGGGCAGACCGATGACGGCAACCGTCCCCGTGGTAGAAGAAGAACCTGCCCCCGCAGCAGCGGAAGAATGGATTCCTGCGGCGGTGGAAGATGTCCCTGTTCCGGAACCTCCAGCAGCAGAAGAAACTGTTGACGACCTGACCGCCGATTGGGCGGATATCCTGCGGGACATCAAGGAGCAGGTGGGAAACGGACCGCTGATTTCCTTTTTAAATATGGCGGAGGTGCAGGTGCATCGTGACGGTCTTTACCTCATTATGGCCAGCGAGAACGAGTGCGATATGATGCGGATGCTTTCCAACCAATTAGAGAGTGTTGCGCGTTCGGTGGAGCGGGTGACAGGGAAAAAGATGCGGGTTCGCGCCGTCAGTAAAGAACGGTTTGATAACGAGATTGCAACCAGCGGTGGTTCCATCGATACGCTTTTGGGACGCTTGTCCGATGAAGCGTTTTCGGACATCGTAACAATAGAAAGCGAGGATGAGCAAAATGGCTAAAGGAAGATTCCCCATGGGCAATATGGGCGGTATGGGCAACATCAACAGCATGATGAAACAGGCGCAAAAGATGCAGGAAGATATGCAGCGCGCCCAGGCCGAACTGGAAAATAAAACGGTTGAGGCTTCGGTTGGCGGCGGTGCCGTCACCGTTACCATGAACGGGCACAAGCAACTGGTATCGGTAAACATTATCCCTGATGTTGTAGACCCCGACGATGTAGAGATGTTGCAGGATTTGATTCTGTCCGCTGTCAACGAGGCAATGCGCAAGGCAGATGAACTGGCGGCGCAGGATCTGGGCAAGATTACCGGCGGATTGAATATCCCCGGACTGTTCTGAGATGGGATACTTCGCACCGCCTTTGGCGCGGTTGGTAGAGGCGTTTGAAAGGCTTCCCGGTATCGGACACAAAACGGCGCAACGATTAGCGTTTCACATTTTAAATGCCCCAAAAGAAGAAGCGGAAAACTTTGCCGAGGCGCTGGTTGAAGCCAAGGAAAAGATTCACTACTGTTCGGTTTGCCAAAACTTGACCGATGACGAAGTTTGCGAGATCTGCACCTCTTCCAAGCGGGACCGCAAGGTGATTTGCGTGGTGGAGAGCGTTCGTGATCTTTTGGCAATGGAGCGTACCAAGGAATACCACGGAATGTACCATGTTCTGCATGGCGCCCTGTCACCTTTGGACGGCATCGGTCCCGACGATTTGAAGATTCGCGAACTGCTGGTACGGTTGAGCAAAGAACCGGTGGAAGAACTGATTATGGCGACCAACTCCAATGTGGAGGGGGAAGCAACGGCAATGTACCTTTGTAAGCTGGTACAGCCCTTTAACATCAAAGTGACCAAGATTGCCCACGGCATCCCCGTCGGCGGTGATCTGGAATATGCGGACGAAATGACCCTTGCCATGGCGCTGGAGGGCCGCCGCGAAATGTAAGGCCGTTACCCACGGCCTTTTTTGATGCATAAGTCCGGAGTTTAGAAAGAAAAGCCTCCCCTACGGGAGGCTTTTCTATTGCAGTTCTTTTGCTAAATGGAGGAGGTAGTTACAACGCTCCCGTGCGGTTTTCAGCCGATAGGTACACAAATCGATCATTTCCGAGGAGGCCATTTCAAACTCCCGTTCGGCACAAAGCAGTTCCGCTTTGGCTTCCTCCAGATTTGCCATCAGTGCAGTTTTCTCTGCACCTTCTTCTTTGGCGGGTTGTCCCGTCAGCCATTTTAAAATCCCGATGCCCATTCTTTCGCCTCCTTTATTACAGTATAGGCAGGAGACTGTCAGATTATACCTCTGCGTTCTTTTCTTTCCTGTTGTTTCATAAGTTAGATTGAGGAGGTGTCGGAATGGAATCCATGCAAAGTGCGGTGTTGTATCTGGTGGGAACGGGGGGCGGATTGCTTTTGTTGATTTTGCTGAGAAAACCCCTTTCTAAGTCGGAGGCCAAGCGGTCTTAGGAAGACAAATTGGTGG
>JAZOOX010000036.1:0-15543 GCA_045655245.1 Clostridia bacterium | reverse complement strand
TGCATATCGCAGCAGAGATTTACTGCGAGAAAGAAAGCCACAAGGGGATTATCATCGGCAAAGGCGGCAGCATGCTGAAGAAGATTTCTTCTCTGGCAAGGAAAGAAATGGAGCTTTTGCTGGGCAGCAAAGTATATCTTGAGGTCTGGGTTAAGGTGCGCGAAGAATGGCGCAATAACCGCTTGATGTTGCACAATTTTGGTTTGGATAACAAGGACTGACAGCATATTTTTAAGCCTTTTTTCAGACGTTATTCTTGGGAGGGATAACGATGAAAGAGTGGCTTTATCAGGTGTTCGTAACTACAGGGAGTATTGATGCTTACCTGCTTTTGAAAGAACTTGATCGAAACGAAAACGGTGGGGAGAAGAACGAAATTGGAACAAATGATGACGGTGGAAGGGGTAATTATTAAAGAATATAACCTCGGCGAGAGCGACAAAACCTTTGTCATTTTTACCAGGGAACACGGAAAAATGCGGATGGCTGCCAGCGGAATTCGCAATTATCGCAGTAAACTGGGTGGCAACAGTCGTTTTTTGCAATATGCGCGATTTGTTTTAAAAAAAGGGAAATCCCTTTACCGTGTTCAGGAATGTGAACGGATTGAAGGATTTGATGAACTCCGGAAAGATTTGAATGCGCTTTCGGTGGGAACCTATCTGGCAGAAATCACGAGTGAAGCACTTCCCGAAGGGGAACCCTGTCAGGAACTTTTTCGTTTCTTTTTAAACACGCTCCATTTTTTATCCCAAAACCCGCAACAATGGCGATTTTATAAATCGGTATACGAACTGCATTTGGTGTGCCAGATGGGCTACCGCCCTGTATTGGAACAGTGCACGGTTTGCGGAAAGACAGATGGTTCCTTCTCTTTTTCTAATGAGAGAAACGGTCTTTTGTGTATGTCCTGCGGCGGAGGTTCTCTCTTGCCTCAGGAAATCATTCATGGGATTCGTTTTATGGTTTCTGCATCGATGAAAGAGGTCTTTTCTGTTGTTGCGGCAGAACATCTATTGATTACCGTCTCTGCAATTTCTGAAGCTTATCTGGTTCACATTCTGGGGAAAACACCCCGTTCGCTTACCTATCTCCATCGTATGGAAGAAATTCTTGAAGATATAAATGGGTGAATTATGCGCGCTCTTGTGTTTAGTGACTCACATCAAAACTTAAATAACATGCTCCCGGTGATTGAAGCCAATATCGGCCACGCCGAATACATATTTCACTTGGGCGACTGTGTGGCAGATTTTGAGGATTTGCGGGTCTGCTATCCCATGTTTAAAATCGAAGGCGTTTGCGGAAACAATGACTGGCGCTCTCAGGGTGTTACTGATTTGATCTTAACGGTAGGAAACCACCGTGTGATGATGACTCACGGGCATATGTACGATGTAAAAGTGACCCTTTCCCGCGTTGTTCAAAAGGCAAAAACGGTGGGAGCTGATGTTCTTTTGTACGGACATACTCACGTCCCGTTTTGCAGAACAGTTGACGGGATTTTGGTGATGAATCCCGGCAGTATTTCAAGACCGTCTTTTGGGAAAGCCACTTTCGGTTCCTTGGACTTTTTGGAAACAACGGTTGTGGGAAATATCACTGAAGTATAATTGCGGAGGATTAAGATGCAAAAAAAAGCACTGATTATGGATGAAAAAGCGGTCGCCCGCGCACTGATGCGGATTACGCATGAAATTATCGAGCGGAATCGCGGTGTCGAAAACCTTTGCCTGGTTGGCATTAAACGGCGCGGCGTTCCGTTGGCTGAACAGATCGCCGAGTATATCTCTCGCTATGAAGGGGTTACCGTTCCCTGTGGTGAGCTGGATATTCACTTTTACCGAGACGATTTGTCCGACCCGATTGGTACCCCCGTGATTCAAAAAGCCGAGCTTTCATTTGATGTAACCGACCGTAAAATCATTCTGGTAGACGATGTGCTCTATACCAGCCGAACAACCCGTGCGGCGATTGGTGCGCTGTTTTCATTGGGCCGCCCTCTGGCAATACAGTTAGCAGTGCTGGTGGACCGAGGACATCGAGAGTTACCGATTCGCGCAGACTATGTAGGAAAAAGCATCCCTACCGCAAGAAGTGAGCGGGTGGAAGTGCTGATCCCACCTTTTGACAACGAAACAGCAGTTTGGCTTTGCCAAGATTAAACGCCTCGAAAGAGGCGTTTTTTTGTCGCAAAAAAGGGGGCTTTGTCATATCTTGTTAATGGGTACCAAATTACTACAGAAAGGAAATGCAAATGAACGAACAAGATACCAGAGTTGGCTATGCATTTGTTCCGGTGCAGGAACTAAAAGAGGTTTTTTCGCCTGCTGAAGCATTGAGCAAGGGGACTGTTTTCCCCGAACTTTATCTGCCGATGGAAGTGTACGGCCCTAAATTGGATTAGGAGGAAAAATGAACGAAAGGGAAAAACTGTTAAAACAGATTCAAGAGTATGCTTTTACAGCTACTGATATGGGGCTGTTTTTGGATACGCATCCAACCAATCGCAGCGCTTTGAAATTGCACTGCGCGGTTGCAGAAAAGTTAGCAGAGCTTAAAAAGGAATACGAGATGCAATTTGGTCCGCTGACGGCTGTTCAAAACCGCTCGGAAACCGAATGGAAATGGATCCAGGGCCCTTGGCCCTGGGAGAATTGAGGAGGGACCCGTATGTGGGAATATCAAAAGAAACTGCAGTTTCCGATTAAAATCAAAAACCCCAACCCTAAACTGGCCAGTTTTATCGTAAGCCAGTACGGTGGTCCTGAAGGGGAATTGGGTGCTTCCTTGCGTTATTTGTCCCAGCGTTATACAGCCATTGATGATGTATGCCGTGGCTTACTCACGGACATCGGCACCGAAGAATTGGCGCACTTGGAAATGGTTGGAACGTTGGTTCACCAGTTGACCAAAAACGCTACGACCACCGAAATTGAAAACAGCCCCTTCGCCGCATATTATATCGACCACAACAAAGGTGTGTACCCTGTTAATGCGGCCGGTGTGCCTTGGAGTGCCAGTATGATTTCGGTAACGGCTGACCCGATTGCTGACCTGACCGAAGACTTGGCAGCAGAACAAAAGGCACGTGCGGTATACGACAATATCTTAAAAGTATCTGATGACTATGATGTCAACCAAGTCATCAAATACCTTCGTCAGCGTGAGATCGTACACTTCCAACGCTTTGGCGAAGCCTTAAACCGGGTTCAGGAAAAACACTTTAGAGGCAAAAAGCCTTGCCGATAAAAAGAAAGAGCAAGTTCATTGAACTTGCTCTTTTACATGGCTTTTTAAATACAATATTGCGTTGCGGTAGCCGTCGAAGCCCTGTCCCATGAAAGTTTTGATACAAGCCATCCCCGCATAGGAGATTTGCCTGAAAGGTTCACGGGCAGAAACATCAGAAAGATGAACTTCAACCACGGGGAGTGAAACTGCCTTCAGGGCATCCAGAATAGCAACGCTGGTGTGAGTGTAGGCGGCCGGGTTGATCACGATACCGTCTACTCTTTGATAGGCACTTTGAATGGCGTCAACCAGATTTCCTTCGTGATTGGATTGGAAAATCTCGACTACAATATTTTCCTTTTCACAGGTTTCGCGGATGAATGCTTCTAAATCGGCGTAGGTCTGTTTGCCATAGATATCGGGTTCGCGCAGACCCAGCATATTTAAGTTGGGACCGTTAATGACAAGAATTTTCATAGCACATCTCCAATACTTTATTTGCGGCAACTTCGACGGTTTGGTTAAGCGAAACTTGAAGGTCAGAAAACTGCTTGTAAAGCGGCTCTCGCACCGCGTACATTTGTTGTAGACTCGTTTTTTGGGAAAGCGGACGTCCTTCTGTAGGCAGGGCGTCGATATCACGAGAGACCCAAACCACCACACCGTTTTGCCGCAGCAGAAATTTGTTTTCAGAGCGTGTTACACAACCGCCGCCGGTTGCAATAATGCTGCCCGAATGCTTACAAAGTTCCTTCAGCGCTTCTGTTTCCAAAACACGAAAAGAATCTTCGCCTTGGTTTTGGATGATATCACAAGGGGCGGAATTATAGGTTTCTTCAATCCAAGTATCTGAATCAAAAAACGGACGTCCTGTTTTTTGGGAGAGGAGTTTCCCTAGGGTGGTTTTTCCGCTTCCCGGCATTCCGATCAGAATAATGTTTTGCATTGCACAATGCATCTTACCAAGGACTTCTTCCGTTTTGGCATCAGACAGTTTTTCACCCAAAAAGTACTCGGCGCTTTCTTTTGCCTGAGCAACCAACATCGGAAGGCCGTTGCAGTTTGGGATTCCCAATTCCTCTGCTTGGTAGAGAAAAGCGGTCTTTTTGGGGTTATAGATTAAATCCAGCGCCCCCGAAAGTCGAGGGAACAGCGTTAAATCGACGGGTGAAGCACCATTGTCGGGATACATCCCCACGGGGGTGGTGTTGACGATGACATCAGCGTCGGTGTGACGGCTGATGTTCTCGTAATTGTTTTCCCCTGTGCGGGAAATGACGATGATTTCTTTTGCACCGCGATCTTTTAAGACAACACATACGGTTGCAGATGCACCGCCGCTTCCCAAAACCAAAACTTTCTTGCCACAGACGGAAACCCCGCTTTTGTTTAGCATATAAAGGAATCCATAATAATCGGTGTTGTGACCGTACAGACGTCCGTCAGGAAGTCGGACAACGGTGTTGACGTTTTGGAGTTTTTGGGCAGTCTCTGAAAGCGTATCACAAAGCGCAAGGGCGTCTTTTTTATAAGGGATCGTAACATTGAAACCGTTCAAATGTGTTTCTTTGAAAAATGAGAGGAGTTCTTCCGGCTCTTTCTCGAAGTATATATATTCATATTCACCAAGAAAACCATGAATTTGGCGAGAATAACTGTGAGCAAGTTTTCTCCCCAGCAGACCGAATCGTTTATTCATCATATCAGACACTTTCTGAATAACTTCCAAAGTAGCGGAAGTCTTCGCTTAATTTATCCAGTTCGCAGATAAGCTGAACAAACTCGTCGGAATAGACCGAAGTTTCTAAATCAAAGTAAAAAATAAACTCGAAGTCGCGGTTGGGGATGGGGCGACTCTCTAATTTAATCAGATTGATGCCGATGGAGTAAACACGCGCCAGGACACGGTATAACGAACCGGGACGGTGGGGAAGGGTCAGCATAATACTGGTTTTGTCAGCCCCGGGGTAAATCTCTAGCTCCTTGGAAATGCAAATAAACCTTGTATAGTTGTTATCGTTGTTTTGAACGGAGTCTTGCAGGGATTTCAAGCCGTAAAGCTGTGCACAGTACCGGGAACTGATGGCGGCAATATCATTACGCTCGGACTCGGCGACCATTTTGGCGGCAAGGGCGGTGTTTTCAAAAGTAGTAATTTTCACATCTTTTCCTATAGAAGAAAGGAAGTCGGAACACTGGGCCAAGGCTTGTTCGTGAGAAAAAATCTCTTTAATGTCCGAAAGTTTGGTGCCTTCTTTCACAAAAAGGTTGTGGTCTACTTTGATACGCGTACTGCGGGTGATATAAAAATTGTGCTTTGCCATTAAGTCGTAAACATCTTTTACCGAGCCTGCGGTGCTGTTTTCAATGGGAAGGACAGCATAGCGACAAAGACCTTTTTCAACGGCTGAAAAAACTTTATCAAAAGTGTCGAAATATAAAATATTGGCATTTCCGAATAATTTGTCGCAAGCAATCTGGGAGTAAGCACCATCAACCCCTTGGCATGCAACCATTGCATTTTGCGGAAAGGCGGTGTTGGTAGAAGCAATGATTGCCTGCTCGATAGATTGATAGAGTCGGTTTTCGCGATCCAGGAGTTTTTCCTGATAGGAACGGCTCAGTTCAAACAGCAGGGAATAAAGCGCGCCTGTATAAGTTTCAAACCCCTTATCCACTTTGCCCTTTACGTCGGCGAGCTTTGCACGTTCGCGGGCAGGGTCAAGGACAGGGAGATTGTGTTCCTTTTTGTATTCGGCAATCTGACCTGAAATTTCCATTCGTTTTTGGAAAAGACGAACCAGTTCATCGTCGATTTGATTGATGTCATTACGATAAGTTTCCAGATTATTTCTTTCCATATTTTACACCTCTTTATATTTGATAAAGTCAAGATAAGCGTCCAAAATACTGATTGCCGCCGCCGCTTCAATTACAGGTACGGCTCTTTGCACAATGCAGGGGTCGTGGCGTCCCTTGATCTGTAGAACAGCATCTTTCTTTTGGGATAAGCTGATGCTTTGCTGTTCTTTTCCAATTGAAGGGGTGGGCTTTACTGCAACGCGGAAGACCAACGGCATTCCGTTTGAGATGCCGCCTAAGACACCTCCCGCATTGTTGGTAACAGTTTTGATGTTGCCATTATCGTCATATGCAAAGGGATCGTTGTTTTCACTTCCGTATAAAGATGCTGAAGCAAATCCGTTGCCGAATTCGATGCCGCGGATTGCGGGGATTCCAAAAACGGCGGAGGAAATTTTCCCTTCTAAACGTTCAAACATCGGTTCGCCAACGCCGGCTGGCAATCCCAGGACAACGCATTCAATAACGCCGCCCACAGAGTCCCCATTTTCTGCCGCTTGAAGAATGATACGCTGCATTTTTTCGGAAACCTGGTCGTTTAACACGGGAAATGCTTTTTTACCAATTTGTTCAAGCTCCTTACGGGGGATAGAGGAATAGTTCACCGCATCTGACTTCACTTCGTGAATCTGTGTGATATGTGCAAAAACACCAATCCCTTTCGACTCCAGATACTGCAGGCAAAGACCCCCTGCTATGCACAACGGAGCGGTCAAGCGTCCTGAAAAGTGTCCGCCGCCGGCCACATCTTGAAACCCTTTATACTTTACCTGTGCCGTAAAGTCAGCGTGCGAGGGGCGGGGGATATCCTTCAGTTCATTGTAGTCGAAAGAGCGGCAGTTGGTGTTTGCGATGGTGGCCAGAATAGGGGCACCACAGGTTATGCCATCGACGAGACCTGCTAAAAATTCGGGTGTGTCCGCCTCTTTTCTTTTAGTGGAAACCGCGTCTCGGCCAGGAGCACGGCGTTCTAAAAACCTTTGCAACCGCTCGGAATCCACGTGAAACCCAACGGGGAACCCGTCGATAATAACACCCATTCCTTTGGAGTGGGATTGTCCCGCAAGGGAGATGCGGATGTTTTTTCCGTAGGTACTGCTCATGTTAATCTCTCCTTATTTTTCCGCCAAGGAACTCGAAGTGTTCCCAGAACTTGGGATAGGATTTGTTGACAGCTTCGGCGTTAGTAATGGTGACGGGTTTTTGACAAAGGGTTGCCGCAACGGCGGCGGACATTGCAATGCGGTGGTCGTTGTAAGAAGAAACGGTCACCCCGCCCCTTAATCGGTCCTGACCCTGGATGATAAGTCCGTCTTCGGTCTCTTCGACCGTAGCCCCCAAATCCTTTAGAAGGGAAGCCACTGTTGCAAGACGGTCGCTTTCTTTTATTCTAAGTCGCCCTGCATTTTTAATTGTGGTGGTTCCTTTTCCGAATGCTCCGCAGACCGAGAGAATCGGAACAAGGTCGGGGATATTTGATGCATCAACAGTGATGCCGTTCAACTGGTTTTTAGTGACCGAGATCGTCCTTCCGCTTTTCTCGACTGTCGCACCGAAACGATGCAATATTTCGGTAATGAAGCGGTCTCCTTGTAAGGAATCGGGATTCAGGTTGCGACAGATCATACGATGTTTAAGTGCACCGGCACACAACCAAAACGCCGCATTTGACCAGTCTCCTTCGGCAATAACGGCATCACAAGAGATGGTTTGGTTTCCCGGAATCTTGAAGGTTTGTTCGTCCTTCCGAACGAAAACCCCGCAACGCTGTAAAACATCTAACGTCATATTTACATAGCTCTCGGATTCAAGCCGTCCTGTTACCACAATCATGCTGTCTGCGTTTAGAAAGGGGAGCGCAAACAAAAGACCGCTGATAAACTGGGATGAAATGCCCCCGGGAATTGTAAAGGTTCCTGCCTTTAATTTCCCTTCGCAATGTATAACATTCTTTTCAGGACGGGATAGGATCATTCCGTGTGCTGTCAGTTCTTCCCATAAAGGGGAGAGCGGACGTTCGGGCAACCTTCCCGCAAGGTAAATGTCTGCGGGCTTTCCCAACATGCCGATGACGGGCAGTAAAAAGCGTAAAGTGGAACCGCTTTCTCCGCAGTCAAGGGGATGAGGGGACGAAGCCTTATTAAAAGGAGTGACTCGAAAACCGTTGCATTGTGCTTCGTCAGTCGCATGGGTGCGCATAATATCGGCACCTAAGGCGTTGAGACAGCGTACGGTCGCATCAATATCCTCGGAGGTGTCGTTGCATTTTATAAATGCGGGTTTTGTGCCGAGTGCGGCGGCTATCAGCAGACGGTGCACATGTGACTTGGATTCTATGATGGAAATTTCCCCTTGTAACGGGGCTGGGGTTACGGTGATGTCCATAATGTATCCTTTCAGCGAAGTACGGTAGATAAAAAGGGCTTGATTGAATCAATCGGGATGGTGTGGAAAAAGCATTCCCCAATTTTTTTCGGAAGAATAAAGGTGATGCGGTCTCCGCTCCTTTTTTTATCCGATAAAAGAACGCTTATTATTTCCTCTATAGAATAGGTGGTCTCATTGGGCAGGTGGAATCGTTTGTTCAAGCAATGAATCGCATTTTTAACTTCTAAACTGCATAATTCCGCTTCATAAGCACACGATGTAACGATCCCCAACCCTGCCGCAACCGATTTTCCGTGGGACAGCTCAAAATGGCTGCATTGTTCGATGGCATGACCGATAGTATGACCCAGGTTTAAAAACTTTCTGGGCCCGTTTTCGAACTCATCGGCGTTAACGATATCCCGTTTGATGCTGACACACTCTGCAATCACATCCTCGCGGTTAAAGTTCTCTCCATGTTGCATCAGATGTTCAAACAAAGCCGGATTGCTTAAAACGGCGTATTTAATGATTTCAGCGCATCCGTCCTCAAAAACGGGTATCGGCAAGGTATCCAGGGTAGAATGGTCGCAAAGGACCAACTTGGGCTGGTAAAATGCACCTGCAAGATTTTTTCCCGCAGGAAGGTTGATGGCAGTTTTTCCGCCTACTGAAGAATCGACCATTGCCAGTAAGGTGGTGGGGATTTGGATGAAAGAAACGCCCCGTAAATAGGTTGCAGCAACAAATCCTGTCAGGTCGCCTACGACACCGCCGCCCAGGGCGATTAGGGTGTCGGTTCTGGTTAGGCGGTTCTCTGCAAGGAAGTTCAAAATACTTAAATAGACTTCCCCGCATTTGGATGCTTCGCCTGCCGGGACAGTATATTGAAGGGCGGTGATGCCCTTTTCATTTAGGCTTTCCGATACGGTTTTGAGATAAAGGGGGGCAACGTTCGTATCGGTGATCACCACGGCACGGTTGTTGGGGCAAAAGGGGAGACAGTATTCTCCGCATTTGCCCAGCAAATCATCGACGATCACCACGTCGTATTGGCTACTGGCAGAAACGATTATCTTTTTCATCCGTCTACTTCTCCTTTAATTCTCCGACCGTCTTCCAGCAACTGCCAGAGTGCTTTTTCATCACGGGTTTCGATGGCGTTGCGGTATTGGGTTAAGCGGTCGATTAAGCCGTTTAATTCTTTTAGAAGATTATCATCATTCTCCAAAAACAATTGTGTCCACATCGTTGGGTTCAACCAGGCAACACGGGTCAGATCCCTGTAGCTTCCCGCTGAAAAGCCCTTGTGTTCTTTGGCTTCGGGGCTTTTGATATAGGCGTTTGAGACGATATGTGCCAGTTGTGAGGTGAAAGCGATCATTTCGTCATGACGCTCTGCCGTGGTGACCGAAATGGATTTAAAGTGAAGGGGGGCTAACAGTTGCTTAATGCGATCCAGCAGTTCCATATCATCAAACCGCGGAGGAACAATGACCATGGGAGCACCGTAAAACAGTTCTGCTTTGCTGAACTTAAATCCCGAATATTGGGTGCCTGCCATAGGGTGTCCTCCAACGAATGTGAATCCATATTCTTCAGCCAGTTTGAAGCAGGCATCGCAAACGGTTCTTTTGGTTCCGCAACAGTCGATAACCATGGCATTTTTTTTGATCAAGGCAGCATTTTTTTCTAAGTAGAGGATCGCCGCCTGGGGGTAAACGCAAAGGAAAATCAGGTCGCAGCTGCTAATGTTTTCTGCCGATAAAGCATGGTCGGTTACGCCGTCTATGACGGAGTATTCCAACATTATTTGGTCAATGTCAAAACAGTATAAAGTATGTCCTGCGGCTTTGTATGCCCGTGCAACGGAACCGCCGATCAAACCGAGTCCTACAACTCCAACATTCACAAAAATCAACCTTTCTTTTAGATTGCATCACGGATTAAATCGATCCGTCTGTTAAGGTCGGCAAACGCATCGGGGGTCAAGGACTGAGCGCCATCGCAAAGAGCGTGGGCGGGGTCGTTGTGTACTTCAATCATAATACCGTCTGCCCCTGCGGCAGTTGCAGCCAAAGCCATGGGCGCAACCAGTTTTGCTTTACCCGTTGCGTGACTGGGGTCAGCAATTACGGGCAGGTGGGTAAGCTCGTGTAACAACGGGATAGCAGAAATGTCCATTGTGTTACGAGTGTAAGTTTCATAGGTGCGGATGCCGCGTTCGCAAAGAATGATGTTGGTGTTGCCTTCGGACATAATGTATTCAGCGCTCATTAAAAATTCTTTTAAGGTATTGGCAAGTCCGCGCTTTAATAAGATGGGTTTTTGGGTTTTTCCCAGCTCTTTCAATAGGTCAAAGTTCTGCATATTCCGCGCACCGACCTGAATAACATCCACCTCTTCAAACAGCGGCAGATGATTGGCATTCATGATTTCGGTTACAATGGGCATTCCGGTTTCTTTTTTTGCCCGGATCAAAAGCTCCAGCCCGTCTGCCTTTAATCCTTGGAAATCGTACGGAGAGGTACGGGGTTTAAAAGCACCGCCTCGGAGTAATTGTGCGCCCGCTTCCTTTACTTGTTGTGCGATGGAAATGATCTGTTCTTCCGATTCAATCGAGCAAGGCCCTGCGATAACCGCAAAGTGTCCGCCGCCGATTTTAATTCCGCCGATATCAACGATTGTGTCATCGGGATGGAACTTTCTGTTACACTGTTTATAAGGCTCTGAAATCCGTTTGACCGATTCGACGATGGCAAGACTATCCAATAAATCGATGTCGATTCGGGTGGTATCGCCAACCAAACCGAGAACGGTATGGTCCACGCCTTCTGAAATGTGAACTTCGACTTCCTGTTCGGAGAGCCAACGGATTAGATGGTCTAACTGCTCTTTTGAGGTGTCTTTCTTAATTACCGTAATCATTTCAATTCCTCCATAAAAAAAGCTACACAGAGATTTCTGTGTAGCGAAAATAACGTTTGCCGTTAAAGGGGATTAACACGTTTCATTTGCAACACAAAAATCTTTTACCCAAGCTAAAGTAAAAGTAATAAAAGTATGCAAATGCAAACATGCGGGATCTCATATGGCAAAACTCCTTTTGAATAATTATACCACAATTTCTTTGTTTGTCAACTATTTTTTCCAAGTACTTCTGGCAAAAAGAATTAACATCGGGAAAACCTCCAGACGGCCGAAAAGCATACACAGCGTAAGGGTAAGTTTGGACAGCCAGGAGAAGTGGGCAAAGGTTCCGGTAGGTCCGACTATATCAAAACCGGGGCCGATATTATTCAACGTGGCAAGGACTGCTGTGAAATTGGTGGTAAATCCCAAATTATCACGGCTGATAATCAAAACCGAGAAAATGAAAATGGCCAGATAAGCGACTAAAAAGACGTTGATTGCGCGCAGGGTTTCGTGTTCAACCGTGCGCCCGTTCATTGTGATTTTATAAGCACGCTTGGGGTGAATGGTAATCTTGATCTGCTTCATTAGACTCTTTATCAAGATAACGATACGGGAGACTTTGATGCCGCCGCCGGTACTGCCTGCGCAGGCGCCGATAAACATTAAAATCAAGAGGATCGTTTTTGAAAGGTCGGGCCAGGCATTAAAATCTACTGTGGTATAGCCCGTAGTGGTGATGAGTGATCCGACCTGAAATGCGGCGTGGCGGAGGGCATCCCAAAAACCGTTGAAATATTCCCAACAGTTGACACAGATAACAGCCGTTGCGGTAAGGATGATCCCCAAATAGTATCGGGCTTCTTCGGAATAAAGCAAGGATCTGAATTTCCGCAATAAAATCATGTGGTAAATGGAAAAGTCAATGCCGCAAAGGATCATAAAAATTGTGATGACCCATTGAACATAAGGCGAATACGCCCCCGCACTGGAGCTTAGAATGCCAAAACCACCGGTACCGACCGTACCGAAGGTGAGGGTCAGAGAATCGAACAACGGCAAACCGCCCAGCAATAACAAAATGGTTTCGGCAACAGTAATTCCAAGATACATACTGTAAAGAATTTTTGCGGTAGATTTTACCTTCGGAACCAGTTTGCTGACGTTTGCACCTGTGGATTCGGCTTGTAGCAAATAAAAGTTTGCACCGCCGGAAGAAGGGAGAATGGCAACCAAAAAGACCAAAACGCCCATGCCACCCAACCAGTGCGTAAAACTTCTCCAAAACAAAAGACATTTCGGCAACGCTTCAACGTTTGTAAGAACGGAAGCGCCCGTTGTGGTAAAGCCTGAAACAGTTTCAAACAACGCATCGATAAAGTTAGGGATATATCCCGATAGCATAAAAGGGAGTGCACCGAAAATACTGATTATAACCCAAGAAGAGGCAACGATAACAAAGCCTTCCTTGGCATACATATTGCGGTTTGACGGGCGTTTGACCGTCAGGGGGATCCCGAAAAGAAAACACAGGGCAATGGAAATTAAAAAAACGGGGATAAACGGTTCGGAATATAACAGGGCGCAAAGCAAGGGCAAAAGCATGCAAACCCCTGCGACGTTTAAAACCATTCCCAATGTATAAAATACAAAACGATAGTTCATTCTGATTCTTCCTTATTCTAAAATATCACTGATATCCTGAAAATCGGTGTGGGTAGTAACAACAATGACCGTATCGCCTTTGGTGATGACATCACGGCCGCGAGGGATCATGATTCTTCCGCTGCGGTTGATGCAGGCAATCAGGATGTCGTCTTTGATGCGTAACTGTTCAATGGGAATATCGGTAACAGGAGAATTGTCACGGATTCTAAACTCCAGCGCTTCCGCTTTTCCATCCAGGATATAGTGAAGTGTTTCAACACCGCTGCCTTTGGAATTTTTACAGGCACGGATGAAGCGAACCACATATTCTGCCGTAGTATCCTTGGGGTTAATGGTTGTATCCAGATAGAGGTTGCTGATTACTTCGTCATAAGCGATGCGATTGATTTTGGTCACTACTTTGCCTGAGATTTTGGTTTTGGCATACAACGAAAGAAGAATGTTTTCCTCATCGATATTGGTGAGAGCAACCAAGGATTCTGCACGCTCCAAGCCTTCCTCTTCCAACAAACGGCAATCGGTCCCGTCGCCGTTGATGATGGTTGCTTTGGGGAGCAGTTCGCACAGTTCGCTGCAACGCGCGGGATCCTTTTCGAACAGTTTGACCTCGATGCCTGTTTTCAAAAGCAATTCTGCCAAATAATATCCCGTATTGCCGCCGCCGACAATAATGGAGTCTTTGACCTTGTTGGTTTTGATTCCGATCTGTTTAAAGAAGTTGGAACCGTTTTCCATCGAGGCAACGATGCTGATTAAGTCGTCTGCTTTTAATTCAAAGGAACCATCGGGGATATAGACGGCATCCTCACGTTCGACCCCGCATACCAAGACGTCGCACTTGAGTTTGGTTGCTAAATCCTTGATTTTCAAACCGTCAAGAGGACACTTTTCCGGGACACGAAACTTCAAAATCTCGATGCGCCCTTTTGCAAAGGTGTCGATCTGAATGGCGGAGGGGAAACGAAGTGAACGGGCAATGACGTTTGCCGCCGTTAATTCGGGGTTGATAATCATGGCAAGGCCAAGGTCTTCCTTAAAGAAGTGAAGCTCACGTCCGTATTCGGGTTTTCGGACACGGGCAATGGTTTTGCAGTTGCCCATTTTTTTCCCGATCAGGCAGGTGAGTAGGTTGATTTCGTCTGATTCGGTAACGGCAATCAAGATGTCAGTTTCTTCAATGCCTGCCTGAGTCAGGGTGTCCAGGGAGGTGCCGCTTCCGGTAACACACATAATGTCATAATGATTTGCGATATCCCGAATGACTTGGGGGTCGGTATCGACAACGGTAATATTCAGTTCGGTATCGGTGGTGAGGCGTTCGACCAGGTTTTGTCCAACCTTGCCGCAACCAACAATCATAATGTTCATAAAAATCTCCTAAAAAACAATTTTATTTATCATAACTCGTTTCTATGGAAAAATCAACTGTTTTTCAACAATTATTTTATACCTAAATGGATCGGTCGTCAAGTCGAAATTGTGTCGAATACTTGACATGAAATTGCTCAAATGTTATAATCGACAGAGAAAAGTATAACAAAAGCAGACGAAAGAGGTTCAAATGAAAAAGAGACGATTTGGTGACAGACGGGATGGCCGTTTGTTACGTACCCTTCCGCCGATGTGCAAAGTTGCGCCCTTCATTATGAAGAACCGTATTGGTTCTCAAAACCTGATTCCCTTACAAGTTGAAATGGGTGCAATGGAGCAGTATATCCACAAAAAACGCCGAGAAGGATTGGAAAATTTCGGTGTGCTTCATCTGCTTTTGGCGGGGTATGTTCGTACCGTTTCCCAACGTCCCGGGATCAATCGTTTCATCGGAGGGCAGAAGATTTTTGCCCGTAATGCCATTGAAGTCATCATGACGATCAAAATGGATATGGCACTAAATGCTGAAGAAACAGAAATCAAGGTGCCGTTTGATCCTCGCGATACTGCAGATGATGTTTACCGCCGTTTTCAGGAAGTCATTGAAAGAGAACGCCCGAAAGACCGTTCCCAGAAAGAAAATGCATTTGATAAAACAGCACGGATTTTGAACTATATCCCCACGCTGGTTTTGCGTATGGTTGTGGGGCTGTTAAAGTTTTTGGATTATTTTGGATGGCTGCCTAAATTTCTAACCGATTTAAGCCCGTTCCACGGTTCCCTTGTGATTACCTCGATGGGTTCGCTCGGTATTCCCCCGATTTTTCATCATCTTTATGATTTCGGTACAGCGCCGCTCTTTATTTCCTATGGTGCTAAAATGCATGTAAACGAATTGCAGGCAGACGGTTCTGTTTTGCGTAAAAAGATCTTACCATTTAATATTGCAACGGATGAACGCATTTGTGACGGGCATTATTACGCTTCCGCCATTAAGTATATGATGCAAGTGCTAAAAAATCCTGAATGTCTGGACACTCCGCCGGAAATCGTAATAGAAGATATTGAGTAAGTTACTTTTTCGATATCATAGCATTTGGAGAGCCTCCGTGCAAGCAATAACAAAAA
>JAZOOX010000035.1:0-9900 GCA_045655245.1 Clostridia bacterium | reverse complement strand
TGGCTACGATCCGACTTGGTTAAAAGAGTTCCCCTCTATTTCGGTGGTGTTGGACTTGCATCGGGACGCCATTACCTTGGGAGACGGCACACGGGTCAAGCTGACAGCGGACATCGGAGGCGAGACGGTTGCCCAGGCGATGGCGGTGGTCGGCACCGACCAGAGCGGGCAGGAGCATCCCCATTGGCGGGAGAACCTTGCCTTTGCCAACGCCGTCCAGCAAACCGCCGAACACCTTTATCCCGGGCTGATGCGGCCCATTAACCTGCGGACGGGACGGTTTAACCAGCACACCTCCACAGGGGCGTTGCTTTACGAAATCGGCACCGCCGCCAACAGCCTGGACGAGGCGCTTCGCTGTATCCGATGCTTAGCCGATGCCATTGCAAAAACGTTACAAAATTGACAAATTAAACAAGGAATGAATTTTCGGCAGTTGCTTACACTAATTTCGGAGGGATGAAGATGCAACTGAAATGGTTTCGGAAACAAAAAGAGAATAAGCCTCCCGCCATTCCGCCGCAGGCGCAGGCGGTGGTTGACGCTTATCGGGACCCCGAACGGCAAAAGACCGACCCCAACGGCAGTTACACCGGTGTGGCAGAGTCTCCTTATTCCACGCCCGTTCAGGATGCCGACGACCTGTAAGCAAAAAGAAAAAGCGTTCCCGCAGGAACGCTTTTTTGTTTGTTTGCAACGGTTTAGGAAAGAAACTTTCTGACCAGAGCGTTGACCAGTTTCCCGTCAGCGCGGCCTTTGGTTCGGGGCATGACAGCCGCCATCACTTTCCCCATCTCTTTCATTCCCGAAGCACCTGTCTCGGTGATTGCGGCTTTGACGATTTCCTCGACTTCCGATTCACTCATCTGTTCGGGCAGATACGCCATCAGCACTTCAATCTCGCGGTTTAGGTCGGCAACCAGGTCGTCCCGCCCACTCTTTTCATAGTCGGGCAAAACGTCCTTGCGCTTTTTGACCTCGCGGGCCAGTACTTCAATTACGCCGTTGTCGTCCAATTCGGTGAGTTGGTCCTTTTCAACCTGCAAAATTGCGGCACGGGCCATCTGAACCGTATTCTTGCGAATGGTGTCTTTGGCTTTCATCGCCTCGACCAATGCGGCCTTTAATTGCTCTTTGATGGACATTTGCTCACCTCATCGATTACATATACTTTCTTTTTCTTGCAGCCTCAGACTTCTTCTTACGCTTTACGCTAGGCTTTTCATAATGTTCTCTTTTACGAACTTCAGATAAAACACCAGCTTTGGCGCACTGTCTCTTGAATCTGCGCAGAGCACTGTCCAAAGACTCATTATCTTTTACGCGGACTTCCGACATTCTTATCCCTCCCTCCGCTATATACACTATGCGGCAATTCTAAAAAACGGAGGAGACCCCAATTTTTTAGTAACACACCTATTATACCCCATAGGGGTTGTTCTGTCAATACCAAAATTCAAAAGTTGTCAAACCAGTTTCTCGCCCAGGGCCTTGCCGCCGATCAAATGGATGTGCAGATGCATCACCGTCTGACCCGCATCGGCACCGCAGTTGTTGATCAGGCGGAACCCCGATTCTTTTACCCCTTTGATTTCAGCGACCTTGGCAACAGCTTCGGTCAACGCTGCCATCAGTTCGGGGTCGGACAGCTCCAGAATATTGGTCAGGTGGGCTTTGGGGACGATTAAGGTGTGGACGGGTGCCACGGGGTTTACGTCCTCGAAAGCGGTGACCCATTCGTTTTCGTATACAATATTGGTGGGAATCTCACCGTTGGCGAGTTTACAAAAAATGCAATCCATCAGCCTAACAACTCCTCCAGCTTGGTAAATGCCTCGGCGGTCTTTGCGGGGTTCTTGCCCCCTGCCTGAGCACTGTCGGGCTTGCCGCCGCCACCGCCGCCGGTCACCGTTGCCAGCGCCTTGACGATGTTGCCGCAATGGATGCCCGAAGCAACAGCCGCCTTGGTTGCCGTTGCCAGCCAGTTCATAGACGCATCCCCTGTTACATTGGCCAATACCACCAGTACGTTTTCGGCGGTGTCCTTTAAACGGTCGCCGATGTTTCTCAGATCGTCAACGGTCAGACCTTGAAGGGTTGCCGTGTAAAGGGTGGTGGCACCCACCGTCTTCTTGCTGTCCAAAATGCCCTGAATCTGCCCTACAGCCAGCTTACCGCGGAGTTCGTCAGCGGTCTTTTGTGCGGCTTTTAAGTCGGCAGAAAGGGTCTGTACCTTTTGTACCAGTTCCCCTGCATGGTTGGCTTTTGCGGCAGACATGGTTTCGGCAATCAGCGCCTCACGCTCACGGATGAACGCCAAAACGCCTGCGCCGGTCACCGCTTCGATGCGGCGTACGCCGGCAGCGACACTGCTTTCGCTTAAGATTTTAACCAACCCGATGCGGGCGGTATGGTCCACGTGGCAACCACCACAAAGTTCCATGCTGTAATCCCCGGCGGTGACCACCCGAACGGTGTCGCCGTACTTCTCGCCAAAGAGGGCGGTGGCACCCTTCTTCTTGGCCTCTTCGATGGGGAGTTCTTCGGTGGTAACGGTCAGGTCCCGAAGGATCTGTGCATTGGCGCGGGTCTCGACCTCTGCCAGCTGTTCTGCGGTAACCCCCTCGAAATGAGAGAAGTCAAAGCGCAAACGGTCGGGAGAAACCAAAGAGCCTGCCTGAGCGATGTGGTCGCCCAAAACGTCCTTCAGCGCACGGTGCAACAGGTGGGTTGCGGTGTGGTTGCGGGCAATGGCGTCACGGCGGTCGGTATCAACGGTCAACGCCACCGACTCGCCCAGTGCAAGAGTGCCCTCCTCCACCTTGACAATGTGGAGGATACGGGTGCCCTGACACTTGGTATCGGTTACGGTCAGACGGGCGCCTTTGGCGGTCATCAGACCGGTATCCCCGACCTGACCGCCCTTTTCGCCGTAGAATACGGTCTTGTCTAAAATAACAACGGCATCCCCGCCCTTAGCAATGCTGCCCACCTGCTCGTCCCCCATGATAATGGCGGTGACGGTGCCTTCGCCGCAGGTCCGGTCATAGCCTTCGAAAACGGTGGTGATAGAATCGTCCAGTTCGTCAAAGACGTTGTTGCTCCAGCCTGCTTCCTCCCCTTCCCGACGGGCTTCACGGGCACGGGTGCGCTGTTCGTCCATGGCTTTTTGGAAAGCGGTTTCGTCTACCGTCAGTTGCTGTTCGGACAAAATTTCTAAAGTCAGATCCAGGGGGAATCCGTAGGTATCGTAAAGTTTGAAGGCGTCGGCGCCCGAAAGCTCGGTCTTGCCTGCCGCCTTTAAGTCGGCAATAAACTTTTCCAGGATGTTCAGACCCTGGTCGATGGTGGCGTCAAAACGCGCCTCTTCCAGTTTGATGATCTTTTGGATGTACGCCTGCTTTTCCTCCAGCTCGGGGTAAGCGTCCTTCGACTCGTGTACCACCGTTTCGGCGATCTTGTACAGGAAGGCTTCGCTGATGCCCAGTAACTTACCGTGACGGGCGGCGCGGCGAAGCAAACGGCGCAGGACGTAGCCCCGGCCTTCGTTGGAAGGCAGAACCCCGTCACAGACCATAAAGACGGTGCTGCGGATGTGGTCGGTGATGATCCGCAAGGATACGTCGGTCTTGTCCGAGTCCCCGTAGGAGACCCCTGCAACCTCGCTGATCTTCAGCATGATGTTGCGCACGGTGTCCACCTCGAAAAGGTTGGAAACACCCTGCATAATGGCGGCAATACGCTCCAGACCCATACCCGTATCGATGTTGGGGTTTTCCAGGCGGTTGTAGTTGCCCTCCTCGTCCTTGTCGAACTGGGTGAATACCAGGTTCCAGAACTCGACAAAGCGGTCGCAGTCGCAGCCCACCTTACAGTCGGGGGAGCCGCAGCCGAACTGTTCGCCGCGGTCGAAGTACAGTTCGGAGCAAGGACCGCAAGGACCGGTGCCGATCTCCCAGAAGTTGTCCTCTTTACCGAAACGAACCATATGGTCGGGGGCTACGCCGATCTGCTTGGTCCAGATGTCGTAAGCCTCGTCATCCTCTTCATAAACGCTGACGTAAAGACGGTCTACGGGCAGTTCCATCACCTTGGTGCAGAACTCCCACGCCCAGGCGGTAACTTCGGTCTTGAAGTAATCGCCGAAGGAGAAGTTGCCCAGCATCTCGAAGAAGGTGCCGTGGCGGGCGGTCTTACCCACACGCTCGATGTCGGGGGTGCGGATACACTTTTGGCAGGTGGTGACCCGTTTGCGGGGGGGAACCTCCTTACCGGTGAAATAAGGTTTTAAGGGCGCCATACCCGCATTGATCAAGAGCAGACTGGCATCGCCCTGGGGGATCAGCGGGAAGCTGGGTAACCGCAGGTGGCCTTTGCTTTCGAAGAAGGCAAGGTATTTTTCACGGATTTCGTTTAAGCCCATATATTGCATTGCAAACACTCCTTTAAAAAACTAACTAATCTATTGTACCCTTTTTCTTCCTGACTGTCAAGCGTTTGGCGGGATAAATCCTTTTTCCAGCGAATCCTTAACGATCAGCTCCACCAGCGGCCACAAGGCGGGGGTGGCACGACGGATGGGGTCCATCCGCACAAAGATCTGTTGGGGGGTTACATGGTGGAGCTTCCAGGTGTGTCCGTCGGTCAGGTAGTTGTTGATCAGGGGTTGCATCCGATCCAGTGCGGCGGCATACAGCGCCGAGGGGGTGGACATGCCTTCGAACCCATCCCAAAGAGCACGAAATTCTGTTGCCTGGTCGTCGGGGAGCAGCGCAAAGATGCGGTCTGCCGCCGCCAGCTCACGGGCTTCCTTGTCCTGATAGCCCACAGTGTCATAGGCAAAGGTGTCCCCTGCATCAATCTCCACCAGATCATGGAGCAGGACCATTTTCATCACACGGGTGACGTCCACCTCTTCTTTGGCGTACTCGGCAAGTAAAAAGGTCATGACCGCCAGGGACCAGGAATGTTCCGCGTCGTTTTCCCGACGGGAACCGTCTGCCAAAAGGTTTTGACGGAAAACGGTTTTTAACTTGTCAATCTCGGTTAAAAAACCCAGTTGTTTGCGGGTGCGTTGGTCCATAATCAGGCTCCTTTGCCAAAAAGTTTTCATTGCACAAAAGGCAAAAATCAATTATAATAAATCAGGGGTTATCCGAAAGGAGAACCGCAATGTCAAGTCAATTAAAACGGATCCGAAAACGGCTGGACGGCATCGACGGCGTACCCAAAAGGGTCATCGGCGGCGGGACGGTCTTTTCCTGCCTTGTGGTGCTTTTTTCCGCCCTGTTGTTTGAATGGGCAGAAGATGCCCACGCCCGCACAGTAGCCGCCGCAGTGTTGGACAGCGGGGTTTGGATTTTTGCCGAAAGTATCATCGGCGGGCTGTTGATGCAGTCCTATTCCGAAAAACATTCCAAAAACTGAAAAAAGTCCGCAGAGCAACCTCTGCGGACTTTTTATTCATTTACGCCTTGGAGGTCTTTGCCTTTAAGAAAGCCCAGATGGGGCCTGCCAAGAAGACCGAGGAGTAAGTACCTGCAATCATGCCCACCAGCAAGGGCAGTGCAAACAGCTTGATGGACGAAACGCCCATGATCAGCAGCAGAACGATGGTGATCAGGGTGGTGATTGTGGTATTGATAGAGCGGGTCATGGTCTGCCAAATGCTCTTGTCGGCAATGGCATCGGGGGTCTCGCGCTTCATGGTCTTTGCGTTTTCACGGATGCGGTCAAAGATGACAACGGTGGCGTTGATGGAGTAACCCAAAACGGTCAGGATTGCCGCGATAAAGTTGATGTTGACGGGGATGCGGAAGAACGCATAAACCGCAACAACGATCAGCAGGTCGTGGATCAGGCAGGCAACTGCCGAAACGGCAAAGAGGATCTCGAAACGGAAGGTGATATAGACCAGCATCAGCAGCGCCGCGATGATCGAGGTGATGAGTGCGGTGGTCTTCATTTCGTTACCGATGGAAGGCGAAACGTCGTCCTGAGAGATCAGGGGGCTGTATGCCTGACGAACGGCTTCGTTGACAACGGACAGATAAGCGGCGGGGGTAGCGGTCTCCAGCTTTACCTTGGCGGTGGTGCCGTCTTTGGTAACGGTAGCGGTAGCGCCGATGCTCTCTTCTACCAGGGTCTTGATCTCGGCTTCGGTAAAGTCTTGGCCGATGTTTAAGTCAAACTCCTGATAGGATTCGGGAGCGGTCTCCCCTTCTGCGACTTCAGGAACGATAACCCGTTCTTCGTCAATCAGGTTATACTTTTCTTTGACGGCGTTGAACAGGTCTTCCTTCTGTTCGACGGTCAGGTAAGGCATCTTGATGATTACGGCAGTGTCTTCGGATGCCTGAACCGAAGAAGCGGCAATGCCGGTAGCCTCTTTTGCCAATGCGGCAATCTCGGTGGTGTTGGGGGCTTGGCCCAACTCGATATTCATGGTGGTACCGCCGGTAAAGTCAACGTCCCAGTTTAAGTTGCAAACAAATGCGGTAATCAGACCGGCAACGATGATGAGGGCGGATGCTGCTAAAGTAAATTTTCTGAGCTTCGTAATCGAAAACATCGTCAATCCCTCCTTAAATTCCGTACAACTTGGGGTTCTTAATCTTCAGGCCGATCATCTGACGAATCAGGAAGCGGGTAACGAAGATTGCGGTCAGCATACTGACCAGAACGCCGATGCCCAGGGTAACGGCAAAGCCGCGGATGGCACCCGTACCGCCGACATACAGAACAACGGCGGCGATCAGGGTAGTAACGTTGGAGTCGATGATTGCGGTCAGAGCACGGTGGAAACCGGCATCAATGGAAGCGCCGGTGGACTTGCCCATCCGCAGTTCTTCTTTGATACGCTCGAAGATAACGACGTTGGCATCGACTGCCATACCGATGGACAGGATTACACCTGCGATACCGGGCAGAGACAGGTTGATGCGGAACTTCGCCAAAATGATGCAAACGATACCCACATATGCCAGCAGCGCAAGGTCTGCCATCAGACCGGGCAGACGGTAGACGACCAGCATAAAGAGCAGGACCAGGATCAGGCCGATCAGGGCAGCCATCAGACTGCTGGACAGTGCGCCTTCACCCAGGGTTGCACCGATGGTGCGCATTTCGATGGCGTTTAATTTAAAGGGCAGTTTACCATCGTTGATGGTGGTTGCCAAATACTCGGCGTAAGCCTGGGGATCGGTGTCCTCACCGCCCAGGGTGATCACACACTCGGTGGTGTTGATGGCTTCGTTAACGCCGGGGGCAGAGATCAGGTTTTCGTCCAGGTAGATGGCGATGTAGCGCTGGTCTTCTGCGGCGGCAACAACCGAAGCGGTGGCTTCGTAGAACTTCTTACTGCCTGCATCGGTCAGAGACAGCGCAACGTGCCAGCGGGCAATCCCCGATTCATCGGTGGCGCTGTACTCAGCACTGGCTTTTTTGATGTCATCGCCGGTCAGGACGGTGGTACCGTCGGGCTTGCGGAAGGACAACTGCGCCAGTGCGCCCAGCATATCCCGTGCTTCGGACGGGTCGGAAACGGCAGGAATCTCGACACGGATACGGTTGGTACCCTGGGGAGAAATAACAGCCTCTGCCAGACCCAAACGGTCGGCACGGCCTTGCAGGATGGCAACGGTCTGGTCCATGGTTGCGGTGGTGATTTCAGCATCCCCATCCGCTTCGAACACGAGGACGGAACCGCCGGTCAGGTCAAGGCCCTTCCGTACGCCATACTCTTCGTCGAACGTTGCAGGCAACCAAACATTACCGCCCACCGACAGGCCAAAAACGGCCACATACAGGACGGCAGCAATGAGGAGCACGGCAATCAACAGTTTTGCGATACTTTTTGATGTCATAACTGATACCTCTCTTCCAGTAAGTATGTGCATTAAGCAGATACACAAATTATACCTAAACTTTTACCATTAGTCAACCATAAATTTAATTTTTTGCGGCAAGTCCTTGACAACGCCCGAATTTGTGTTTATACTATTAAATGTTAAAAGGCTGTGATAAAGAGGAGTATGCACTCCCGCCGTCAAGAGAAGGGACCCCCGGCTGAAAGGTTCCTCGCAACGGGATGCAGAAGGTCGCTTTGGAGCCGCAGGGATGAAGGCAGTAGTTCCTGACGTTTGCCGCGTTAAGGCGTTCGAGTGCCCGCGTTGCGGGAATGAAGGTGGTACCGCGGATTTCTCCGTCCTTTTCAGGGCGGAGTTTTTTTATGGAGGTTTTATGTTGGGAAAAATCATCAGCCTGGCGGTGGTGGCGATTGGCGCATTGGTGTGCTATATGGCCAAACTGCTTTGCAAAAAAGTGTTGAAAAAAGAACCGAACGACGAATCCATTGCCCGGATCAAACTCTTGGGGCTTGGGATTACCGTCGTCGGCGTAGTGTTATTGTTTGTGATTGGAGGAATCAGATTATGATGACAGAATTACCGAAAAACTATGACCCCTCGGAAGCCGAGGAACGGCTGTACCAGGGCTGGGTGGACGCAGGGTATTTCAAGCCCTCGGAGGACCCCGAAAAGCCCCCCTTCACCATCGTTATCCCCCCGCCCAACGTAACGGGTCAGCTGCATATGGGCCATGCACTGGACGAGACCCTGCAGGACATCATCATCCGCCAAAAACGGATGCAGGGCTATGCCGCACTGTGGGTGCCCGGCACCGACCACGCAGGCATTGCTACCCAGATTAAGGTAGAAGAAACCCTCCGCAAAGAAGAAGGACTCACCCGTTATGACTTGGGCCGCGAGAAGTTCTTGGAGCGGGTTTGGGAATGGAAAAACCTCTACGGCGGCCGCATCATCAACCAGCTGAAGAAGCTGGGGAGTTCCTGCGACTGGTCCCGGGAACGGTTTACCATGGACGAAGGCTGTTCGAAAGCCGTCCGCGAGGTGTTTGTCAACCTCTACGAAAAGGGCTTGATTTATCAGGGCAACCGCATCATCAACTGGTGTCCCTCCTGTACCACCGCCCTCTCGGATGCCGAGGTTGAGTATGCCGAGGAAAACGGACATTTCTGGCACATCCGCTACCCCTTTGCCGACGGTGACGGGGAAGTGATCATCGCCACCACCCGCCCCGAAACCCTGTTGGGCGATACCGCCGTTGCCGTTGCTCCCGATGACGAGCGTTATTTCGGCAAGATCGGCAAGATGCTGAAACTGCCTCTTTGCGACCGGGAAATCCCCCTGATTGCCGACGAGCATGCCGACAAGAACTTTGGGACCGGTTGCGTTAAGATTACCCCTGCCCACGACCCCAACGACTTTGAAGTAGGTCTGCGCCACAACCTGGAACAGATCCGTGTCTTAAACGACGATGCCACCGTCAACGAGCGGGGCGGCAAGTACTGCGGCATGGACCGCTACGAAGCGCGCCGTGCCATCGTTGCCGATCTGGAAGCGCAGGGATACCTGGTCAAGATCGAAGAACACGCCCACAATGTAGGGCATTGCTACCGTTGCGGCACCACCGTCGAGCCCATCACCTCCAAGCAGTGGTTCGTCAAGATGGAGCCTTTGGCAAAGCGCGCCATCGAAGTGGTCAAGGACGGCACCATCGAGTTCCTGCCCGACCGCTTCTCCAAGACCTATATGAACTGGATGGAAAACGTCCATGACTGGTGTATTTCCCGTCAGTTGTGGTGGGGTCACCGCATTCCCGCCTTCTACTGCGATGCTTGCGGCGAGACCTTTGTTTCCAAAACCGATCTGGACACCTGCCCCAAGTGCGGTGCCAAGCTCCGCCAGGAAGAGGACGTTTTAGACACCTGGTTCTCCTCGGCGCTCTGGCCCTTCTCCACCTTGGGCTGGCCCGATAACACCGCCGACTTACAGCGTTTTTACCCCACCAGCGTACTGGTTACGGGCTATGACATCATCT
>JAZOOX010000034.1:0-12105 GCA_045655245.1 Clostridia bacterium | reverse complement strand
TTTTTTCACCATTTGAGGAATTGGCGATATTTAATGTTGCTTCCCAAATGGTGTTATTTTTATCTTGTATAAATGTAGTCCAATACTCCCAAGCGTTTTTTCCGTAGTTGTCCAACCAGTCGTGCGGATAATTCGGAACTTTCTCCCCGTCTTTCTTTGATGCTATTATCAGCTCGTCCACAAGAGAAATAGCTTCTTGTTTAACATGGTTTCTAATGTACTTTGTGGTAAGGTCTTTATTTACAGGTATACTTCTGCCGTTTCGATTCCTAAATCTTCGATTTGATTCTGCAAGTAAAACACCAACCTCATTTCCCTTGCCATCATAAGCAGTAAAAATCTCACCGCCAAGCTCCTTAACATATTCCTTCACCAATTCTACTCTTTCTTTTTCAGAAAGAGTATCAAGAAAAGTAGAGTCAAGTTTAACACCTATGCCATACGATTTTCCGCTATCATCAACAATTTCTTTAAGGAAAAATCGGTATTCCCCGGACAAGCCCACACCGCCATCGTTTGTAGTGGCGGTTTTTTTCGTTTTTGCGTGTCCTTCTACGGCTTTCTTGGTTGCTCGGTAGGCTTCGCCCCAAAGTCTTTGTCCCTCTTTAATAATCGGGTCAAGTGCATCTGCGACCTCTTGCACCTTTTTGGCTTCTGCTGTTCTGCCCTCTTTGTTAAGATTGGTTGCAATACCTGTCAGCTTATGCCAAATGTCCTGTAGCCAACCGATAAAGCGTTTCAATGCCGATTTCGTTTCCGTTGACGTTTCGGGATTGGCTTCGATTTCCGCTTCGATACCTTCCATCATGGAACGGATCTGTTCAATGCCTTCCTTTCCGTCCGTGATTAACCTTTCCGCAAAACGAGCAGCGATTTCATCAATGGTGGCTTCCATCTCAAGAGACATATTTTTGCTTTGATACTGGTCTTGGATATCCTCAAAGTTTGTAGCACCGTTGACACCATTATCCAAACGGAAGCCTAACTGTTCAGCGTGTTGTACAGCAAAATTGCGGAAAGCGTAATACTCATTCGTTGAAAACTGACGCATACGATGGACAAGCTCATGGGCAACCAAAGTAACAACGGGATTTTCTGCGGTCTTTGAAATCTTGAAGATACCATCGTCACCCATCTGCGCATTTGCTTCTGCGCCGTTATCAAGCACAAGGTTTTCCTCAAACATTGCTTTAATACCCATAGCTTTAGCAACATCGTTCAGTAATCTTACGGTAGCTTGGTCTACATCCTGTGCCGCATCGGTCATGACAAATCCGCTTTCCTTACCATGAACAGTAGCGTACCGGACATTCGCATCGTTCGCACTCTTGCTGATGATAGCATCCCGTTTTCCTGCTTCAAATGCCACTCTTTGCAAGTCGGTGGTCAAAGAGACGGCATTGCTCGGCAAGTCTACAAACCCTGCGATATAAGCATTGTGGAAACGGCTCTTTACTTGGTCGAAATTCTCTTGATCAAATCCAATAGAATCATCGTGCGTGACAATATCATACAAGGTCTTTGTGCCGTATTCTCCGTAGCCGGTCTGCTTCTTCAAGGTCTTTTGAACATCGGTAAAGACAGGCTTTTCATTTTTGAAAGACATGTTTGAAGTATAATTGTTTGCATCAGAAAGTAACGGATTGCGCTTAATATCCGCTTCTGTATCACTAACGATATAGTCCATTCGTCCGGCGTTAAATGCACTCCATTGGACATCGTTTACCAACTGTACCTTTTCCACAGGCGTATTCAAACGGCCGGCTTGGTAAGCACTTTTGAAATTAGCATTGATTTCTTCAATATCTACTTGGGTTTTCTTTAAAATTAATTAATATTGTACGATGTTGTAGATGTTTATTTGAGGGCGGCGCTTTGCACAAAGTATTGCAATTCGTTAAGGGTTGTGGTATGCTATACCTACAGGAAAGGACTGATTCAAATGAAAAAAATTCTCTCGTTTTTATTGGCGATACTCTGTCTGTTTGCCCTGGTCTCCTGCGGCAAAGTTACCGATGGGTCAGGGTTGTGGGAAAATGCGATCTATTTGGAAGACACCACCCTTGGGGACGGGGAAAAGACCCTTGTGACAGAAGTTACAGCAGGAGAAAAAACCGTTACTTTTACCATCAAAACGGACGAGACGACGGTGGGCGCCGCCCTTTCGGAGCAACAGCTTTTAGAGGGTGAGCAGGGTGCTTACGGACTTTACGTAAAGAAGGTCAACGGCATTACTGCCGATTTTGATGCCGACCAAAGTTACTGGGCGTTTTACATCGACGGTGAATATGCCACCGCAGGTGTAGACACCACCGAGATCAAAGAAGGTGTGACCTATCAGCTTACCTACACCCGATAAGAAAAACCCTTTTTTAACCCCGCGGGAGACGGTTTTGTTTGCCGTTTTGGGGACGTTGATGTTCTGCTCGAAAGTGTTGATGGAGGTCTTGCCCAACATCCATCTTTTGGGGATGTTTACCATGGTCTTTACCCTGGTCTTTCGGAAAAAGGCGCTGATCCCCATTTATCTCTACGTCCTGTTGAACGGGTTGTTTGCGGGATTTACCTCCTGGTGGCTCCCCTATCTGTATATCTGGACGGTTTTGTGGGGGATCACCATGCTGTTGCCCCGCAGAATGTCCAAGGGGATAGCGTACGTCGTCTACCCCCTCCTTTGCGGATTGCACGGACTTGCCTTTGGGACCCTTTACGCTCCCGTACAAGCTCTGTTGTTTGGGATGGACTTTCAGCAAACCCTGGCGTGGATTGCGGCGGGGTTGCCCTGGGACGTGCTCCACGGCGTGGGGAACTTTTGCGCAGGGATGCTGATTGTTCCGTTATCTGAATTACTGAAAAAGCTGGAAAACAACCAAGGAGGAAAATAATGAAAATTATTATCGTACGGCACGGAGAGCCGGATTATTCCATAGACTCCCTGACCGAAAAGGGTTGGCGGGAGGCGGAGCTGTTATCCAAACGGCTCTGCAAAATGAAAATCGACGATTTTTACTGTTCCCCTTTGGGGCGGGCACGGGACACGGCAAAACCGACCCTGACCAAGCTGGGTCGGGAAGCGGAGATTCTGCCCTGGTTGCAGGAGTTCCGCGGGCGGGTCACCTCCCCCATAACGGGGAACGAGCGGATCTGCTGGGACCTGCCCCCTTATGTATGGGGCGAAGAGGAACGTTACTTTGACCCCAAGGCGTGGCTGGAGCCGGAACTGATTGCCAAAGGCAACACCAAGGCAATCTGGGAGGAGACCTGTGCCGGGGTGGACGCTCTTTTGGAACGGTACGGGATCCGTCACGAGGGGCATTTGTTCTACGGAGATTCGGACAAGACCATCGTGTTGTTCTGCCATTTCGTGCTGGGCATTACGGTGGTGGCGCATCTGACAGGGCTTCCCCCCTTTGTGCTGTGGCATAACTTTTGTCTGGCGCCCACGTCCATGACCTGTCTTGCCACCGAAACCGACATCCGCGGCAGTTCCCATTTCCGCACCATGTATGTGGGGGATGTCTCCCATCTGTACGCGGGGGACGAAGAAATGTCCCTGGCGGCGTTTTATCCACCATTTGAATATTAAAAAAGGAGAGGCGGTTGAGGCACCCTCCGTAAGGAAGGTGCCTCAGTTATATTCGCCTTTCGGCGAGTGATATTGCTTCGCAGTGATATTATGCTACGCATAGTGATATTGTCCTGCGGACAGTTAAAAGGCGAATATAATATCACTGAAACCGCAAGGTTTCAATATCACTTTTGCCGCTCGGCAAAAATATCACTGCAAACGATAGTTTGCAATATCACCTTACCCGCCGTGAAAGATAATCTTTATTTTCGGCAAGTATTTACCTTTCTCAAAGTATCTAACCCACTATGACACTTTCAAATTTTGAAAGTGTCATTTTCTCTTTATGTAGGAAAACGGAGACAACTTCTTTACGAAGTGTCTCCGTTGCCTCCCCTTTTTATTTGCCGTCGAAACGGATGACGGTGGGATAAAGAACGCCCCGCTCGGAAAGGGCGGTGTCGATCTGCGTTTTGATTTGGTGGTTGTTGAGCCGAAAATCATAGGGCACTGCCAGGTCAAAAACCAGTTTGGTACGGCGGGCACCCTTGACCAGACGAAAGTCGTGCATGGACAGTCGGGGGTCCAGGGCGGCAATGACCGCCTCCACCGTGGAGCGGAGGGTGTTCCACTCCTCGTCATTGACCAGTACGGGGTCGTAATGGATGACCAGATGGACGCCCAGTTCTTCCAGGGCGGCACATTCGGTCTCGTCGATGATGTCGTGGCAGATCAGGGGGTCCTCCTCGGCGCTGATTTCCACGTGGACCGAGGCAAAGCTCTGACCGTAGCCGTAGTCATGGATAAGCAGGTCGTGAATGCCTAAGATCTTATCCTGCTTTAAGACCAGATCGCTGATGGACTGCACCAGTTTGGGGTCGGCGCGGGCGCCCAGCAGGGGCGAAACCGTTTCCCCCGCAACACGGACTCCCGACCACAGAATAAAGAGGGCAACCAACAGCCCCGCATACCCGTCTGCGGGCAGGGGGATGAAACTGCAAAGCAGGATTGCCCCGGTCACCAAAACGTCGTTAAAACTGTCCCGTGCAGTCGCCAGCAGGGTAGCGGAGCGGATGGTTTTTCCCCGGGCGTTGAAGTAGCAAAAGAGCAGGAGTTTGACCCCGATAGAACCCCCTAAAACGACCCGTGTCAGGGCATCGAAGCTGACGGGGGCGGGGTGAAGGATTTTAACCGCCGACGAACGGACCAGTTCGACACCGATAAACAGAATCAGCACCGCAATGCCCAGCCCTGCCAGATACTCGTATCGGGCGTGGCCGTAGGGGTGGTCGCGGTCGGCGGGGCGTTGCGCCAGTCGAAAACCGAAAAAGGTCATTAGTGACGAGGCGGCGTCGGTCAGGTTGTTAAAGGCGTCGGCGACCACCGCCACCGATGCCGATAGAAGTCCTGCCGTCAGTTTGGCGGCAAAGAGCAAAAGATTACAAAAAATTCCGAAGGCACCTGCACGTATCCCCGTTTGGGTACGGTCGGCAGTTTTTTGGGTTTGTGGCATAATCAGCCCTCCATATCCGATGATTCAATCAGTATATGATTATACCACATTTATTGAAAAAAGACAAATTTTATTTCCGCACCAGGTACTTCCGCATATCGATGGCGCAGGCAATCAGAATAATCAAGCCTTTAATGACATATTGCATATTGGAATCAATGCCCAAAAAGGTCAGTCCGACGAAGATGATCCGCAACAGGACTACGCCCATAATAACCCCGCGGATTTTGCCGATACCGCCCACGAAAGAGACCCCGCCGATGACGCAGGCGGCGATGGCGTCCAGTTCGTAGTTCAGACCCGTTGCGGCGGAGTTGGAACCGATACGGGCGGCTTCGATAAAGCCGGTAACGCCGTACATGACCCCTGCCAAGAAAAAGACCAGCATAATGGTGCGTTTGACATTGACGCCCGAGACGTTTGCCGCTTCGGGGTTGGAGCCGATGGCGAACATATTTTTACCAAAGGCGGTCTTGTTCCAGATCAGCCAGATGATGGCGGTGATGCCGATGGAGTAAAAGACATAGTTGGGAATGGGGGTAGGTCCGATGGAGAGGATGCTCCCCGTGATGAAGTCGGTATAGGAGGTGTCCAGCCCCGAAATGGACTGACCGTTGTTGGAGCCGATCATCAGGTACATCAGCAAGAGTCCGTAGACAATCAGCTGAGTGGACAGGGTGACGATAAAGGGGTGCAGGTTGAATCGGGCGGTGCAAAAGCCGTTGATCAGCCCCACCAGTCCGCCGATCGCCAAGGCAATCAACAGCACAATCCAGATGGGCAGTGTGTCCAGTCCGGGGAACATTTTGTTGGCGTACCCCGAGGTCTGGAGCAGAGACGCCGAAACGCAGGCGACGATGCCCACCACCCGACCTGCCGAAAGGTCGGTACCCGTCAGGATAATCGTCCCCGCAATGCCCAGTGCAATGGGCAGGTTGGCGGCGGACAGGGAAATGATGTTGATGATGGACGGGACTGACAGGAACGCGGGTTGCAGGACCTCGATGACCACGATTGCCAATCCCAAAAAAATATAGAGTGAGTTGTTAATGAAGAATTCTTTCCGCGACCGCAGACGGTCGGGTTTGGGTGTTTGTCCCTGCGGAATGGCTTGGTTTGCATTGTCCATAACCGCAACCTCCTTTATACATATTTTGATGCCAAGGTCATAATTTCTTCCTGCGTGGTGGTTGCGGGAGTGACCTCCCCTGCCACCCGTCCGCCCGACAGGACGAGAATACGGTCACACACCCCCAAAAGTTCGGGCATTTCGGAGGAGACCATGATCACGGCTTTTCCCCGTGCCGCCAAATCGGCAATCAACTGATAGATCTCGAACTTGGCGCCCACATCAATGCCCCGGGTGGGTTCGTCCAGCATCAGGATTTCAGGCTCGGTCAACAGCCAGCGGCCCAAGATCACCTTTTGCTGATTGCCCCCCGAAAGGGAACGGATCTGGGTTTTGTAAGACGGGGTTTTGACCCGCAATCCCGAAATCACCTGTTTGGTGTCGGTCACCATCTGCCCTTTGCTTAAAAACAGTTTTCCCATGCGGTAGTTTTTAAGGTTGGAGATGACCGTGTTCTCCAAAATGCTTAAGATGCCGAAAATACCGTCCCGACGGCGCTCCTCGGTCAAAAGGGCAAAGCCGTTGCGGATGGCGCGGCGGGGCGTTTTGTTATGGATTTCCTTACCGTGAAGAAAGACCTTTCCCCCGCCCTTTTCCGCAATGCCGAACAGGGTTTCAATCACCTCGGTTCGACCCGCTCCCGCAAGACCCGAAAGTCCCAGAATCTCCCCCGCCCGCAGGGTAAAGGAGATGTCGCGGATGGGGGTATAAAGACCGCTTAAGTTCCGCACTTCCAGTACGGTGTCCGAGGGCTTGTTCTTCTTTTCGGGAAAACGGCTTTTTAGGGGTCTGCCCACCATCAGGCGGATAATTTCGTCCATGGTCAGTTCCCCCGCAGGGCGGGTTGCCACATGGGCGCCGTCACGCATGACCGTAATATCGTCCGAAATCCGCAGGATCTCTTCCATCTTGTGAGAGATGTAGATAATGCCGCACCCCTGTTTTTTCAGCATATTGATAATGCGGAAAAGGTGCTCCACCTCCTGCTCGGTCAGGGAGGAGGTCGGCTCGTCAAAAACGATGACCCGTGCGCGGTAGGAGACGGCTTTGGCGATCTCCACCATCTGGCGTTTGGCTACGGGGAGGCGGCTCATCACCGTTTTGACATCCACCGAAACCCCCAGTTCCCGAAAGATTTTCTCGGTCTGACGCTGCATTTCCCTTTCCGAGACCCAAACCCCCGCTTTTTTGGGGTAGCGGCCCAGCCACAGATTGTCCATGACGTTCCGTTTTAATGCCTGGTTCAGCTCCTGATGCACCATGGCTACCCCGTTTTCCAGCGCTTCCTTCGGGCTTTTAAAGGCGACTTCCCGACCGTCTAACAGGATGCGGCCGCCGTCCTTTTTATAGATACCGAAGAGGCATTTCATCAGGGTGGATTTGCCTGCGCCGTTCTCTCCCATCAGGGCGTGGACCGTGCCGGGGCGGATGTTTAAATCCACCCCGTCCAAAGCACGGACACCGGGGAATTCTTTGGTAATGCCTTGCATCTCCAGCAACAGTTTTTTGCTCATTTTACTCTCCCAGATATTTGTCGTAGGCGATACGGATTTTGTCGGTGCCTTGGTCTACGTGGTAGTCCTCGGTGCCCTGCATCAGGGGTGCACCTTTTAAACCGTTGTCTGCCAGCTTTAACAAAGCTTCTGCCATGCCCTCCGCATCCTGCTTGATGGTACCCGACATTTTACTGTCCCGAATCAGCTCTTTGGCGGCGTCGGTGGCATCCACCCCGAAAACGGGAATCATTTTAGAACCCGCCCCCTTGTTGTAGCCTGCGTTGTTCAGGGCAGAAACGGCACCCTCTGCCATATTGTCGTTGTTGCAGATTACCAGCTCGATCATATTGTTTTTGGACTCGGAAAAGGAGGTCAGCGCCGTGGTCATAAACTCGTTTGCGGCGGCGGCGGACCACTGTCCGTTTTTGTCCACCAGGTAGCGGTTGGCGTTGGACGGGTCATAGAACTTTAAGGGTTTATGCCCCGCTTGGGTCAGGATGCGGTTGGCGTCCTCTACTGCGTACTGGGTACGGTAGATGGCTTCGTTATTCCCTTCTTCTCCCTTAAAGAGGATATAAGAGATTTCGCCGTCCTTGTTCAGATCCACCGTGTCCTGATGATCCAGCAGGTATTCGCCGATCATTTCCCCCTGAAGATGCCCCGCCTCGGCGGCATCGGTGCCTACGAAGGCGCACTTGTCGTAACTGTCCACCACGGCGGTAGAGACTTCGCGGTTAAAGAAGATCACGGGGATCCCCGCATTTTTTGCCAGCTGGACGATGCCGTTGGCGGCGTCATCCGAACCCGTGTTGACGATGTTGACAATGACACACTTGGCACCCTTGGTAATGGCGGTCTGGACCTGCTCGGTCGGGGTGGTCTGGTTGCCGTGGCCGTCATAGTCCTGAAAGGCGATCCCCGCACTGCGGAGACGGCTGTCCAGCGCCCCCCGCACGCTGGAAATATACGGGTCGCTGTAGGTGTAGTAAAAGACGTGGACATCTGCTCCGCCCGTGGTGCCGCCGCCCATAGAGCAGGCGGGAAGCAACAGTAAAAAGCACAGAAGCAAAGCCACGAAAGCACGTTTTTTCATAACAACCTCCGATTCTTAAAATGAACTTTCAAACATAATATCCACCAAAACCTCCCGAAGCATACCAAAAATTTATTCACTTTTTGTTTACGGGCAATGTATTGCATTACAAATCAGAAAGTGATAGAATATAATCAGAAAGTAAAAGGAGTTCTGCCCATGAAACAGAAAATGCTTTTGATTGTCAATCCCAATTCGGGCACTCGGCGGATCATCCGGTATCTGCCGAAATTAAACCGCATTTTTTCAAGCGGCGGGTACGAGGTTGCGATCTTTATGACCAACGCCCGACACGACGCCGAAGAGATTGTAATACAACAGGGCGCAAACAAGGACCTGATCGTCTGTTGCGGCGGTGACGGCACGTTAAACGAGGTCATTAGCGGGCTGATGCAGTTGGAGCAACGTCCCAAGCTTGCCTACATCCCTGCGGGAACCACCAACGATTTTTCCACGACTTTGGGCATTTCAAAGCATATTATCACGGCGGCACGGGATTGTCTCCACGGGACCGAGCATCCCCTGGATTTGGGGTGCATCAACGGTCGGTATTTTTCGTATATTGCGTCCTTCGGGGCGTTTACCGAAAGCTCGTACAATACCCCCCAATCGCTGAAAAACGCTTTGGGGCATTTGGCTTATGTGTTGGAAGGGGCAAAGGATTTATTAAACCTCCAACCCAAGCATTTGTCCCTGACCGTTGACGGCGAGGCGTTGGAAGGGGATTATATCTTCGGCGCCGTCAGCAATACCACCTCCATCGGCGGGGTGTTGCGGCTGAACGATGCGCTGGTACAGTTAAACGACGGGAAGCTGGAGCTGATGCTGATCCGTGCGCCCAAAACGGTCAGCGAGTTGCACGGCATTTTGCATACCCTGTCCATCAAGGACTATTCCCGCTCCCCCATGATTACCTTTAAACAGGCGGTGTCCATCCACATCCGCTCCGAGTCCCCTCTGCCCTGGTCGCTGGACGGCGAGTACTATGCAGGTGACAAGCAGATCACGGTGGAGACCGTTCCCCAAGCCTTAACACTGGTTTGTTAGAAAGGATTAAAAATGATACGGAAAACGGTTGCGATTTTAACCGCTCTCGCGCTGTTGCTTCCTGCAACGGTGCTGGGGGCGGAAATCATTTATGAAAAAGAAGTTACCGAAAGGGTGGCAAGTGGCATTGTTTACACCCAAAAGACGCGAATACAGGACAACGGGGTGGCGCAGATCCACATCATTGACGCCGATTTGAACAACGAAACGGTGTCGGTTCGGCCCATGGCGGCACCGGAAGGGATGTCTTATCTGTCCAATGTGCTGGATATGGCAAAGACCTATGGGGCGGTTGCCGCCGTCAACACCGACTTTTTCAGCTGGAACAAGGAAGAGTCGGGACGCGCCCACGCCATGAACCTGCAGATAACCGACGGGCAGGTGCGTTCCTCCTCGGGAATCGACGGCGGGTATGCCTCCCTGATTTTTACCGAGGACGGACAACTGTTGATGGATTATTTCAAGACCGAGATCACGGTAACGGCGCCCTCGGGCAAAAAGGATTCGGTCTATTTGATCAACCAGTATAACGACCTTACCAAGATCTTGATGTACACCCCCGCCTGGGGAAAATACTCCCGCGGGTCGCAAAACAACGGGGTGGAGATGGTGGTAACAGACGGCAAGGTCAGTGCATTTTATATGAACCAAGACCCTGTTGAGATTCCCGAAAACGGGTACGTCCTTACCACGTCCATGGAATGGAACTACTTTTTAAACAGCAACTTTAAGCTCGGGGACGAGGTGGTTTTGGACATTCAGCTGACCCCCGACATCGAAAAGATCAAGCACGCGGTCAGCGGCGGCAGTATGCTGGTCGCCGAGGGGAAGCCTGCGACATTCACCCACAACATTACGGGACGGCATCCCCGCACGGGGGTAGGGTTTACTGCTGACGGGCATCTGTTGTTGGTGGCGGTAGACGGGCGGCAGAGCAACGCTCTGGGAATGACCCAGGAAGAACTTGCCGACCTGATGATCCAGCTGGGTGCGGTCTATGCCATGAACTGTGACGGTGGCGGGTCCACCACCCTGGTTGCACGGCCGGAAGGGCATTTTAGCGTTGCCCTGAAAAACGCCCCTTCGGGCGGGGCAATGCGTAAGGTTTCGGCAGCGCTGGGGGTCTTTTCCAATGCCAAAATCGGGAAGTTGGCAAAAATCAACTCCACCTTATCGGCAGACAGGGTTTGTTTGGGAGACCGGGTATCGGTCTACTCCCGCGGGGTGGACGAGTATCAAAACCCCTGTGATCTGTCAGACAAGCCGATTACTTATCAAACAGACAACGGCACTTTTAAAAACAATGTTCTGACCCCCGAAAAGGCGGGTGTGGCAAAGATTACGGTGGCATCGGATGAAATTGCCACCGACCTTCTGTTACAGGTATTAACCCCCTCCACCCTATCTGCCTACCCTGCAGGTGTGGCTTTGGAATTGGGCAAGAGCCAGACCTTTTCCTTTATCGGGTATGACGACGACGGGGCGTGGGCAGACGTCTCCCCCGGTTTGGTTACTTTAAAAACCGACAGTCCCGACCTTGCCGTCAGCGGCAACAAGGTGACTTTAAAAGGCGATAAAGGCGGTATCGTGACCGCAACCTTCGGCGGATGCGAAACAATCATCCCCATCACTGCCAAGGGCGCGGCTGCGGGCTTTGACCTGCCGATGCAATCCCCTGCCGACCCCTTGTATCGGGAACTTCCAACGGGGGCGGTTTTCCCCGTGCTCGGTGCAAAAAAAGAGACTGCCCTGTTGGTGGACGGTCTGGCAGATCGGATTTTGACCCGCAAGGTAAAGGAAGCGGGGTATGTCAAGACGGTAACCCCGTCGGGGACCTACAGTGCCGAAGAAAAGGACGGAGTGTTGACGGTAACGGCGGATTTTCCCTCCCGCAGTTTACTTTCCCAATGGACAAAGCTGTTTGGGGACTTAAAAGGCAGTTCGGCGGACCATATTTTACTGGTGCTGAATGCGCCGTTGGAGTTTAAGTTGGCAGAAGAAAAGGCGCTGTTCCGTGCCGAGTTGGAGGCGTTGGCAAAAGACCGAACGGTTTTTGTCATTACCCCCGATCGCAGGACCGCCTGCCGAAAGGACAACGGGGTGCGGTATATGACGGTGTCCGACTTCTCGCTGCTGACCTTAAAGGACTGCGCCGTGGAGAAAGAACGGTTTTGCTACCCCGAGTTTAGTCTGGACAACGGACGGCTGACCTACCGATTTGTATCAATCCTATAAAAAAGAGCCGACTCTGACGAGTCG
>JAZOOX010000033.1:0-48095 GCA_045655245.1 Clostridia bacterium | reverse complement strand
ACTTCAGGCAAAATATGAATCCAATTGAGGGAACTTGTCGCAAAATCATTCTACCACATTCCAATCAATCCGTCAACAAGAACCTTTTTCAGTTTGGTTAACAAAAGTTAACCAACAGCAAATCTCGGTTGGGTTAAAATTTTTAACCCAACTTAAAAAGAGCGCCCGCAGACACTCTTTTTTCCAACCGTCCGTCATTCGCTTTTTTCGCCTATTTCTTCCCGCTGCAGTAACCGCAGTTTTTCGGCGCACTTGACGATTTCCGTATACTGAAGTTCCAACAAAGACCGTGCTTCGGCGCACATGGGCAGCCGTTTCAATGCATTGTTGTACATCCCCGTCCCCTCGTAAAATTCAAAGCACAAGGTGCGATACTCTTTGGTAAAGTCTTTCATTTCTCTCCCCCAATAAAAAAGGTGCATAGCCAAAGCCACGCACCCGAAAAACGCACCGTTCACGGCTAAGTCGCCAAACCCACCTACTTTTGCAAAGAAGACACAAAAGCGAACATGCGTTTTTACCAAAATAAAATACGCATCTTCTATGCAAAATATTAAAGTGTGGGTTTGGCACTTTTTATTTTACCACATCCCAATCAATCCGTCAACAGGAATCCTGCTTCGATTTGGTTAACAAAAGTTAACCAACAGCAAACCTCGGTTAGGTTAAAAAATGAATCAAATGAAAAGAAACCCCGCAGGGTTTCTTTTTGATTTACTCGGTTACCGCAAAGGTACATTCCCAATGCCCGCGAATGGGCAGGTCTTGTTCGGCTTTGGCGATGCCCACAAACTCCCGCACCACCAGATGGTACGTTCCTTCTGCAAGGGCTTGGGGAATCAGCAATTCGGTCTGCAGGGGGGTTCCGCCTCCGGCAACGATGCCGTCATGGAGCGAAACCGCAACGTGTTGCACCTTTCCGTTAGAGTCAATCAACTCGTATTGGGACGGCTTCAGAAAGTCCAAAAAGGCGTAGGGGCGTTCCCCTCCCTTTAACAGGTCAACGGTCAGGCGGATGCCCCCTTCTTCATACACAGCAGACAGGGCAATTTCCCCTTCCCCCGCCTCGTAGATTTGACCGACAATGGCACCCGTCCAGTCCTTCACATCCCGAAAACCGTTGGATGCCGTAATGGTCGCTCCAATCAGGGCAACACAAGCCACCAAAGCGACGGCGATCCCCAAAGGGCGTTTGTAAAATGCTTTTTTCATCAATTTTTCCTCCGATCGTTGGGAACAGGTCGTTAAGATCCGTTCCTTCATTTCGGTCGGCATTCGGATTGTGCCGACAGCTTTTTTCAGATCATTCATGCCCGTACACCTCCTTCAACAGGGCGCGTCCTTTTTTCAGCCGCATTTTCACCGCCGAGGGCGTCTTGCCGATCATCGGGGCAATCTCCTCGGTGGTGTAGCCTTCCACATAGTGCAATACCAGCACCACCCTAAACGTTTCGGGCAGTTGCATCAGCGCCTCCAACAGACCTCGGTCAGACGCTTCGGTGGCAAAAGCAGAAACGTCTTCCAGCGGGATCGTAAAACGGCGGTTTCGCAGACGGAGCATATCACGGCAACAGTTGGTCGCCACCCGAATCAGCCACGCCTTTTGGTGGTCGGTGCTGACAAACGGTGGAGACTTTTGCAGATACCGCAAAAAGGTCTCGGACAGGGCGTCCTCTGCATCATGGGCGTTCCCCAGTTGAATGAGACAAAGACGAAACAAGGTGTCTCCGTAAGTAGCAATTACACTTTCGATGCCTTCAGTCGGCCGCACTGAACGGTTCATCTTCAAAACCTCCTTTCACTTATAATACGAATCAAGACCGCCTTCGGTCAATTTTCATTTGGTTAACTTTTGTTAACCAAATGAAAAAGAAACCCCTAAGGGTTCCTTCATAAACCAAACACTAAAAAAGAGTCCCGCAAGGGGACTCTTTTTCGTGTGTGAAAATTACTCGTTGATAGCGGAAACAACGCCGGAACCAACGGTACGGCCGCCTTCGCGGATAGCGAAACGCAGACCTTCGTCGATAGCGATAGGAGTAATCAGCTCGACATCGATATCAACGTTATCACCAGGCATACACATTTCCTTGTCAGCAGGCAGGGTGATTACGCCGGTAACGTCGGTAGTTCTGAAATAGAACTGAGGACGATAGTTGTTGAAGAATGCAGTATGACGGCCGCCTTCTTCCTTGGTCAGAATGTAAACCTGACCCTTGAACTTGGTGTGGGGGTTGATGGAACCGGGCTTAGCCAGAACCTGACCACGCTCAATTTCGTTTCTCTGAACACCACGCAGCAGAACACCAGCGTTATCGCCAGCTTCAGCGTAGTCCAGAGACTTACGGAACATTTCGATACCGGTAACAACAACCTTGCGGGGTTCGTCAGTCAGACCAACGATTTCAACTTCGTCGGACAGCTTCAGGGTACCACGCTCAACACGGCCGGTAGCAACGGTACCACGACCGGTGATGGAGAATACGTCCTCGACAGGCATTAAGAAGTCCTTTTCGGTGTCACGTTCGGGATCGGGAATGAAGCTATCAACCTCGTCCATCAGCTTCAGGATGCAAGCATACTCAGGAGCATTGATGTCGGTAGAGGTGGATTCCAGAACCTGCAGACCGGAACCGGTAACGATAGGAGTATCGTCGCCCGGGAATTCGTACTCGTTCAGCAGTTCACGAATTTCCATTTCAACCAGTTCGAGCAATTCGGGATCGTCAACCTGGTCAGCCTTGTTCATGAATACTACGATGTAGGGAACACCTACCTGACGAGCCAGCAGGATGTGCTCGCGGGTCTGGGGCATGGGACCGTCAGCAGCGGATACAACCAGGATTGCACCGTCCATCTGAGCAGCACCGGTGATCATGTTCTTAACGTAGTCGGCGTGTCCGGGGCAGTCAACGTGAGCATAGTGACGAGCGTCGGTCTGATACTCAACGTGAGAGGTAGAGATCGTGATACCACGTGCTCTTTCTTCGGGAGCCTTGTCGATATTTGCGTAATCAGTGAAGTCTGCGCCACCCTTCAGAGCCAGAACCTTGGTGATAGCTGCGGTCAGGGTAGTCTTACCATGGTCAACGTGACCGATGGTGCCGATGTTTACGTGGGGTTTTCCCCCTCTTTCAAACTTTTCCTTTGCCATAATGAAAATCCTCCTTTTTTCGGCTATAGCCTTATTGTACTACGATTTTTCTTAATTTGCAAGTATTTTGCAAAAATTAGTTCTTGGCGTTTGCAGCAGCAATAGACTCCTGAATGCTCTTGGGCATTTCTTCGAAGTGGCTGGGCTGCATGGAGTATGCGCCACGACCCTGAGTCTTGGAACGCAGGTCGGTGGAGTAACCGAACATCTCGGACAGCGGAACATGAGCGGAGATAGCCTGTACACCGGTACGAGCTTCCATGCTCTTGATCTGGCCGCGGCGGGAGTTCAGGTCGCCCATAACGTCGCCCATGTATTCGTCAGGAACGGTAACGTCAACCTGCATGATGGGCTCGAGCAGAACGGGGTTACCCTTCTTGCAACCTTCTTTGAAGGCCATGGAGCCGGCGATCTTAAACGCCATTTCCGAAGAGTCAACTTCGTGGTAAGAACCGTCAACCAGGGTTACACGAACGTCAACAACATTGTAGCCTGCCAGTACACCGGTCTGCATAGCACCCTGGATACCGGCATCGACAGCGGGGATATATTCCTTGGGAATTGCACCGCCGACGATTTTGTTGACGAATTCGTAACCTGCACCCGGCTCTAAAGGCTCGATGTCCAGTACAACGTGACCGTACTGACCACGACCACCGGACTGACGTGCATACTTGTGATCGATGTGGACGGGCTTGCGGATGGTTTCCTTGTAAGAAACCTGAGGTTTACCAACGTTGGCCTCAACGTGGAATTCACGCATCAAACGGTCAACGATGATTTCCAGGTGCAACTCACCCATACCGGCAATGATGGTTTGTCCGGTTTCCTCATCGGTGTAGGTTCTGAAAGTGGGGTCTTCTTCTGCCAGCTTGGACAGAGCAATACCCATCTTTTCCTGACCAGCCTTGGTCTTGGGCTCGATTGCAACGCGGATAACCGGTTCCGGGAATTCCATGGATTCCAGAATAACAGGATGGTTCTCGTCACACAGGGTGTCACCGGTGGTGGTACCCTTCAAGCCAACAGCGGCAGCGATATCACCGGAGTAGACGATATCGATGTCTTTACGGTCGTTAGCATGCATCTGCAGGATACGACCAACACGTTCGCGGTTGTCCTTGGTAGAGTTCAGAACAGACGAACCTGCATTCAAGGTACCCGAGTATACGCGGAAGAAGCAGAGCTTACCAACGTAGGGGTCGGTCATAATCTTAAATGCCAAAGCAGAGAAAGGTTCGGAGTCGCTTGCTTTACGCTCGGTCTCCTCCTCGGTGCGCGGAACGATACCCTTGATGGCGGGGATGTCCAGCGGAGAGGGCATATAGTCGATAACTGCATCCAGCATCTTCTGAACGCCCTTGTTGCGGTAGGAAGTACCACAAACAACCGGGATGATCTCTACATTGATGGTTGCCTGACGGATGGCTTTCTTAATCTCGGGGATCGAGATTTCTTCGCCCTCCAGATATTTTTCCATGATCTCTTCGTTGACATCAGACAACGCTTCGATAATGGCATTGCGGTATTCTTCAGCCTTGTCCTGCATGTCTGCGGGGATATCCTCCACGCGGACGTCACGGCCTAAATCGTCATAGTAGACGTAAGCCTTCATTTCGAGCAGGTCGATAATACCTTTAAAGGTGTCCTCTGCGCCGATCGGCAGCTGCAGCGGAACGGGAACGCAGTGAAGACGTTCCTTCATCATGTTGATAACGTTATAGAAATCAGCACCCATGATATCCATCTTGTTGACATAAGCCATACGCGGAACATGGTATTTGTCAGCCTGACGCCAAACGGTCTCAGACTGGGGTTCAACACCGCCCTTTGCACAGAAAACGGTAACGGAACCGTCCAGTACACGCAGCGAACGCTCTACTTCAACAGTAAAGTCAACGTGTCCGGGGGTGTCGATAATGTTAACACGGTGATCCAGCCAGTGAACGGTGGTAGCAGCAGAAGTAATGGTAATACCACGCTCCTGTTCCTGCTCCATCCAGTCCATGGTAGCGGCGCCTTCGTGGGTCTCACCGATACGGTGGGTACGACCTGCGTAGAACAAAATACGTTCGGTAGTAGTCGTTTTACCGGCGTCGATATGGGCCATGATACCGATGTTACGGGTTCTTTCTAAGCTATATTCTCTTCCCATAAACAATTCCTCCTTCCCAGATCATTAACGGGTGGTAAATTACCATCTGTAATGAGCAAAAGCACGGTTTGCTTCTGCCATCTTGTGAGTGTCCTCTTTCTTCTTGACGGCACCGCCCGTATTGTTGATAGCGTCCAAGATTTCGTTGGCCAGACGTTCGCTCATGGTGCGTTCACCACGGTTGCGCGCGTACAGAGTCAACCATCTCAGACCCAGCGTTTCACGGCGTTCGGGACGAACTTCGATCGGAACCTGGTAGTTGGCACCACCTACACGGCGAGCCTTAACCTCCAATACCGGCATGATATTGTTCATAGCTTCCTCGAAAGCGTCCAAAGCGTTCTTGCCGCTCTTTGCAGCAACTTGCTCAAATGCATCGTAAACAATCTTCTGGGCAACACCCTTCTTGCCGTCCAGCATAATGCTGTTGATCAGACGGGTAACAATCTTGCTGTTGTAGATCGGGTCTGCCAGAACATCTCTCTTTACAATAAAACCTCTTCTAGGCACTATTCTTCCCTCCTTTGCGATAAATCATTATCACAGGTACTCAACCGAATTTCACGGTTGTCAGGCGCTAAGCAAGAGGCTTATCTATATGATAAACTTCGTGCTCAAGCACTTTGTGTGATAGTCTTAATTTTTTGATCCGAATTATTTAGCCGCGGGCTTCGGCTTCTTTGCGCCGTACTTGGAACGGCTCTGATTACGGTTTGCAACGCCGGCAGTATCCAGGGTACCGCGGATGATGTGGTAACGCACACCAGGCAGGTCCTTAACACGGCCGCCACGAATCAGAACTACGCTATGCTCCTGCAGGTTATGACCGATACCCGGAATGTACGAAGTAACTTCGGTACCGTTGGTCAGACGTACTCTGGCGATCTTACGAAGAGCAGAGTTCGGCTTTTTCGGGGTCTGGGTCTTAACAGCCGTACATACGCCACGCTTTTGGGGCGCAGAAACGTCGGTCGCACGCTTTTTCAGCGTATTGAAACCCTTCTGCAGAGCGGGAGCGGTCGACTTCTTAACGAGCGACTTTCTTCCGTTCTTAACCAGCTGATTAAAAGTAGGCATCCATGCACCTCCTCTCAAAGAATGATTGCGGCAACTGCCGCGCCTACGTCAATGCCGCAGGCCTTACCCAATTCTTCGGTTGTATCAACAAACGAGATAGTAAGCTGTTTTTGCTTGCACAACGCCTCTACAGGGACCCGTACCCGATCGTCCGCATCACGGGCGATGAACACGGTTTCTGCCTGATCTTCTTCAATGGCGCGCAAGGTTTGTTTGAGGCCAACAACACGGTTGGCGCTCTGTAATCGGTCGATTTCCATAAAACCCCTCGAATACAACAGGGAATAGGTCTACCGAACCTTTCGGCAGACCATTCGCCTGTACATTTTATAACAGAAATATGCAACTGTCAAGCATTTTTTATTCTTCGGTTGCAGATTCCGCTTCTTCAGTAGTGGCTACGCCCAAATCCTGATAGCATTTCATACCGGTACCGGCAGGAACCAGGTTACCGATAATGACGTTTTCTTTCAGGCCTAAGAGCGGGTCTTTCTTGCCCTTAATAGCGGCTTCGGTCAGGACACGAGTGGTCTCCTGGAAGGAAGCGGCGGACAGGAAGGAGTCGGTTGCCAACGATGCCTTGGTGATACCCAAAAGGCTCTGGGTATAGGTTGCGGGACGCTTGCCCTCTGCCTCCAGCTCCTGATTTACCTGCATGACTTCGTACAGGTCAACCAGCGAGCCATACAAGTATTCGGTGTCACCTGCATCCTCGATCTTGACTTTGCGCATCATCTGGCGGACGATAACCTCGATATGGCGGTCGTTGATGTCTACACCCTGGAGGCGGTAAACACGCTGAACTTCCTGAATCAGGTAGTCCTGAACGCCGGTCGCGCCCTTGATCTTAAGCACGTCGTGGGGATTCATCGAACCTTCGGTCAGGGGGTGACCTGCTTCGATGATCTGACCGTCCTCAACCTTGATGCGGGAACCGAAGGGAATGGCGTAAGTTGCGGCTTCCCCGGTCTCGTCGTTGGTTACAATGACTTCCCGGCGTTTCTTGTTCTCGGACGAGAGAGAAACTTTACCGCTGATCTCGCTGAGGATGGCCAAGCCCTTGGGCTTTCTTGCCTCGAACAATTCTTCGACACGGGGCAGACCCTGGGTGATATCGTCACCGGCGATACCACCGGTGTGGAAGGTTCTCATGGTCAGCTGGGTACCCGGCTCACCGATGGACTGAGCGGCGATGATACCGACCGTTTCACCGATGTTGATGGGGGTACCGGTTGCCAGGTTGGAACCGTAGCAGTGTGCACAAACGCCGTTTTTCAGGCGGCACTTCAGAATAGAGCGGATCTCTACCGACTTGATACCGGCGTCGATAATCTTCTTGGCATCGGCATCGGTCATCATGGTCTCTTTGGTGACCAGAACTTCGCCCGTTTCGGGATGAACGATATCCTTCAGCGGATAGCGACCGACCAAACGGTCTGCAAACTTCTCGATCACCTCGTTGCCGTCACGGATTTCACAAGCAATGATACCTTCGGTGGTACCGCAATCCTGTTCACGGATGATAACGTCCTGAGAAACGTCTACCAGACGGCGGGTCAGGTAACCCGAGTCAGCAGTACGGAGTGCAGTATCGGCAAGACCTTTTCTTGCACCGTGGCTGGAAATGAAGTATTCCAAAATGTTCAGACCTTCACGGAAGTTTGCACGAATGGGAACTTCGATGGTGCGACCGGAGGTATCGGCCATCAGACCACGCATACCGGTCAGCTGTTTGATCTGGTTGATAGAACCACGGGCACCGGAGTTCGCCATCATATAAATGGGATTGAACTCGTCCATGTTATCCATCAGGGCTTTGGTCAACTTGTCGTTGGTGCCGTTCCAGATGCGAATAACCTGCTGATAACGCTCTTCGTCGGTCATCAAACCGCTTCTGAAGTATCCGTCAACCTCTTCGATAGAAGCGTCGGCGGCAGCCATCAGCTGTTTCTTTTCTTCCGGAACTTCCATATCCGAAACGCTGATGGTGATAGCGCCGCGGGTAGAGAACTTAAAGCCCAGGCTCTTAATCTTATCCAGCGTCAGAGCCGTTTCGCTGGTACCGTGGACACGGATGCAGCGGTCGATGATCTTGCCCAGTTCTTTCTTGGTAACCACGAACTCGACCTCTAAGCGGAGGGCGTCCTCGGGGTTGGAGCGGTCAACAAAGCCCAGGTCCTGAGGAATGTTCTGGTTGAAGATGATGCGTCCGACCGTGGTTTCGATCATGCCCGTTTTGGTTTCGCCGTTGATCTCACGGGTCACGCGGACACGGATCTTGGTGTGAAGCTGAATAATGCCGTTGTTGTAAGCCAGAATGGCTTCGTCGGGGTCGGCGAACGCCTTACCCTCGTTGGGCTGGTTCTCCTTCACCATGGTCAGGTAGTAGCTACCCAAGACCATATCCTGGGTCGGAACGGTAACAGGACGACCGTCCTGAGGTTTTAACAGGTTGTTTGCAGAAAGCATCAGGAAGCGTGCTTCGGCCTGTGCTTCGGCAGACAAGGGTACGTGAACTGCCATCTGGTCACCGTCGAAGTCGGCGTTATATGCCGTACATACCAAGGGATGCAGCTTCAATGCGCGGCCCTCGACCAAAATGGGTTCATACGCCTGGATACCCAAACGGTGCAGGGTAGGTGCACGGTTCAGCAGGACCAACTGCTGGGAAATAACGTCTTCCAGGATGTCCCAGACCTCGGGCTTCACGCGCTCGACCATGCGCTTTGCGCTCTTGATATTGTGTGCCAGACCGGCGTCGGTCAGGCGTTTCATAACAAAGGGTTTGAAGAGTTCCAGTGCCATTTCTTTCGGCAGACCGCACTGGTAAATCTTCAGTTCGGGGCCGACAACGATAACCGAACGGCCGGAGTAGTCAACACGCTTACCCAACAGGTTTTGACGGAAGCGACCCTGTTTACCCTTCAGCATATCGGACAGGGACTTTAAGGGTCTGTTACCGGGGCCGGTAACGGGCTTGCCGCGACGGCCGTTGTCAATCAGTGCGTCAACCGATTCCTGCAACATTCTCTTTTCGTTGCGGACGATGATATCAGGTGCGCCCAACTCCAACAAGCGCTTTAAGCGGTTGTTGCGGTTGATGACGCGACGGTACAGATCGTTTAAGTCGGAGGTGGCAAAACGGCCGCCGTCCAGCTGTACCATGGGTCGGATTTCCGGGGGGATGACGGGGACTACATCCAGGATCATCCATTCGGGACGGTTGCCCGAGCGGCGGAAAGCTTCGACCACTTCCAGACGCTTAACGATACGCAATTTCTTCTGACCGTTGGCGTTTTCCAGTGCTTCGGTCAGTTCTGCGGACAGAGCGTCCAGGTCAATTTCGGCCAGCAGTTCCTTGATGGCCTCCGCACCGATGCCGGCACGGAAACGGTCGCCGTACATTTCCAGACATTCTTTGTATTCCTTTTCGGACAGAAGCTGGCATTTTTCCAGACGGGAACGACCGGGATCAATTACAATGTAGGAAGCAAAGTATAAAACTTTCTCCAGTACGCGGGGAGAGACGTCTAAAATCAGACCCATACGGCTGGGGATGCCCTTAAAGTACCAAACGTGGGACACGGGAGCTGCCAGTTCGATATGGCCCATACGCTCACGGCGGACCTTGGCGCGGGTAACTTCAACGCCGCATCGGTCACAGACGATACCCTTATAGCGGATGCGTTTGTACTTACCGCAGTGACATTCCCAGTCCTTGGTAGGTCCAAAGATGCGTTCGCAGAAAAGACCGTCCCGTTCGGGTTTTAAAGTACGGTAGTTAATGGTTTCCGGCTTTTTAACCTCGCCGTGGGACCACTCACGAATTTTATCGGGAGAAGCCAAACCAATCTGGATTGCACTAAAAGTGAAATTGTTATCCTGAGGCATAGTAGACTCTCCTTTCTTATTCTTCTTCGTCTTCTTCGTCCGTGTCGAAGTCTTCGTCGCTCATAACAGGCGTACCGAAGTCATCGTCATCGTCCTCTTCTTCGTCATCATCGTTCAGACCGAGTTCTGCAAAAAGCAGTTCCGACTCGTCCATCGCTTCTTCGGGTTCTACCACGGGGGGCTGAACATCGCCGATCAAGCGGACGGTCTCTTCATCGTAATCGTCGTCCTGACTCTCACGAATCGGGATTTCGTTATCCTCGTCGTCCAGAACTTTGATATCCAACAGCAGGCTCTGCAATTCCTTAATCAATACCTTAAAGGACTCGGGCAGACCCGCGCGGGGTACGTTTTCACCCTTAACAATGGCTTCGTAGGTCTTGACACGACCAACCACGTCGTCCGACTTAACGGTCAGGATTTCCTGCAAGGTGTAAGCTGCGCCGTAGGCTTCCAGCGCCCAAACTTCCATCTCACCAAAACGCTGGCCGCCGAACTGTGCCTTACCGCCCAAAGGCTGCTGGGTAACCAGCGAGTAAGGACCGGTAGAACGGGCGTGAATCTTGTCGTCAACCAAGTGCGCCAGTTTCAGGTAATACATATAACCGACGGTAACACGGTTGTCAAAAGGCTCACCGGTACGACCGTCGTACAGAACGGTCTTACCGTCTGCATTGTAGCCGGCCTTTTCCAAGGCTTCCATAATATCTTCTTCGACTGCGCCGTCAAAAACGGGGGTAGCAATCTTCCAACCCAGCGCCTTTGCGGCATAGCCCAAGTGGACTTCCAATACCTGTCCGATGTTCATACGGGAAGGAACGCCCAGGGGGTTCAGTACGATTTCCAAGGGAGTACCGTCGGGCAGGAAAGGCATATCCTCTTCAGGCAGAATACGGGAGATAACACCCTTGTTACCGTGACGACCTGCCATCTTGTCACCGACAGAAATCTTACGCTTCTGAGCGATGTAGCAGCGAACCATCTGATTGACACCGGGTGCCAGTTCGTCGCCGTTTTCACGGGTGAAAATCTTTACATCAACGATGATACCTGCTTCACCGTGGGGAACACGCAAAGAGGTGTCACGGACTTCGCGAGCTTTTTCACCGAAGATGGCACGGAGCAACCGTTCTTCCGCAGTCAGTTCGGTTTCACCCTTGGGGGTAACCTTACCGACCAGAATATCCCCTGCGTGAACTTCCGCACCGATGCGGATGATACCCAATTCGTTCAGGTCCTTTACGGCCTCTTCACCTACATTGGGGATGTCACGGGTGATTTCTTCGGGTCCTAACTTGGTGTCACGGCACTCGATTTCGTATTCTTCAATATGAATGGAGGTGTACATGTCCTCGCGGACCAACTTCTCGTTGATCAGGACAGCATCCTCGTAGTTGTAACCTTCCCAGGTCATAAAGCCGATCAAAACGTTGCGGCCCAGAGCGATCTCACCTTTATCGGTGGAAGGACCGTCGGCAACGACGTCACCCTTCTTGACCCGCTCCCCTGCTTCTACGATGGGACGCTGGTTGATGCAGGAGCCCTGGTTGGAACGCAGGAATTTCAACAGTTTGATGCGGTCGATGGTGCCGCTGTCGTACTCGATCACGATTTCGTCAGCGGAAACTTTCTTGACCACACCGTCTTCCTTGGACAGGACCACAACGCCCGAGTCGCGTGCGGCTTTGTATTCCATACCGGTACCGACGATAGGAGATTCGGGTACCAACAGCGGAACGGCCTGACGCTGCATGTTCGAACCCATCAGAGCACGGTTTGCGTCGTCGTTTTCCAGGAAGGGGATCATGGCGGTTGCAACCGAAACGACCTGTTTCGGCGAAACGTCCATATAGTCGATCTTGGCAGGCTCGATTTCCAGGAACTCGTCACGGAATCTTGCCTTGACACGTTTGTTGGCAAACTTGCTGTCCTTGGTCAAGGGTTCGTTTGCCTGAGCAACGATGTAGTTATCCTCTACATCAGCGGTCATATATTCGATTTCGTTGGTTACCACACCCGTTTCGCGGTCTACACGGCGGTAGGGTGCTTCGATAAATCCGTACTCGTTGATACGGGCAAAAGTGGACAGCGAGCTGATCAGACCGATGTTGGGGCCTTCAGGAGTCTCGATCGGGCACATTCTGCCGTAGTGGGAATGGTGTACGTCACGGACTTCGAAACCTGCACGGTCACGGCTCAAACCGCCGGGACCCAGTGCACTCAGTCTGCGCTTATGGGTCAGCTCAGCCAGAGGGTTGGTCTGGTCCATAAACTGGGACAGCTGAGAGGAACCGAAGAATTCCTTAATGGAAGAAACAACAGGACGGATATTAATCAGCGCCTGGGGTGTAACGATGTCCAGATCCTGAACGGTCATACGCTCACGGACCACACGTTCCATCCGTGCCAGACCGATGCGGAACTGGTTCTGTAACAGTTCGCCTACGCAGCGCAGACGGCGGTTGCCCAGATGGTCGATGTCGTCCTTGTCGCCGATGGAAGAAGCCAGGTGGTTGCAGTAGTTCATGGCAGCCAGCATATCGTCAACGATGATGTGCTTGGGTACCAATACATCCTTCTGTGCTTCCAGGGCTTCGCGGATGTCGGCTTCGGTCTTATGGGTGTCCATAATCTCTTTCAGTACGGGATAGTGAACGTCCTCCTTGACGATATCCGAAACGTCAAAGCCTAAAACGGCAGAGGGATTCACCATATTATTAGAGAAAATCTTAACCCGTTTGCCCATAACGTCAACCCATACGGTGTTGATGCCGCTGTTCTTGATGACTGCGGCGACGTCGCGGGTGATTACCTCACCTGCGGGGCAGAGCACTTCGCCGGTTTCGGGATGAATCACCATGTCGGCGGCAACCTGGCCGGTCAGACGGGTATCCAGCGAAAGCTTTTTATTGAATTTATAACGGCCGACCTTGGCAAGGTCATAGCGTTTGGGGTCAAAGAAGAGGTTGTGCAACAAACTCTGTGCACTTTCTTCTGCCGCGGGTTCACCGGGGCGCAAACGGCGGTAGACTTCCAGCAGACCTTCTTTTACGTCATGAGCGTTGTCCTTTTCCAAGGTCATCATCATGCGCTCGTCCTCGCCGAACAGGTCCAAAATCTCGGCGTCACTGCCAAGACCCATTGCGCGGATAAAGGTCGTAACAGGCAATTTTCTGGTTCTGTCTACACGGATGGAGAACACGTCGTTGGAGTCGGTTTCAAACTCCAGCCAAGCGCCGCGATTAGGAATCATCTGCGCCGTAAAGAGCTTTTTACCCGACTTGTCGAAAGTCCAGTCAAAATAGATCCCGGGCGAACGCACCAACTGGCTGACGATTACACGCTCTGCACCATTGATGATAAAGGTGCCCTGTTCGGTCATAATCGGGAAATCGCCCATAAAGATTTCCTGTTCTTTAATCTCGCCGGTTTCTTTGTTAATCAGGCGAACTTTGACCTTGAGTGCCTTGGAGTAGGTCGCATCGCGTTCCTTACACTCCTCCACCGAATACTTCGGCTTTTCGTCCAAAGCGTAGTCGATGAATTCAAGGATTAAGTTGCCGGTATAGTCGCTGATGGGGGAAATATCACGAAATACTTCTCGCAGTCCTTCTTCCAAAAACCAGTTGTATGAATTCTTCTGCACCTCGATTAAGTTTGGCATCTCCAAAACTTCATCGATTTGGGAGTAACTCATCCGCTGATTTCTGCCCAGTTGTACCGGATGCACCATTATTAACCACCTCATCTTAGTTATTGTCCCTGCACACATCCCGAAGGATTAGGCCTGTTTAAATTCATATAGAAAAAAGGGGCAACTTTTCTCTGTTTGAACGGCTTTTTGCGCAAACAGACCCATTGTGTGATTTTAACATTATACCAAAGCCTTTTTTAGTTGTCAATACTTATTTTCCCAATTTTTGCAAAAAAATAAAAAAGACGGGGAAAGCCGTCTTTTTAACTTCGTTCTTCATATTTCTTCCGCGTGGCTTCGCCGCCTCGCAGATGCCGTTCCGCTTTGTTGACATCCAATACCGACCGCACATCCTGCGCAAGAGACGGCTGAATTTTCAACAACCGCTCCGCCACGTCCTTATGTACGGTGGATTTCGAGACGCCAAAGAACTTTGCCGCCGACCGCACCGTGGCACGGTGCTCGACGATATAGTTGGCAATTTCGATGGTTCTCTCTTCGATATCCGTGTGCATCCAACCGCCTCCGAACATTCAATTTCCTGATTGATTATATGAATGTTCGGAAGGGATAATGACAACGAATTTACCGTGTTGTCTCGTAAGGCCAGTCCAGAATCCCGCCAAATTCCCTGACATCGGTATACCCCAGCGTTACCAACGCCTCGGCGGCGATTTTGCTGCGACGTCCCGAACGGCAATAGACCAGAATCAGTGCCTCTTGATTGGGGAGTACCTCCCCTGCCCGCTCGTTGATTTGGGTATAAGGAAGCAGTACCGCGTTAGGGATATGCCCCGCGTCAAACTCCTCCTGCTCCCGCACGTCGAGGATGACAATATCAGCCCCGCTGTCCATGATTTTTTTGGCATCTTCTGCCGTGATTTGTCGGTACATTTCGGTTCCCGTCCTTTCGGCAGGAGTTTGTCCGCAACCTGCCAATAGTATACAAAAAAGAATACAGAGTACGTTCTTCATCTTAAATCCTCAGTTCAAACAACCCGTGGTTGTTGCAGTACCAGTACAGCCTTCCGCCCCGCATACGGGGGAACCGCACCTCGCTCCCCTGCTCGGGATAAAGCCGCAGGGTCAGCACACGGTCAAACCGCACAAAGGCGAAAAAGGCAATGTAGTGGTCTTTCGTCATAGGATGTTCGAAGGTGATATAAAAATCCTCCTCGATTCCCTCTATCCGTAATTGATGCGCCCCATCCGCCTCCCGGGGCTGTATCGGAGAAAGACTTCTCCCGCAACAGACAATCTCCGCCGCACCTAAATCGGTCAGCAGATTCCCGCACTTTTCGCATACATAGAATTTGGTTTTCTTCACGTTTCCCGCCTCCTTTTTGGTAGGAGGCAGTTCCCCCGAAATCAGTTTGGCAAGATCGACACGGAAGATCCGCGACAGTTCGCAAAGCAACCCCACGTCGGGGAACCCCCGCCCCGTCTCCCACTTGGAAACGGTCTTGGCACAAACGCCCAGGCGCTCTGCCACTTGCTTCTGGGTCAACCCCTGTTCACGCCGTAAAAACGCAATCAGCCCACCCGTTTTTATTAAATCCATCGGAAACACCTCCAACCCCAGTCTACCGCTCTGCACTTCATCCTGCAATCCACGGTCCGTTGACCCCCGCTCTTTTCGGTAGCGCATAAAAGCCCCCTCAATGTTCTGATTGAGAGGGCTTTCGTTGATCAACCTTATAACGAAGTAATGTCCGCTTCGTTCTCGGTAAAGGTCAAAACGGTGGTAAAGAAAGCTTTTTCTTGGGGCGCAAGAAGTTTCAGCTTCCCCTGCTGACGCACTACGTCACGGCCATCGGGACGGACGTTACCCGGCTCCAAACCCATAACGTATTCATGCTCGCCCATCTGCTTCCATTGGGTAAATTCGCCCAGGCTGGATTTGTCGAACGCCATCACCAGACCCGCTCCGATGTCAGGGTTATAGATGCCGCAAACCCCCATTCCGTCCTTTTCTTTGACGTCGTAATAAAAGCACTGTTCCGCATAATCCGCCTGGGGTTCTTCAACGGTCAGCGCACGGGCAATGTCTGCCTGAGCCTCGGGTGTACGGCCTACCACCCCGTTGTTGGGGATAGAGAGTTTTGCCGACTCGGACAAAAGGGGGTAACCCATATTATAATGATACAAAATCATACAAGGCGCAGGCTTGGCGCCTTCGTTTACCACGCAGTCAAGGAGCGTAACCTTGTTCTCGGTCTTCGAGACGGTTATGGTGCGGCGGAGCAAAAGTTTTCGACCAAAAGCCGATGCCTCGCGGACGATGGCGTTGATCACCAGTGCCTCTTCGGTTTCTTCGTATGCATACTGCTCGCAAGGGGTATTGGAGATCCGTCCGTGGAGGGGCAGCTCCTCCCCTTCATCGGTGCAGGGAGAGCCCACGGCGGTCAGACCGCAGGTGGTTAAAAACCCGCCCGTAAAGGACTTTAAAAACCCTGCGCCGCGGTCATCATAGTAGGCAGGGGCAACATACCCCGCAGGGGAAAACCAGCCCATATTATACCCGCGGAAACTGACCCTTGACGGGTCCATGGCACGATCGGCGGACAACGTCAGGTGTAACCCTTTGCCGTTGCGGACCTCCAGCAGGGTCATCCCCTTGCCTTTGCCCCGTACCAGTTGTACTTCTTCTACGCCGCAGACCTGCGACGGATGTCCGATATACCCGTTCATTTTAAATTCTCCCTGTTCTCAAATTCCTTTCTTATTATTTTAGCTCAAAATCCAACTGTTGTCAAATAAAATCATTGACCTTTTTGCGGGGGTGTGATAGGATAGATTTAAGAAATGAGGTGCCGATTATGAAGTTGCAGTTAACCGAAACCACTTACCAGGGCTACCGCGGTCACACCTTTGATTTTGAAGGACACGCCGCCACCATCATCTACCCCGAAACCCCCACCTGGGCCAACCAGTACATCTGGCGGACCGAGTACATGGGCGCTTTTGACCAGGTAGACGTGATGATGCTTCGCCGCGGGTACCATCTGGTCCATTTAAAGATCAGCGATATGTACGGGTCCCCCGAAGCAGTGGAACTCATGTACCGCTTCCAATGCTTATTGGAAGAACAGTTCAATCTGCCGCCCTATACCATGCTCTTCGGCTTCTCCCGCGGGGGGCTTTATGCGGTGAACTATGCCGCCGCCCACCCCGAAAAGGTGGATAAAATCTACCTGGATGCACCTGTTTTGGACATCTTCAGCTGGCCTGCAGGAATGGGCGAAGGCACGGGCAGTCCCGAAGAATGGGAAGCGTGCAAGCAGGTCTACGGTATCACCGAAGCCGACCGCGCCACCTTCCGCGACAACCCTTTGGACAAAATCGACATTTTACTGGAACACCGTATCCCCATCGTATTGGTCGCAGGGGAAGCGGATACCCTGGTCCCCTACCGCGAAAACGGTCGCAAACTCTATGCCGAGTATCTGTTAGAAGGCGGTCCCATCCAGCTTTACTTAAAACCCGAATGCGGCCACCATCCCCACAGTCTGGAAGACCCCATGCCTGTCGTCCGCTTTTTGATGTGGGACGAGCGGGGCGCTTTCATCGACGAAGGCCCTTCCGACTGGCAGATCCTTCAGCAGGACGAGGACGGATTTGCCCCCTTACATATGTCGGGACACTTTGACGTGGGTGCCGAGTTTAACGGTGACGGCCGTGTGGTCTGCTGGCGGCTGGTCAACGAAGCAACCGGTGTCCCCATCGTCCACTGGACCCAAGCCGAAATGAACGGTCTGTTATGGACGGTAGACGCCCGTATCCCCGTGGGCGGACTCTACCGCATCGAAACGGCGGTAGGACACCCCGACAACAACTTTGGCCCCTCGTGTATGCAGGGGAATTTCATCCATCACATCGGTGTCGGCGACCTGTTTATCATTGCAGGACAAAGCAACTCCGCAGGCTACGGACGGGATTATATCGAGGATGCCCCCGAACTGGGCATCGGTCTGTTAAAGCATAACGGAAACTGGGATTTGGCAAGTCATCCCATCCACGACGATACCGATACCATGCACAGGGACAACCGTGACGGCATCAACGGGTATTCCCCCTGGCTCCGCTTTGCCAAGATCTTAAAGCGGGAACTGGGCTATCCCATCGGACTCATCTCCACCGCACGGGGGGGAGCGGGACTCTTTGAATGGAACCCTGCCGAAAACGGAAACCTGTACATCAATATGATGTATATTATGAAGGAAATCCACGGCTCTACCCGTGTCAAGGGCGTACTCTGGTACCAGGGCTGCACCGATGCGGAAAAGGAAGAGTGGACGGCAACCTACGCCCAACGCTTTGCTGATTTCATTGCCACCTGGCGAAAGGACTTCAACCAGCCCGATCTGCCCTTCTTAACGGCGCAGATCGCCAGCTTCGGCGGGGAATGGAAGGTGGATGCCCACCGTGCCTGGGGCCGTATCCGTGAAGCACAGCGCACCGTCGCACGGGATATTCCCAACGTCTACATCTCCCCCATCTACGACGCCACCCTGTCCGACCCCTGCCACATCGATGCCCCCTCTGCCGTCCGTTTGGGCGAGCGGATGGCCTATCAGGCATTGGAATCGGTCTATCAAAAACCCCAATACTTCGCCACTGCACCGTCGGTTATTGATGCCGTCCGCAAAGACGATACCCATATCCGACTCCGCTTTGACCATGTATACGGGACCCTTTATACCATGGGCGCGCCGATGTACGATACGCCCTTTGTATTAGAAGACGAAGCAGGCTTCCACACTCCCGCCAGCGTTTCGGTCCCCGAAAAGAACGTGATCGAACTGGGGTTTGACGCGCCTGTGGGGAAAAACGCCTTCGTCCACCACGCCTATGAAAAGAACTGTCATTGGTTTGCTACGGTGGATTTTGAAAATCATCTGCCTGTTTTGGCGTTTTACGGCCTTCCCGTTTCTGACAACGAATAATCGGGACACACTATAATGAAGGAGGGCGAACGGCTTCGTTCGCCCTTTATTTTTGGAGGAGCTATGGCAAAGCGTGTGCTTATCGGAATGAGCGGCGGGGTGGACAGCAGTGTCGCCGCCGCCCTCTTAAAAGAACAAGGCTACGACGTAATCGGCGTGACCCTGCGGCTTTGGGACAGTCCCGAAACTGAACAGCGTGACGCTTCGGCGGTCTGCCGTTTGCTTGGGATCGAGCATCATGTCCTTGACCACACCGAACAGTTTCGCCGGCAGGTCATTGACCCCTTTACCCAACGCTACCTTGCAGGCAAGACCCCCAACCCCTGTATCTTCTGCAACCGATTTATCAAGTTCTCCGCCCTGTTTGAGGCACTTGCCGCTTTCGATTGCGATGCCATTGCAACAGGACACTACGCTCGCCTGCAGGAATACGAGGGGCGTTTGACCTTCCTGCGGGAAGAAAACAACCCCAAAGACCAAACCTATGTCCTCTACCCCTTAACGCAGGAGCTGTTGCGGGTTCTGATACTCCCCCTGTCAGGGATGAACAAAGAGCGGGTCCGCGACCTTGCCCGCCACTACGGACTCCCCATCGCCGAAAAGGCAGACAGTCAGGAAATCTGCTTTATCCCCGACAAAAACTACGGCAGATTCCTGCGGGACTATACCGGAACCGAGCCGGAAAAGGGCAACTTTGTCGATGCCGACGGTCGGGTGCTGGGTCAGCACACCGGCATCTGGGACTACACTGTTGGCCAGCGCAAAGGCTTGGGCATCGCACTGGGTACCCCCGTCTACGTCACCGCCATCGACCCCTTGACCAACACCGTTACTTTAGGCGTTTCGGGACAGGAATTCCATCGTTCCTTCATTGCCGAAGACCTGAACTGGATGGCAATTCCCCGCCTGACCGCGCCCACGGTGCTGTCCGTTAAGATCCGCTACGGCGGAAAGCCTGTTCCCGCCACCGTCACCCCCTTGCAGGACGGTACTGTCCGTGTGGAATTTGACACCCCGCAACGGGCGGTCACTCCGGGACAGTCGGCGGTCTTTTATCAGGATAATCTCTTGGTGGGCGGCGGTGAGATCCGTTCGGGGGAACTGGTATGAAACGCCTGATTCTTGCAGGGATGCTCCTGCTTTTGCTCTGCGGCTGTCAACCTAAAACGGAAACCCAAACCGCTTACTTTTTTGATACGGTGGTCAGTATCACGCTGCCCGACGATGCCGACCCCGCCCTCTTTAACGGGTGCTGGAAACGTTGTTCGGAGTACGAACTCCGCTTCGACCGCTTTTCAGAAGAAAGCGACCTGGGCCACCTTCTTCCCCAAATCCCCACCGTGGTGGACGACGAAACTGCCACCGTTATCCAGACTGCCCTGAACCTGTCAACTGCTACCAACGGCGCTTTTGACATTCGCTTGGGCGCCTTATCCGATTTGTGGAGTACCGACACCCTCCCCGATCCCCGGGCAATCGAAACCGCACTGACCGAAGCCCTTGCCACCGCGGTCACCGTTGAGGAAAACCGCGTTCAGGTAGACGGTACGGGCAGGTTGGATCTGGGCGGTATTGCCAAGGGGTATGTGGCTGATCGCCTGGCAGACTATCTGCGGCAGGAAGGCGTCTCTTCCGCTATTTTAAACCTGGGCGGGAACGTCTATTGCCTGGGCGATAAACAGGGCAGTCCCTTTGCCGTAGGCATTGACACCCTGATGAGCCAGCCCGACCCACCCCGTTTGGCGCTGCGCAATCAAGCCGCCGACACCGCAGGAACAAACCAGCGGTATCAGGAGATTGACGGCACCCGCTACCACCATATCCTCGACCCCAAAACAGGCGCCCCTGCAAAGACCGACCTGGTTTCCGCCACCATCATTGCCGATTCCGCCGCCACTGCCGATGCTCTGGCAACCGCCTGCATCGTTTTGGGCAATAAAAAAGCCGAGGAACTGTTAAAAGCGTTCCCCGACGTTTCAGCGGTTTTGGTACGGGACGACGGAGGGGTTGTCACCATCCGCAACCCGGAATTTGTTAATTCTGCACAAAAATAGTTTTTAAATTCAGTAATAATCGTACAAAAAACGAATTGTATTTCTGGGAAAAATGTCGTATTATAAAGATACACCACACAATACTTTTTCATTTCCCCCTCTCCTTTTTTCATTGGAGACAAAAAAGATAGACCCGCCAGGGTCTATCTTTTTTTTGCTTGAAATCGACGGAGTACAGGGGCGGCGCAAAGGGCAGTCAGTACTCCAAAAAACGTCCCTCCCGCCAGCAATAAGGGCAGATAGTACAACGGCGCAGCACTTCGGGTCAGGATGCAGGCAACCATCAGTTGTCCCAAGTTGTGAAGGACTCCACCGATGACGCTGACCCCCACCATGCCGAATACCCGCCGCCCGCCGCACATTCCCCACCAGGCCAGCAAGCTTCCCAGCAACCCGTAGAACATCCCCGGGGCGTTGCCGAATAACAGCGCAGTCAGCACCGTCTTTAAAACCGAAAGGATCAACGCTTCACGGTTGCCCAAATGATACAACGCCAAAAGAACAGCAATGTTGCCAAGCCCCAGCTTCACCCCCGGCAGGGCGGGCAGTTGAAAGAAAAGGGCCTCGATATACCCCAACACCAGTGCTGCCGCCAACAGCAGGGCAGAGGTGGTGATTCGCTTACTCATTCCCTTCCTCCCTCAATAAGTAATGCTGTCTAAGGCATTGCCCGAGACAATGCGGATACTCAACCGATACGGCAGGCAGACGATGGCTTGTCCCCCGCGGGAGACCGGCGGGGTCTTGACACAATCCTGACCCCCGCAGTCGCTGCGGATCACCCGTACGCTTTGATTTTCAATCTTTACCCCATGATGGGGCAGGGTCAGCACTTGGTCTTTTGTCAAGGAACAGCGCAGAATCTCCTTGCCCTCGGCTGAGATAACCACGTCTCCCGCTCCGGGTGCAAAGCGGGAAAAACCGATCCAAAGCAAAAGCGCGGAAAAGAGCACCGCACCAATCAGAATCCAATCCTTTTTCATAGAAAAACTCCTTTTTTTACAGTATAGCACAATTCGACCAAAAGGGTCAATTCCCCTTGACAAAAAGACGATATTTTTATACAATAGAAGTACCTTGAAAGGAGGTACTATGATGAGTGTTACAGATGCAGTAATCAGACCCTTTGAAAAGGGTGACCTGGATATGGTCAACGAATTTTTCGACCAAATGGGTCCCGAAACCACGTTCTTTTTCAACACCAACGACTGCAACCGCAACTTTGCTTTACGTTTTTGGGATGAGAATGACGAAGATGCAAAAAATCTTCGTTTCTTTGCCGCTACCGAAAAGCAGGAAGACGGAAGCGAACTGATGGTCGGCTATGTTTTTCTGACCCGTATGCATACCAAGGTTCCCGGTCTGGGAATCGCCGTCCGTGACGGTTATAAGGGCAAACACATGGGCAGACGGCTGATGGAAAAGGCGCGTGAGGTAGCCGAGGAAAATAATTGCGGCGGCATTACCTTAATGACGCACTTTGCCAACATCCGCGGCCAGGCGCTCTATCAAAAGATGGGCTATGAAAAACTGGGCCAGCACAACTGTGGCAGTGAGTTTATCTACATCCTGCGCCTGCCCAACAAATAACAGGAGGAAAACGATGCATACACAAGAAGCAATCATCCGCCCTTTTGCCGAAGGCGACCGTGATATGGTCAACGAGTTCTTCGACCAAATGGGTCCTGAAACGGTTTTCTTTTTCAATACCCGTGATTGCAACCGCAACTTCGCAATGAAATTCTGGACCGAAGCAGACACCGACAGCGTTAAAAACGCCCGTTTTTTTGCCGCTACCGAAAAGCAGGAAGACGGCAGCGAGCGGATGGTCGGCTATGTCTATTTGTGCGAACTGGACAAGAAACTTCCGTGGCTGGGCATCGCCGTCCGTGACGGGTATAAAGGAAAACACATGGGCAAACGCCTGATGGACACTGCCCGTCAGTGCGCTATCGAACACAAGTGCGGCGGCATTCTCCTGACCACCCACTTTGCCAACACCCGCGGTCAGGGCCTGTACGGCAAAATGGGTTATGAGCGCATGGGCCAACACACCTCCGGCAGCGAGTTTTTATACTTGCTCCGTCTGCCTCAAGACTGATGGGGGGCATGGCCCGCAGTGGGGCATTCCTACTTGCACTGCTTTTAACCCTATCCTTAATCGGTTGCGGCGAACCTGTTGAGCCTGTGGTGCCCACCGATGTCCCCGTTGTCGAAGAACCCGTGGAAACGGTTGTCCCCGAAATCGTTAAACAGTACCGTTCCACCACCCGTCCTTATGCGGTAATGATTGACAACGACGACAAAAACGCCCGTCCTCAGGCAGGTGTCGAAGACGCCTATCTGGTGTACGAAATGATGGTCGAGGGCGGCGCATCGCGAATGATGGCATTCTTCCGCGATGTCAACACGGCCAAAATCGGACCCGTTCGCTCCTCCCGCCACTATTTTCTGGACTATATGCGGGAGCACGGCGCCATCTACATCCACTACGGCTGGAGCCCCCGTGCCCAATCGGATTTGGAATCCTTCGGGTTTGACAAAATCAACGGCGTGCTGGGCGACGACAGTACCATCTACTGGCGTGAACGGAAATTCGCAGGGGATTGGCACAGCGCCTTTACCAGCATCGAAAAAATTGCCGCAAAGGTCGAAGCAAAAGGCTTCTCTACCGAAGGAAAAGCGACTGCGATTCCTATGGAAAACACCTTCTTTGTACCTCAGGGTACCGACCATGGTGACATCCGCCTGACCTACAGCGGCGGGTATCGCGTAGGCTATGTCTACGATGCCGAAACCAAAACTTACAAACGCTTTATCAACGGTGCGCCCCACAATATGCAAAGCGGCGTACAGTTAGCACCCACCAACGTCATTGCGCTGGAAGTAGCGAATTTCTCCTTGGGTGACGGTTCTGCCCGCCAAGACCTGACTACCGTCGGATCGGGCAAGGGCGTCTTCTTTTCCGGCGGTAAGGCACAGACCATCACCTGGTCCAAACCCTCCCGTTTTGAAGAGACCCGATACACCCTGGCGGACGGCTCCGCGCTGACCTTAAACCCCGGTCAGACCTTCATCCAACTGGTCCCGCCGGGAAACATCTCTTACGAATAAAAAGGACTGCCGCAAGGCAGTCTTTTTTTTACTTGAAAAACACGGCGGGCTGGTGTATAATGGGCAGGAAAGGATCTTACTATGAATACGTTATTTTTAAAAGCAACTGAAGATGCGATTGCCCAAGCCGCCCAAACCATCAAGTCGGGAGGTCTTTGCGCCCTGCCCACCGAAACGGTCTACGGGCTGGGTGCCAACGGGTTTGACCCCGATGCCGTTGCCAAGATCTTTACGGCAAAGGGGCGTCCCCAGGACAATCCGCTGATTTTACATATCGCCGATTGGGAGATGCTCTTGCCCTTGGTGGCAGAGATCCCCCCTGCCGCAAAAGCCCTCGCCAAAGCCTTTTGGCCGGGTCCTTTGACCATGATCTTCAAACGGAGCGCCCTTGTCCCCGATGCCGTTACGGCAGGGCTGGACACGGTTGCCGTACGGATGCCCGATTCCCCTGTGATGCAGGCGGTCATTCGTCAGGCGGGAGTGCCCGTTGCTGCCCCCAGTGCCAACCGCTCGGGGAAACCCAGCCCCACCACCGCCAAGCATGTTGCCGACGATCTGGACGGACGGGTTGACCTGATTTTAGACGGCGGTGCCTGTACCATCGGGCTGGAATCGACGGTCGTTTCTTTGGCAGGCGTCCCCACCCTCCTTCGCCCGGGCGGCGTCACCTTAGAAGAACTTCGCAGCATACTGGGTCAGGTGGAGGTAGACCCCGCCATTTACGGTGCTCACACCGAGCGACCGCTCGCCCCCGGAATGAAGTCCCGCCACTATGCCCCCGAGGGTGCGGTGGTCGTCATTGACGGCGAAAAAGAGGCGGTCGTCCGCTATATCAAATCCGCCGTTGCCCACACCCGTAAAAAGACGGCGATCCTGGCACCCGACGGCTACTTTGCCCAAGGGGATGCCGACTTGGTCCTTTCCTTAGGAACGGATACCACCACCGCCGCCCAGCGGCTTTTTGCCGCCTTACGCACCTGCGACGACCGAAGTATAGAGCAGATTTTTGCCGTAGACGCCGATGACGGCGGCATCGGACTTGCCCTTTGCAACCGCCTGCACAAAGCCGCAGGGTTCCAAATCATTCATTTAGAGGAATCGTTATGAATCTGTTGTTTATCTGTACGGGGAACACCTGCCGCAGTCCGATGGCAGAAGGTTATGCCCGAACCGTTTTGGGTCAAGATGCCGCATCCTTGGGGTTAGCGGCCGTTGCAGGTGTACCTGCGGCGGAAAACGCCGTCGCCGTCGCCGCCGAAAACGGTATCGACCTCACAGGCCACCGCGCCGCACCTTTAACCGAATCGGCCCTGAATGTTGCCCAACGCATCTATGTCATGAGCCAAGGGCACGCCGACCTGCTGACCCGCATCCGCCCCGACCTGACCGAAAAAATCCGCGTGATGGGGATTTCCGACCCCTATGGCGGAAGCATTGACACCTACCGTCAATGCTTTAAGGAAATTGCCGCATTTTTGGAGAACGAACCATGGAACTGACCATCCGACCCTTTCAAATAAAAGACCTTCCTGCCGTTTTGAAAGTGGAAGAAAACGCCTTTGAAAAGCCTTGGAGCAAAGAACTGTTCCTGGGCGACCTGGAATCGGCTACCGCCCGCTATTTCGTGGCAGAAGCAGACGGGTGCATCGTAGGCTATGCAGGGGCTTCCCTGATTGTGGACGAAGTGCATATTGCCAATATTGCCGTCCACAGTGACTACCGCAAAAAAGGCGTCGGACGTGCGCTGCTTGTCCATCTGATCGAAGAAACCTTAAAGGAAGGCGCGACCTTTTATACCTTAGAAGTCCGCCGCAGTAACCTCCCCGCCCAAGCCCTTTATCAAAGTCGGGGGTTTTCGGTGGCAGGCGAGCGAAAAAACTACTACGGCGACGAAGACGCCCTGATTATGATTAAGGAATGATGTTATGTCAACCAAAATTTTAGCCATCGAATCCTCTTGTGACGAGACTGCCGCCGCCGTCGTTGTCGACGGTCGGGAGGTGCGTTCCAATATCATCTCGTCCCAGATCGAAATCCATCAACAATACGGCGGGGTCGTTCCCGAAATCGCTTCCCGCAAACATATCGAAGCCATTTCTGCCGTGGTAGACGAAGCACTGGAAAAAGCCGAAATGACCCTTTCGGACGTAGACGCCGTTGCCGTCACCGCCGCACCGGGGCTGATCGGCGCGTTACTGGTGGGGGTCTCTTACGCCAAAGGCTTAAGCTACGCCGCAAAAAAGCCCTTGATTCCCGTCCACCACATCCACGCTCATATCGCCGCTAACTACATCGCCCACCCCGACTTAACGCCCCCCTTCGTGGCAATGGTCGCATCGGGCGGGCATAGCCATATCGTCCACGTCAAAGACTATACCGAGTTCGAAGTTTTGGGTCAGACCCGGGACGACGCCGCAGGAGAAGCCTTTGACAAGGTGGCGCGGGTCTTAGGTCTGGGTTATCCCGGCGGTCCCTTAATCGATCGGGAAGCCAAAAAAGGCAACCCCGACGCCATCCCCTTCCCCCGTGTCCATTTGGAAAACAGCCTGGACTTTAGCTTCAGCGGGGTCAAGACCGCGGTCATTAACTATCTCCACCAGTTAGACCAAAAGGGCGAACGCCCCAACGTCCCCGACGTTTGTGCTTCTTTTCAACAGTCGGTGGTGGATATTTTGGTTGAAAACTGCAAAAAAGCCTGCGACAAGGTGGGCGCCCGTACACTTGTTCTGGCAGGTGGTGTTGCGGCGAACTCTTGTTTGCGAAACGGGATGGAACAACTTTGTCAGCAAACAAACCGTCGATTTTTCTGTCCACCCCTCCTCCTTTGTACCGATAACGCCGCAATGGTGGGCGCTTCCGCCTACTACCTTTTTGAAAAAGGAATCACTGCTCCGTTGACCCTAAATGCAACGGCACAATTCGACATTTCGGAGTCTGTGGACAACTACCCCACAAAAATGGCTTAAAACAGGCTTTTTTGTGGATAACTCGAGTTTGCTAAAATTTTTGGAAGTAAAAAACTTCCATTCTCGCAAAATGGAAGTTTTAATCAAACAACTGTTTTTTTATTTTCAACAAAAACCCGCAAACCCTTGATACTGTAGAGGTTCAGCATTTCGGACGAATGTTCGGTAAAGGAAAACTTTGTGATTTAAAAGACGCTTTTCACACTTTTTTCGACAAGGTTTCAAAACTGTGGATAAATCCCCCTTCTTTGTGGATAACTTTTGAAACAATCCACAAAATCCACCGCAAAATTCGACCTTTTTCCACTTATAAAGGCTTTCACCTTTACACAAATAACCGCATTAAATCAAGGTTTTCTCCTTCTCATCCACCGTTCAAAACACCTCCGTAAAAAGGTTCTCTTTACTCTAAAAAAAGAAAAGGTTGAGCACTTGCTCAACCTTTTTATTATGCTTTTTCTTCGATGCGGTCCAACACCAATCGGTATCCCTCCGAGCCATATTGTAAGCATCGGTTGACGCGGGAGATGGTAGTGGTCGATGCCCCTGTTTTGGCAACCACTTCCTGGAAGGTTTTCTTTTCCCGCAGGAGTTTTGCTACCTCCAAGCGCTGTGCCATTGCCGACATTTCAGAGATGGTGCAAAGGTCCTCGAAAAACCGTTGGCACTCCTCTTTGTTTTGGAGGGCTAAAATTGCCTCAAAAAGGTCTTCTTGTTCGTATGCGTTCTTTTTCGTCATACCATCACCCTCCTATTCCAAACGCTTTAAAAACGCTCTGGTGCGTTCATTTTGCGGATTGTCGATGACCTGTTCGGGAGACCCTTCTTCCACCACCACGCCATCCGCCATAAAGATGATGCGGTCGGCAACGTTGCGGGCGAAGTCGATTTCGTGAGTGACGATGACCATGGTCACATCCTTCGATGCCAGGTCGCGGATAACGTGGAGAATCTCTCCCGTCAGTTCGGGGTCTAATGCAGAGGTAGGCTCGTCAAAAAAGAGTACCTTGGGGTTCAATGCCAGTGCCCGTGCGATGGACACCCGCTGTTGCTGACCGCCCGACAGTTCGCAAGGGTAGTTGTGCAGTTTCTCGGACAGGCCTACACGGTCTAATAACGACTTGGCGGTCTCCTCGATCTCGGCGAGGATCTGTTTTTTGTTTTCCTTATAGTCCGCCCGTTCCTTTGCCAACAGCTTGGGGGCAAGGGTCACGTTTTCCAATGCGGTGTACTGGGGGAACAGGTTAAAGTTTTGGAACACCAGACCGAAATTCAGCTGGTTTTGGCGTTCCTCGGCGGCGGTAAGTTTTTTGGTAGAAGCACCGTCGAAGATGCAGTTGCCTTCGACAAAGACTTGTCCCGAATCCGCCGTCTCTAAAAAGTTGATGCAACGGAGCAGGGTGGTTTTCCCGCTGCCGCTGGAACCGATAACGGCAATGACCTCGCCTTTTTCCATAGCAAAGTCGATGCCTTTTAATACCTGGGTCTTGTTAAAGCTTTTCCGCAGGTCTTTGACTTCAAGAATTTTCATTGGCTTACCCCTTGTAATAACTCAACTTCTTTTCCACATACCCGAAAATCAGGGTCAGGATGCCGCAAAACGCCAGATAGAACACGCCCGAATAGAAGAGCGGCCACAAAATATGCTCGCTGTTCATAAACCGTTTTGCGTTCCAGGTAATCTCGTAAATCATGATGGTGTTGGCAAGGGAGGTGTCCTTGACCAGGGTCAAAAACTCGTTGCTCATGGGCGGGATAATCCGCTTGACCACCTGCATCAAAACGATTTTAAAGAACACCTGGGTCTTGGTTAAACCCAGCACCTTTCCTGCTTCGTACTGACCTTTAGAGATGCCCTCGATGCCGCCGCGGAAGATTTCCGAGAAATAGCAGGCATAGTTTAAGACAAATGCGATCATTACGGCGACAAAGGTGTCCATTCCGTCGATGCCCAACAGTCCGGGACCAAACCCAAAGACGATTAACTGCAGCATCAGCGGTGTACCGCGGATAACCCAAATCAGCGTCTTGATCGGCCACTTAATGACCTTGATCTTGCTCATCGACCCGAAGGAGATAATCAGCCCCAAGGGCAACGCCATGAGTAAGGTCAGGGCAAAAATTTTAAATGTGGTAGCGAGTCCTTGCAAAAGGCTCAAAGTAACAGTAATAAAAATAGACATATCGTTTCCTTAAAAAAGAGGCAGACCGCAATCTGCCTCTTTTGTATTCTGTTGTTGAATCAGCTTACAGAGCCAGGTTCAATTCGTACTTTTCGGCCAGAGCAGGCAGCGTGCCGTCGGCAACCAGTTCGTCGATAATGGTGTTGACTTTAGCGGTCAGTTCGTCACCCTTGCGGAAGCCGATGCCGTATTCTTCGGAGGTCAGTTCCAAAGAGTAAGACAGTGCGTCGTAGGCGGTGCCGTCAGCAGTCATGGTCTTTGCCATGGTGATATCGATAACACAAGCGTCAGCCTGACCGCCGATGACTGCCAACAGCGCATCGGTCTGTGCGGCAACAGGCGCATAGTTTGCATCCAAGCCGTTGTCCTTGATTGCGGCTTCACCGGCAGAACCTGCTTCAGCGGCAAACTTCAAACCCTTTAAACTATCAATATCGGCATAGTTTGCAATGGCGTCTTCCTTCATCACAACAACCTGTGCATTCTTAACATATGCCTTGGAAACATCACAGTTCTTCTTTACTTCGTCCGAAATGGTCATACCGTTCCAAATACAGTCGATCTTGTTGGAATCCAGGGTAACAAACTTGGTATCCCAGTTGATTTCAACAAACTCGGGAGTAACGCCCAGTTTCGCGCAAACTGCTTCAGCAAACTCGGTGTCAAAACCGGTGAGTTTGCCGTCGGCCATGTAATTCATCGGCTCGTAAATGGTATAACCAATCACCAGTTTATCCTCTGCGCCCTTGTCACCGCAAGCGGCCAGCATCCCAACTGCCAGTACCAAAACCAGCATCAAAGCAATCATTCTTTTCATAACAATTCAATCTCCTTTGTATTAGTGTATCATCATATTACCACTTTAGTTCGCTAAAGTCAAGTGCTTTTACAAAAAAAGTTGCCGCTTTTTCGGCGGCAACCGGGGTTATTTGATTGTCAGCAACAGCAAATGCCAGTCTCCGTAGATTTCGGGGTCGGGGTCGGAAACATATTCAAAGGGAACCACACCCGACAGCGCATCGGTTTCGAAGCGGTAGACGTAGGATTCGCCTTCGTCAGATTCGGAAACTTTTGCATAGACGGCTTTTAAAAGCTCCTCACGGGAACTATCATACAGGAGAACGTCATCACAAAAAACGGTCAGGCGGTCGGTCATATACACCTTCAATTTGCCGCGGGGCGTGTCAAAGGCATAGTTCCCTCGCCCGTTCAGCAGGTAGCTACCGTCTCCCAAATCCACCGGAGTTTCTGCGGGGTAGTTATACCAGGTGACACCGGCTTCGGTGTGTACGGCATCCCAACCGAAGCCCAACAATTCCTCTGCATCGTCATACCGATAGGGGACGGGGAAGCAATCGGGCAGATCCAGATCCTCCCGACGGCAATAATCGATAAGGTCTAAGATCTCCTTCTTTGCTTTGGCATCAGGGTTGGGGCAGACCACGCCTTGCAAGAGCATCTGCTCCTGCTCCAGCAGCGCAACCAGACGGGTATGCTGGCTGTTTCGGGTCATGGTATAGCAACTTTGAGGACCGTAAGTACAAATCAGCGCGGTTGCAAAAAGCACGGCAAAAACGGCGGTCAGATGCTTCCCCTTTTTAATGACCAGTAAAAGGGCGCAGACCAGCAGCGCAATGCCGCCTACCGCAACCAGATAGCGGGTAATCGAAACGCCGTAAGCCGAAATCTGTCGGAAGGCGGTAAAGAAGAGCGCCCCGAACACGGGCAAGGTGCCGTAAAGCAGCGCGGTTCGCAACTTGGCGAATCCGTTTTCGCAAAAAGGTTTTGCCAAAATCACCATAGGTAGGGTGAGACAGAGGAAAATCAAGGACACACCGCCCAACTCCCCGATGGGCAAGGTGGCGGTGACTGCCAGTTTGATGTAGTAGCAATAAAGGACCAGCATAAAGACCGCCAGCAAGGGTAGAATTACCACCCGCAATAACTGGCGGTACCCCTTTAACAGGGTCTTTTCTTCCCGAGGCAAGGGGATTCCGTACAAAAACATCAGGGGCGCAAAGAGGACGAAACTAATCCGCGTAATCTCGCCAAAGGCTTTGTTGGACACCGAAAAGAGCAATAGATCGGTGCCTGCCAGAATCAATGCCAAACCGCCGAATAGCACCAAGGCAAAAAGCAAAGCAGTGGCGGCACGAACAATCAGTACACCCAACAACTCGGCGGCGTTTTTCCGGTAGGCAAAACAGACGGCAATGCCAAACAGCGCCATCGTTGCACCCAACAAAAAGACGGGACGAAGTTCATATTGTAGCAGCGTGGGATAGGTCAAGCCCAAAAGGACCAACAACAGGAGTTTGATTCCCCATTGCCCCCACCCTGTTAAAGGACGTGTCAAAAAGGCAATGTCTGCCGCCAAAAGAGCAACGGCGCCCAGCGATAACAGCCACAAGAGTGCTCCGTCAATGTCTGCACGGGCATAGGCAGAAAATTCCAGCAAGGCGTACAGTATCAGCAGGAGCGAGACCGTTCCCGAGAACCGCTTTAGGGTTCCCGAAAATCTGGCGGGAAATCGGCGGAAGGCATCTTTCAATTTCGAAAACATCTTACCACATCCTTTCGAAAACATCATAACAGATTTTGCCCCACCCGTCAACCGTCGGGTATTGACGGCAACCTAAAAAGGTAGTATAATAGGAAGCGACTTTTTCATCAGGAGGACTGTGATGAATACACCCGACAAAAAACAAGGATATGCCCTTACGCTGAAAACAGCGCCCTTGGCGGTTTTCGGTGTTGCTGTCCTGCTTATGATAACCCAATGCCTGTTCCAAAGCGGCCCCAAAGACGCCCGACCCTTTATGCAGTTTGTCTATCCCATGGTTTTTCTTTTAAACCTGTTACCCCTGCTGTTGGTGACGGGCACCGTCTTTTTCTTGACCCGTCGGTTGTGGGTCAGCGCATTGATCACCGCCCTGCCCTTCGTTGCGGCACTGTATACCAACCATTACAAGATCATGTACCGTCAGGAGCCTTTTACACCAAACGACCTGGCGTTGGCTGCCGAAGCAAAAAAGATCACCGAAGGCTATTCCCTCGCCCCTGATATCTGGGTGATATTGGGCATTCTCTTGGTACTGGCGACCGTTATTTGCGCCGCCCGGTTTTTCCGTCCCGCAAAAATCGGCTGGAAAGGGCGTTTGGTTTGCGCCGCCCTTTGTCTTATTCTGCTCTGCCCCTTGTCCCTTTGCTACAAGGACAAAACGGTTTATGACCGTGTAAGTGCGTGGGGCGAGTCCTTCAACGGGGTCAGCGCATCCTCGGGCAAAGGGTTTTTGTTCACCTTTTTGACCGATATTTCTGCCGTCCACTATGCCAAGCCCGAAGGGTATTCCCCCGAAGCGGCACGGAAGATCCTCTCCCGCTATGAAACGGCTGGCGTGGTCGACCCCACAAAAACGCCCAATGTCATTGCCATTATGAGCGAGGCGTTCTTTGACATTTCGGAAGCCGAAAACCTAAAGTTCTTGCCCGGACGGGACCCGCTGACAGGCTATAAAAGGATTCTGTCCCAGTCCTACCACGGAAAAATCGTGGTGCCCGGGTTTGCGGGCGGGACCGCCGCTACCGAGTCGGAGTTTTTAACCGGCATCAATACGGCGATGGTCAGCACGGCGATGCCCACCGTCTACACCAGTTACCTCAAACGTAAAACCTACGGATTACCCATGCTTTTCCGTCAGTCGGAGTATACCTGTGATGCCATCCACCCGGGGCATCCCTGGTTTTATAACCGACAGAACGTCTATCCCTGTTTGGGGTTTGAACGGTTCACCACCAAGGACGATCTGCCCGATGATGTGGAGCAGGTGCATTACTACGTCAGCGATCGGGTCACCACCGACCTGATTATCGACCATTACGAAGCGTATCTGAACAACCCCCAAAAGGACGGGTACTTCAATTTTACGGTCACCATCCAAAACCACGGGCCCTACGCCGATGAGATCGTCGGGCGGGAGCCTTGGCTGGTCCGCCCCGAAGGGGTGTCGGATGAACTGTATGCTGTCATGGACAACTATATGGAAGGCTTAAACGATGCCGACCGTATGCTGTTGCGCCTGACCAACTACTTAAACTCGGTTGACGAGCCAACGGTACTGGTCTTTTTCGGAGACCACCTTCCCTACTTTGATGCGGATTTTGAAGGATTGCGCGCCCTGGGTTACGATATGAACCCCGAAACCAAAGCGGGAATGCTCAGGCGTTACCAGACCCCCTACCTGATCTGGCAAAACCGCGCCGCAAGAAAAGCATCGCCCATCAACCGCACAGGGGTCGGGCCTACGATTTCCGCCAATTTCCTGTCCACCTTGGTGCTGGAACAACTGCAGGTGCCCCTCCCTCCCTACTTCGCATTCCTGCAGGAACTGCGGGAGAAGGTACAGGTCATTTCCCCCACCTATTACATCTGTGACGGAGTGATGACCCACGAAACGGATGCCGAAACCGAACAACTGTTAAAGGAGTATCGCATCCTGCAGTACTACCATCTGTTTGATTGGGGCAAATAAAAAAAGAGAGCCAAACGGCTCTCTTTTTTATTCGCCCAAAAAGTCGGGCGTACGTTCTTCCTTCAAACCAAAGTGATACAGAATCGCATCCACGATACGCTCGGATGCGTTCCCGTCACCGTAGGGATTAACGGCGTGGGACATTTTGCTGTACGCTTCTTCGCTGTCCATCAGTTCACAGGCCATATTAAAGATGTCCTCTTCCTCTACGCCCGCGATCTTGACCGTACCTGCGGCAACGGCTTCGGGGCGCTCGGTCTCGTGGCGGAGCACCAAAACGGGTTTGCCCAAAGCAGGAGCTTCCTCCTGCAGACCGCCCGAATCGGTCAGAATCATATGGCAACGGGCCATGGCATTATGCAGGTCGTCCACATTGACAGGATCGATTAGGTGGACCCGTTCACAACCGTCCAAGATGGAAAAGACCGTTTCGCGGACGGCGGGGTTCAGGTGGACGGGGTAGACCAGTTCGGTCTCGGGATAACGCTCGACCAAACGCTTTAAAGCACGGCAGATTTGCTCTAAGGGTTTGCCCAGATTTTCACGGCGGTGAGCGGTAACCAAGAAGACCTTCTTATCTGCAAAAGGAACGGCGTTCAGCTTCTCGTCTTTAAACACATAGTCTGCCTGAACGGTGGTTTTTAAAGCGTCAATAACCGTGTTTCCCGTGATAAAAATGTCCTTGGGGTCGTAGCCTTCCCGCAGAAGGTTGTCACGGTTGGAGGTAGTGGGCGAAAAGTGCATATCGGTCATGCAACCCGTCAGACAACGGTTCATCTCTTCGGGGAAAGGAGAATACTTATCGTATGTACGGAGTCCTGCCTCGACGTGACCCACGGGGATCTGGTTATAAAACGCCGCCAACGCGCCTACGAAAGAGGTGCTGGTGTCGCCGTGAACCAGAACGATATCGGGCTTGGCTTCTTTCAAAACCTCGTCCAGTCCTTCCAGCACACGGGTTGTAATGCCGACCAACGTCTGGCGTTCCCGCATAATATCCAGGTCATAGTCGGGTTTGATTTTAAAAATTTCCAATACTTGATCCAGCATCTGACGATGTTGTGCGGTAACGCAAACAATCGACTCAATCTGGGGACACGCTTCCAAAACCTTACAGAGCGGAGCCATTTTAATGGCCTCGGGTCGGGTTCCAAAAACGGTCATTACCTTAATTTTCTTCATTCTTATCACCCTCACTCATCTTTTTTGCATCCCAACGGAGCATATAAAATACCAGCGCCTCCAGTCCCAAAAGCAGAACAATCAGCGCAAATGCACGAACCGCAAAGCCCAGTGCCAGTAGAATGGCACTAAGACCTAAGACCCCGCTGACCGAGTAAAGCACCGTGACCACCTGGCGTTGGGACAGACCCATGTCAATCAAGCGGTGATGGAGATGTCCCCGGTCGGGTTGCATAATCGGCTGACGCTTTAAGATACGGCGACCGATGGCAAACAGGGTATCGTAGATAGGCAGCCCCAACACCAAAAAAGGCAGGGCAACCGAAACCAGGGCAGAGCCTTTGAAGAGTCCACTGACCGACATGGTTGCCAGAATAAACCCTAAAAAAAGCGCGCCCGTATCCCCCATAAAGATTTTGGCGGGGTTGTAGTTGTAAGGCAAAAAGCCGAAACAAGCACCACACAGCGCCGCCATAATCAATGCAATCTCGGGGGCACTGGCCAACAACGAAATAATGAAAATAGACAAGGATGCGATGGAGGAGATTCCCGCCGCCAACCCGTCCAGACCGTCAATCAGATTGATGGCGTTGGTCACGCCTACGATCCAAAAGACGGTAAAGGGAATCGAAACCCAACCCAGCTGAATCACAGCAGGACCGAAAGAAAAGGGGTTTTCCAGGTAGGTAATCACCACGCCGTGGAGGACGACCACCACTGCCGCAACGATCTGCACCAAGAGCTTGGGCAGGGCGGGCAAGGCTTTGACGTCATCAAAAATCCCCATGACCACAATCATCAGCGATGCCAGAATAATACCGCGTAACGAGGTGGGGATATCCGGGTAAAAAAGCAAAACGGCGGATAAAAAGCCGATATAGATCGCCAAACCGCCCAAACGTGGGATCGGCTCGGTATGCATCCGCCGGCAGTCTTTCGGAATGTCCATTGCGCCGATGCGCTTGGCCAGTACCATAACCCCGGGGACGGTCAGAAAGCAAATCAAAAAGGCGACCGCAAAAGCAAATGCGGTTTGTAACAAGCCCATATCAAAGTTCAGCATTTGTATCTCCCTTCCGGTGAATCGAGGACGGCTTTCGTTTATTATCTGACAAAGCCGACCTTATGATACACTTTATCCAATGTACGGTGGGCAATGCGACGGGCCTTGTCGGCACCGTCGGCGGCAACCTGTGCCAGATAGTCCTTGTTGGCAAGCAGGTCGTTGTAGCGCTTTTGAATCGGTTCTAAGCAGGCAATGACCGCTTCGGCAACCGCAACCTTAAAGTCGCCGTAGCCCTTGCCTTCAAACGCGGCTTCGATATCGGCAACAGTCTTGCCCGAAACGGCAGACAGGATGCTAATCAAGTTGGCGACGCCGGGACGGCTTTCATCATACTTTACCAGCGCTTCGGAGTCGGTAACGGCGCGTTTGATTTTGCGCATGATTACATCAGGCGGGTCTAAGATGGTGATACAGGCGTTTTCGTTGGGGTCGGACTTGGACATTTTCTTTTCCGGCTCCTGCAGACTCATGATACGAGCGCCCACCTTGGGGATAAAGGGTTCGGGCACCTTAAAGATATCTCCGTAAAGACCGTTCATCCGAGCGGCAATATCCCGTGCCAGTTCCAAATGCTGTTTTTGGTCAGCGCCGATGGGGACCAGCTCGGTCTGATACAGTAAAATATCTGCCGCCATCAAAACAGGGTAGGTAAAGAGGCCTGCATTAATGTTGTCCTCGTGGCGGGCGGACTTGTCCTTAAACTGGGTCATTCGCGACAGTTCGCCCATATATGTGTGACAATTCAGCACCCAGGCCAGCTGAGCGTGTTCGGGCACATGGGATTGGTAAAAAATCAGACTCTTTTCAGGGTCGATGCCGCAAGCCATATAAAGGGCCAGCAGTTCTACCGTCTTGCGACGGAGTTCCGCAGGGTTTTGGCGGACGGTGATCGAGTGTTGATTGACCACCGAGAAAAGGCAACGGTAATCGTCCTGTAAGGACACCCAGTTGCGGATGGCACCGATATAGTTCCCCAGGGTCAGCGCCCCGCTGGGCTGTACCCCGCTGAATATGATAGGTTTGTTTTCTTCCATTTTAGCGTCTCCTTCATGCTTGTTGGAATCAGTATACCACAAGCGTTCCGTTTTGTCAAAATCAGTATCCCCGAACGCCGTCCAAGGACTCGTCGTTTAAAATCCAGTCCTCGACCCGGATCACGGTGTACTCGTCAGGAGTGTTACGGACGATCACCGTTTCGATCCCTGCGTTGATGATCATTCGTTTGCACATCGAGCAGGAGTTGGTGTTTTCCACCAGTTCCCCCGTCTTTTTGTCCCGTCCCACCAGGTATAAAGTCGAGCCGAGCAGATCCCGGCGGGAAGCGCTGATGATACAGTTGGCTTCCGCATGGACCGAGCGGCAAAGCTCGTAGCGTTCGCCTCGCGGAATCGCCAGTTTCTCACGGATGCAATAGCCCAGGTCACTGCAGTTTTTGCGGCCGCGGGGTGCGCCTGTGTAACCGGTGGATACGATCTCGTCATTCTTGACTACAATCGCACCAAAGTTACGGCGCAGACAGGTACCCCGTTGAAGTACCGTTTCGGCAATATCCAGATAATAGTTGATTTTGTCCCGTCTCGGAAGCATGGTCAATCCCTCTTTTCCTTGGTATTTTGTAAGTCCCGCTCCGCTTGTGACGGACGGAAGTATTTGGGCGTCAGAATCCCGTAGGAACCTGCTTTTTCAGGGCATTGTGCCGCCAGTGCGGCAATCCCCCCGATGGCGTTAACCCGCAGGTAAGGAGGTGCAAACAGGGCGTTCTCCCCCATCTGCTGCCGAATCTGTTCCTCAAATCGTGGCAGTCCGTCTCCTGTGAAGAGCACCCGTTTTCCCGACAGTCGGTCTAAAATATCGGTCAGAGCAAGGGCTTGGGGTTCGGTCTTTTCCACCACATTCCCAAGGGAATCGGTTTGGTAAAAGGCGGTGTACGCCTGGTCACGGCGTGCATCCAGCAAGGGGCAGATCACCCCGTCGGGGAAAGCGCACGCTGCGGCGAACCCGTCTAAAATCGAAACCCCCAAAAGCGGCTTTTGTGCGGCATGGGCAAAGGCCTTTGCCGTTGCAACGCCAATGCGAAGTCCCGTAAAGGACCCGGGACCGTCGCCTACGGCGAACAAATCAATATCGTCTATGGTACAGTCGCAAAAGGAAAGGACCGCATCCACCATGGGCAACAGATTGCGGGAGTGGGTGCGCTGGTTTTGTACCACCAGTTGCGCCGCGGGAACGCCGTCCCGCCAAAGGGCAACCCCCGCCGTAATCGACGAAGTATCCAAGGCCAGAATATTCATAAACGCCCTCCTGTAATACAAATCTGCCGTTGTGTGTCCGAAACACGGGTGATGGTTACACGATAGCAGTTTTCAGGCAACTCGGACACAATCAGTTCCGACCATTCAATCAGGCAAACCCCATCCCCCTCGATATACTCGTAAAAGCCAATGTCCTCCAACCCGTCGGGACCGCCCAGACGGTAGACATCAAAATGATAAAGGGGAATCCGTCCGCCGCGGTACTCTTGCACCAACGTAAAGGTGGGACTGGCAACGGGACCCGTAATGCCGAGACCGCGGGCAACGCCCCCTGCAAAAGCGGTCTTTCCTGCGCCGAGGTCGCCAAAAAACGCCACTGTATCCCCCGCCTTCAGTTCTTGGGCAAAGGTTGCGGCAAAGGCTTGGGTCTCTTCGTAAGATTGGGTCAGAGTCTCCTTTTTCATGATTTCACTTCCTTTTCATATCATTATACCACCCTTCGACAAAAAAAGGAAGTCTTTTTGTAAAATAAAAAACAGCCCGAAGGCTGTTTTTTATGCGCCGTGGTTTTCCAACCGCATACGATCCGCCAATAAAGCAATAAACTCCGAATTGGTCGGCTTCCCTTTGGCGTTGGAAACGGTGTATCCGAAAATATCGTTCAGCGTTTCCGGCTCACCGCGGTCCCAGGCCGATTCGATGGCGTGACGGATGGCACGCTCTACACGGGAAGGTGTGGTTTTATACTGTCTGGCAACTTCGGGATAAAGCACTTTCGTCACCGAGTTGATGACCTCCATATCCTTTGCCACCATCAAAATCGCAGTTCGTAAGTACTGATATCCCTTAATGTGCGCAGGAACACCAATGTTGTGGATCAACTTGGTCAAACGCTCCTCCGTCCGTTGACGGCCGACCTCCTCGGCCACTTCCTGGTCTTTTCCCGTACGGCTGTCCTGCAACCGTTGCAACCGCGCACAAAGTGCATCGGTATCTACCGGCTTGACAAAAACGCCTTTTGCGCCGAGATTCATGGCACGGCGGACATGGTAATCGTCCCCCAAAGCGGTGCACATAAAAACATTCGGAAAATTGTTGCCGCAGCTCAGTTTCAGACCCTCTAAAACACTTAACCCATCACGGAAAGGCAGGATAATATCCAATAATACCACATCGGGCTTTATCTCAAGGATTTCTTCGTATGCGACCTGACCGCTCTGCGCCACCCCGACCACCTTGGCAAAGGGCAACCGCTCTACTTGGTCGCGTAAGAATTCCTGGTATTCTAACATATCTTCTGCAATGTAAACACGCATTGTTTCCTCCAAGATTTTACACTCCTTTCCTTTTTTCCATATTATACCATATGATTTTCCCAAATGCAAGGAATTTTTTCTTTTTCAACGGAGTTTTTTGCAGTATTGAGTGCAGAGTTTGTCGGTACATTCCGAACATTTTAACGCCGTGTTGGTTACTTCCCAAAATCGTTCGGGATAAACGAGAACGGAAAGTTCCCATACCAAAAACGCCAACGCCGCCACGGCAAACAGTGACCAGGCATAAAATCCGCCCACAAACAGCAGGGGCGAAAACATCATCAGATGATCCCAGTTAAAGATGCGGCAGGTGGTGCAACATTTGGTTTTCAACATCAGACGGAAGGGACACCAGATCAGGACACAGACCAAATCGCAAACGTAAAAGACCAGTGAAATCATAAACAGCGTAAGTTTGTCAATCACGCCCCAAAAATACAAAAAACCGATGGCGGCAATAAGCAGACACCAAAGCACCATTACCCCAAACGCCGCTTCGCTCATTCGGGCAACGTGTTCCCGCACCGTTTTGATATTCACCTTGTCACGGATGGGTCGGAACCGATTGGCAAAGAGTTTTTGCGAACCCAAGGGAATCCGGCTCTTAATGGGAAGAATCTGCAAAATCATATCCCCCATCCAAATCAGCCACAACAAATGCAGTAAGGAAAATTCCTTAAAAAAGTTCATCCCATACAAGACCGAAAAGGACTCGGGGCGGACGAACGCCAAAACCCCACAGGTCACCAGTACCAAAACGCGACCGAAAAGCCGCAGTATGTATTGCTTTCGAATCGTTGACATAAGCATTACCTCACTTATTCTCTCAATTATATTAGAACATTTGTTCGTGTTTGTCAATAGGGTAGACGAAATTTTTTGAAGATTTTTGCTTCTTGTGTTACCATAAAACCGCAGTACTTTTTGATCCTGACCCGACCTTAACGCCCGCCTATGACGCCCACAGAAATTCGGACGATTTTGCCCCCGATACCATTCGCACACTTTTATAAAACAAAAGCACCCCGAAGGGTGCTTTTTTTAAATGTCATGTTCTTCAAAAAAGGCGGTGAGTTGGGTACTGTCCAAGCTCTTCTTTTCCACCAACAAATCGGTGAGTTTATCCAGTACGTCACGGTGGGTACGAATCATTTCCGCCGTACGGGCGTACTGTTTTTGCGCCAACTTTTCAGCCTCTACCAAGTCGGGGTCTTTTAAGAAGATCTTTTCGCCCATGGCAAAATCCTCAAGGCTCTTTTGGATGAAGTGCCGCGCCTTTGCCAAATCGGAAGAGGCGCCCGTGTTAACCCCTGCATCAGCGCCGTAAACCTCGATTTCGGCGATCCGACCCGCCAGACAGCGACAGACCCGATCCATCAGCTGGTTGAAGGTCAGGGTGCCGCGCTCGGCTTCTCCTGCACTTTCCATAAACCCGCCGTAGTTCCCGCGGGAGACCACGGTCAGGAAAGACGGGGTAATGCCGCAAAGTTTGCAGACCAACGCATGGCCTGCCTCGTGACAAGCGGTCTGACGCAGGTGGTCGGGATCCATTTGATTGACCTCACCAAAACGGAAGCGGTCAAGGGCGTTCATATAGGCGTTGCTGTCGGGTTCTTTGTCCCCCAGCGTCCGCACGAACTGGCCGTGCATCATATCCAGGTCGGCGTTGCTCATACCGCCCGTACGCGCCGCCATATTCTTCAAAATCTTTTCGTGGTCGGCACCGAAGTGGATGCCGTGTTTTTTCAGGCAGGCGACCAAAAATTCGTACCGCTCGTCGGTATCGGGCAGATCGATGAAGAGTTTGTCGTTAAAGCGGCGGACGAATGCGGCGTCCAGCGACCGCTCATTACTTTCATCGATGCCGTAGTTGGTTGCCGCCAGGATGAATACGGGGCGTTTTTCGTCAGCAACAAAGCCGTCCATTTCTGCCAGGAAGGTGGTCAGGGCATCCTCGTTATGCACCGAGCCGATCCCGCCCGTGCGCTTACGGCCGATGGCATCCACCTCGTCGATAAAGATGATCGAAGGTGCGTACCGCCGTGCCCGTTTGAAAATCTCGCGGATATTCCGTTCGGTCTCGCCCACCAGCGAGCCGAAGAAAGCGGTCGCCGAGGTGGGGATAAAGGTGGCGTTGCATTCGTTTGCCATGGCTTTTGCCAGCATGGTCTTACCTGTTCCGGGAGGACCATAGAGCAGGACACCTTTGGGCATTTTCTTCCCCGACAGGGCAATGGAACGGGGGTCGTTGAGCATCTTTACATAGTCACTTAAAGCTTCTTTTGCGGCTTTGCAACCGATGATGTCCTTGAATTTCAGGTTGTTGTTTTCGCCTTTTTGGGCGATGGTCTTGCTGTCTGCGCCGCGGGGAGCACTCCGCAACTGCAGTTTTTCTGCCGAAAGCACGGCACAGGAATCATCGATGATATATTGGGCGAAGTTAAAATTCAGCACCTTGCCCGACCGTCCCAAAGAAAAGACGGCGTTGTTGATCATTGCGGCAAAAGCCAGTTCTTTCAAAGCTTTGCCAAAATCGTCTTTTGCGGAAGGGTCACAGGCAATGACCCCTCTTGCGCCCTTTGCCAAAAGCGTGTCAAAGGAACGTGCCGCTTGGGGGTCGGTGTCTAAAATATAAACGGGAATCTCGGGTGTAAATTCCCGCAGGTAGGCAAACATCCGCATTCCGTCCGAGTCCAGATCGTCCACGTCGTTGGGGAGCTGTTCGATCCCCTCGGCACCCAGCAAGGGGTCGATCAAAACACAGTCGGTAACGCCGCGGACCCTGCGCTTAAACAGGTCGCCGTCGGTAAAGAGTTCGAACTGCATCTCCTCGCCGTTGGTGAACAGTTCTTTTTCATCCTTGGCGAATACAGCAGCGTACATCTTTTCACGGCAGACAAAGAGGTTTTCCGCCTCCCCTGCATTGCGGGTGTTGACAGTGATATTGACCGTTTTTAGACCGTTGACCGCATCGGCGCCGCGGGTATGGAGCTGCATCACAACCTCCTGCAATTCCCGCACCAGGATACTCCGCGCCAACCCCCGCAGGGTGCGGGCGTCGGCGATTCCGCCACCGTTATACAAGACCAAAGCCGACAGTTGCTCGGGGGAGTATTCCACCTTGACCCCTGCCGATTGCTCGAACAAACACACCTGCAAAGCGATCTCGTCACGGACGATTTGCATCAGGGCGTAGGGTTCTAAATGATTGAACAGGATCACGTTCCCGTTTGCCATACGGGTCACAATACACTCGGGGAAGAAGGGTTCGCCACGGGCATCCTTATCCGAGCGCAGACCTTCCAAAATCACACTTCGCGGGGTCATGGACAGATCACAAACGGTGGTATCATCGTATAAATCCCGACCTGCATTGGTGGTCATTATGATTATATTGTTGCGGAAGGAGACTTCCTTTTTAATTTGATGGTCCATCAACCGTCCCGCGTCTAAAATCTGTAAAAAGAGGTGGATGGTGTTAATATGCGCCTTTTCAATCTCGTCAAAAACGATGATCCCGTCAGGATGTTCACGGACAAACCCCGTCACCACCGCCGCCTCGCCGTGGTTGCCGTTGAACTTGCCGTTGGCAAGGTTGTCCGAGTACTCGCTCATATCCACGATCAGGGTCTTGCGCCCCAACAGTTCCCCGCACTGTTCTGCAAGGAAGGTCTTGCCCACCCCCGAAGGTCCTGCAAACAGGAAGGTGGCAAGAGGGCCTTTTCGCTTTTCGTTATGGGCGGCAAAGAGTTCACTTTCAAACACACCCCGCACCACCTCGTCTACGGCGTGGCGCTGACCGCGGATCTTGGACAACAGTCCGTCCTTCAGCTGTTTGAGCACTCCTACCCGCCCGTAAAGGCTATGGTCGGGGGCGGGTGCAGAGGCCGCAGGTGCCTCCTGCGCCGTGCCAAAGGTTTCCTTTTCGGTGACGGTGACCACCACCGAGTCTAACGCCTGCCCCTCCAGCAGTTGGGGCAGGACGGTGTTCATTGCTTCACGGAAGTAGCCTGCCGAACGCTGGGAAGTCAATTCTGCCGAGCGGACAAACGCTCCGCCGTTAAACGCAGTCTGGAGCCCCGTTTTTTCGGTAACTTTTGCCGACAAGTCCTCCCAAAACTTGCTCCCCTTCTTTTTTTCGTAGTCGCTGACGGCGTTCAGGCTCCGAATAAAAATGCTGATTTTAATCTTGTACATTGGTTTTCATCCTTTTTAAATAGTAAAAACGGCCCATCGTAGTGCGATGAGCCGAAAATTGGAGTCGGTGGAAGTTAAACCCCTTGTGTTGAACTCCCCTCAGCTTTATGCGTAGATGGCCTTCATAATGGTCGGCTTTACATCATCCGCGATTTTAATAATACGAGCCATAATTTCAAAGGCTTCTGCTGCTGCATTACCCACAGACAGGATCGCATCGTCATGGATCATCAGGTCGCGGTCCTTGTCTACGTAGAAAGTCGCCCATTTGTACTCGGTATTCAGCTCGTTACAGGCGATGATAACATCGACCAATTTTTCTTCGGGGATACTTTCGTACTTCATGTATAACGACAGATAAGTGCCGTTCTCGCCGTTAAAGAAAATATTGACGGTCTTTCCGCTGAAGGGCAGGGAAACAATGGTCAGGTCGGCTTCGGGTTCGTGTACGTCAAAATTGAAATCTTTGGCTTTTAAATCGTCGATGAAAAGTTGTGCGCAAGTGTTCATTTTGTCATCCTCCTTATTTTTTTACATTATACAACAGATTTTTAAGATTGTCAATTACCTCCCATAACGAAAAATCGCAAGAAAAAAGCACCCCAAGGGGTACTTCTTCTCTTGTTGCAATACAGACAACACTTCTGAAAAACAAACCCGTCGTCAAAAGGCAATGGCTTTATTTCATCTCATTCAACATATTCTCCACAAACACGCCGTACCCGCGGGTCGGGTCATTCACAAAAACGTGGGTCACCGCACCGATTAGTTTCCCGTCCTGAATAATGGGGCTGCCGCTCACGAGTGTTGTCAATAGGGGACAACATTTTTTCAATTTTTGAAATCTTGAAGGAAATAAGCCCGAAATTGAAGGTAATAATGAGGGAAATGAAGGAAATCATGACGGAAATCTCATTTCTTTTCAAATTTTTGTATGTAGTGTATTATCGGACTCCCGAATTTGTACGATCGGAGAGCCACACTTTGTAATAAAAGTTATACAAGTTTTGTTACAAAAAAGACAGGACTTTCATCCTGCCTTTGATTTTATATTTTGTAAATTGAGTCAAATATTGCAATATATTTTTTGTCAATACACTTGTCCTGATGATAATGTCCAAAAAACCATTTTTTACAAGCCACATTATTCTTTATCTTTTCTAAGAACTCTGTGAGTTCGTTAATTTCGTATGTGGAAGCGATTTCTGTTTGAACAGATGTCGGGGCAGAATGTGTTATGATATAGTCAAATTTTAAATCATTTTTCTTCAGAGTGTTTTCTGCATTCCTGTATTCATGTTCGCTCGGCAGTTCATCTTTCCACCAGTTTTTCCCTTCAGTTCGACGTTCTTTGTCGTGCGAACTTGCTCCACCAAATACAAAGAATTTCTTTCCGTCAATGTTGTATGCTTCGCCTCTAATCAAATGATATATTCCATCATCAACTTTGTGTGCTATACCACCGCAAAATTCCACTGTTGGGAGATTATAGAGCATATCAAAATTTTCATGATTTCCATCAACAAAAAGCGTTGTGAAATTCTTACTTTTAAGCCACTTTATCCAATATTTTTCTTCATTACTACCATCCCATACACCACCAAAATCACCACATATGATTACATAATCACTTTTAGTCATTTCTTTCTGCTCGGGAAAACGCTTTGTAGAAAGCTTCCCGATATCAACCGGAATGTGTGTATCACCTGTAATATATATCAAGATTAGTCCCCCTTTCTGTTTAATCAAACCAAAGTAAATCATTAACGGTCTTGTAGCCTTTGTACGGCAACGAAACCTTTTGTGTTGGAATTTTATCTAATCCAAGTTGTTTTGCCGCTCTTAGTCTATGATGTCCGTCAACAACATACTTTGTACCTTTATACTCAACATACTTGATTGGTTCAGTAATCCCATTTTTTCTTATACTTTCCACAAGATTACTATATTGCTTTTTACTCAATGTAAGTTTATGAGTTTGTGTTAACTTTGATGGCGAAATTCTTTTTACACCTTTTGCTGCATCTGATATTCTATCTGCAACTTTGGCGGCATCTGCAGCCTTATCTGCCATTTTAGCAAGTTTTGCAGTATCTGCAACTTCACCAACAACCGGAATTACACCTACAGCACTAAGTCCTGCTGAAAGAAAATCTCCTCTTGCAAGGTCAACAGGTATAGATGCCAAGTTCGTAAAAGTATCCAACCCCGGAATAAGCGATGCGGCAGTCAGCAGATTGCTTAGGGCATCTAAACTATTGCCTTTGGTATTACCGAAATTTCCTGATTTTCCTGCACCCATTAAGCAGTCACCTGCTTTCTGGACTTTGAAAATTCGCTTTCAAAAGCTATGATGTTGATACCCATATCCTTATAGGGTTTGAAAATATTGTCGGGTGCACTGCCATAAACTATTATGGTTTTAGGCGACAGCCTTTGCACCATTCGGGCAAGACCTACTTTGAAGAATATTTTATCCTCTTTGCGTTTGATACAACCATGTGTACCTATTGCAACAGCCTTATTTTCTTCTACCCCGTCAAAGCAGAAAGAAAAGGTTCTTTCGTCTCCAAATCTTACATTGGGTATGATTTCAACATCATTGTTCTGCAACCACACAGCTAAAGCTTTGCCTCGATATGTATTCCACATCTGCATCACAAGCGGCATATTTCGGTACAAACTGAAATCCGGAGAAATAACACCTTTGAATTTCTTCAGCTTGTCCAAATACTGTTTTGGGTTATTCCAAAGCCTTTCAAATTCTTTGTCGTGCTCGTAAAACACAATCCAACAGTCGAAATCCGACCATGATTTTGACATTGCTTTTGAAAATGTTACAACCTTTTCCGGCAATTTATCGCTTGTTTTTATTACAGGCAATTCAATATAGCCCAAAGTCTGCATTTTCAACAAGAGAAGCATGGAATACATCATAATTATTAAATTTTTTGTTATTCATGAATCAAAAATAACCTCCTACAAATAATTTTTTCGTTTTTTGAGAAGAAAATTCCCCAAAAGTATTGATTTTGATTCACGAATATGCTAAAATATAACTACAGTTAATAGGTATGCTTTCAGCATATCCGTGATGAAACACATTGATTAGTTGTTACCAGCAACTTTTCTAATGTGTTTTTTCTTTTTTCAAGTAAAACTGATACTAAACATTTCAGCTACCTCCTTATTTGTTTATATTGACACTCTGCTGCTGCATGAGAAGCACCACAACGAATTTCAATCTCATTTACACTCATACCTTTGACAAGATGTTCCGCTATCAAAAGTTCTCCGGCAAAAACATCAGCCTGCCATTCGGGATCTTCATAAGCTTTTAAAGGAGCTTTGTCTGATTTTCTACAAAGTGCAACTCTATCATTATCATGCATAAGCAAGTGTCCGACTTCGTGTAAAATTGTAAATCTTGCTCTGCCGTCACCCTGAGTAGCTTTTTCGTAAACATCTTCACGAATTTTAATTGTATTAAGACTTGGGATAGTTTCGCCCTCTTTATCCGGCATTTCTGAATACTCAATTATCTCATATGTAAAATCATCAATTAAATTCGGCAGAATGATTTCAAGAAATTCCACTACCGGGAAATACATACGGTCTGTCATTCCACATAATTCACGAACATATTTGGTAAAAGCTCTTATCTTTTTTCTTGATATACCTTGTGCAACCACATTTGCCATAAATCAGTTTTTGTCCTCCTTTAAAATCTGCCATAACTTTTGCAATTCGTTATCATTAAAGCCATTTAACTTGCGGGCAAATGAAAACGCTAATTCTCTTTGCTTGAAATTGAGGTTTGCGAGTCCAATTTCAACACATTCATTTGTTTCGCTTATGGCATTTTGCAATTCGATAATCTTCTCATTGGATAATGAATATAAATTGCTGATTTTTTCTGCCCAATCCCCGGGAATTTTTTTCTTGCCGTTCTCTACTGCTGAAAGAAAAGAAGATGTAACTTCAAGTTTTTCAGCCATAGTCTTTAAAATTTCTCCGTTATCCATTCTTAGAATACGCAAAAATTTTCCAAAAGCAGTAATCATTTTTGTAACCTCCTAATTATGATTTTTCAAATCACAAGCTCATTATAACATACAAATTTTGTTTTGTCAACCTTTTTGGTTAATTTATTTTCTCAAAAAGTTTACTTTCGCTTTTTGTCTAAAAAATTATTAAAGTTTTTAGACAAAAACACCCACCAAAAATAGTGAGTGTTTCTGTTGTCCATTATTTTATTTTCTCTGCCTCCGCTAGCATGTTTTCAATAAATATCCCGTAACCACGTGTCGAGTCAT